>CAMNQN010000039.1 GCA_946549155.1 uncultured Lachnospiraceae bacterium | reverse complement strand
CTTTTATTTTTTTTTTTTTTTTTTATACTTCTACCAAAACCACCCCCTACTCCGCGCGCGCCGGCCGGCCCCCCGCCCCCCCCCCCCCGGGCCCCGTCTTTTCCTGCGTCCTGCTAACTAACAAAACACGAAGAACATTCACCTGAACAGTAACTATAAAAATATGCTGAGAAAAAACATTATAATTTTTCATTGATAAAAATTTAAATTAGTGATATATTAGATATAGAAAGAGCACCCACTCCAAAGTGGATGCCTCTCAAGGGTTTTGATTGTCCTTACGGACATCGCCTATCCTGTAGGCCGACAGGATAGGCATTTTTATTTCTTCTTGTTCTTTCTGTCAAGAAAGGCAAGAAACGCAACCATCAAGCTACCAAAGGTAATCAACAAAGTTAGTATGCCAATGCCAAGAGACAAAATCTCATAAGCCGTCATAATTACGCACCTCCCTTCCTGTTTATTCCGTCACCATAAAGGCTACGGTTTTTAAGGCTCGGGAGGCTACCTCTACGCTCCGATCCGGTCGGCGCTAAACAAGCGTCTTCCGAAAGCTTAGCGCCCTGTCATGGGTACTCTTTCTTGGCACTTCTGCCGCAAAATTATCATACCATCAATATTCAATATTTTCAATGATAATTTGTTTCTAGTTCTTTAAAATACTTTTTTTTCATATATTAAGTTTCTTATTAATAAAATTTGAAATTTTCTTCAACTGTTCCCGCTTCTGTATTGTTCCGGCGTAACCCCCGTATAGCTTTTAAACTTCTCGCTGAAGTAGCGCGTATTCTGAAAACCGCACTTTTCACTGATCACCTTGATTTTCTTTCCCTCCCGCAGCATACTCTTAGCATGTTCCATCCTCACCATATTTAGATATTTCACGTAATTCATCCCCACCTGATCCCGGAAAACAGCGCTGAAATAGTTCTGGTTCATGTAACACATATCCGCCAGCATCTGCAGCGTAATGGCTTCCCCGTAATGCTCGTCAATATACCGCTTCGCCTTCACGATGTCCTTATGTCCCACCTGGTCCCGGCGCTCCTTCTGCCAGTTTACGATCTCATGAAACGTCTCCTGGGTCCATGCCCTCACATCTTTCGCCCGGTTCATGGAAGCGATCTCCACATGGGGCAGCAATGGCCGTCCATCCTTCGTATACTCTTTTCCGGACTCCGAACAGATGGAAATACTCAGGTAAATAATTTTCAGACAGATATGCCGTACCAGATCCGGATTAGGCCGAAGCTCCTCCATCTGCTGAAGGATTTTTTCAACAGCTTCCTCCGCTCTCTGCCATTCCGCCGTGCGCAGAAGCAATCCAAGCTGGTCCTGAAATCCCGGTTTTATCTGTCCCTCCACCCCTTTCCGGACAGCTTCCCCTTCAGCTGCACCGTCGAAAAAATCCGTATATTTTTTCTCCGCAAGAGCATCCTTCTCCTGAAAAATCTGCTGTACCTCCTGCAGCATAGATTCTATTTTTTCCACTGTTACCGGCTTATCCAGATAATCCACCACATTCAGCCGGAGGGCTGCCCGGATATAAGCAAAATCATTATATCCGCTGATAATAGCAAAAAGGGTATCCGGAAGCTTCCTCTGAACAGACGCAATCAGATCCAGGCCGTTCATCCCCGGCATCCGGATATCCGTGATTACCAGATTCGGCCTCATTTCCAGAATCGCCGCCTTTGCGGAAACTCCATCGTTGGCCACTCCGCAGATATCCATTCCATACCGGTTCCAGTCCACCAGATTTTTGATTGTATCCGTCACCAGAGGCTCATCATCCACCAGAAATATCCTTTTCATCCTTCCCTTTCCCCCTTTACCATATCGGTTCCCTGTCCTGTACCCACACGAAACGGGACACGTTCCGTTTTTCTAATTCTGACTGCCGGCATTTTCGATTTTCAATTGAACCGTCACCTCAGTCCCCTGGCCGATTCTGCTGACGATTTTGCATCCGCAGGAATCCCCGTATCGCAGCTGGATTCTCCTCATCACATTGCGCAGCGCATAACCCTGCCTTGTAGCCAGCTCCACATCCATCCCCACACCGTTATCCTGAATCGTAAAAATCATAAACTCCTGCTGGCGCATGCCCTTTATCTCCAGCTTCCATTCCCCCAATTTAGGCTCCAGCCCGTGAATCACGGCATTTTCCACAATGGGCTGCAAAATCAGCTTCAAAATACGCTCCGAATAAAGCTCCTGATCAATACTCTGGGAAATCTGGATTCTCCCGTTAAAACGTACATTCTGAATATACAGATACTGCCTGATATAATGCAGCTCCTCCTCCACCGTCACAAAATCGTCCCCATTCCGGTTCACCATGGCCTTAAAAAGCTCTGACAAAGTGATGGACATCTGAGCCGCATCCTCCATCCGCCCGCTTTTGGACAGCCAGTAGATGGCTGAGAGGGAATTATATAGAAAATGGGGATTAATCTGGGCCTGGAGCGCTTTTAGCTCTGCCTCCTTTTGAAGTACGGAGATAGCGGTCACCTTTTCCGTCAATTCTTCATTTTGCTGGAACAGAGACAAAAACTGCTTTCCGATACTGCCCACCTCATCCTCCTCAAATACAAGATTCTTTGGGGGATAGCCTGTATCCTGCACCTCCCGGATCGCATGGCTCAGCTGATGCAGAGGGCAGGTAATTTTCCTGGAAGCGAAAGCTGAAAGCAGGTAAGACAGCCCGAACAAAGAAAGAAGCCCCATCAGCATTGATATCAGCACCAGCCGCAGACTTTCAATATAATGACTCTTTTTTACAATATGATATAATACCCAGCCTGTTCTCTGATTCACATTGGATGTGATAATATAGGGGGAGTTTCCTTCCCCCTCTCCCTTTAAATCATGAAGCACCACTTTCCTGATCTCATCCGTCATATCCGTTCCGGCGGAAACATATCCCACTGTTTCCATGGAAGGGTCCGCTATGGCATAACCCATTTCCATCTCATTGATGGCCGGGAACACATTCCGGTAATGATCAGAATTTACATTAATAATCAAAAGCCCTACCGGCTGGTTCGTGGCAAGATCCAGCATCAATTTTGCGATAGAAACAGAATAAACTCCGCCGTCCCCTGCGGGACGGGAAGTTACATTCGTAAGAAAATATTGTTCATATCCTTTTGCATCCATGGTTTTCTTATACCAGGGCTCATTCAGATTTTCTTTCAGATCGAAGGAAAAGCTTGTGGACTGTACACTGCGCCGGTAACAGTATTCAAACCCATCCCAGTTAAACAGATAGATGGAAGCAATGTCCCGGTTGTTCAGACAAAGCCGTTTCAGTTCCTTTGTAATGCTTTTAGCGGCGGCCGCATCCGGATAGAGCGCCGCGCCTTCCTCCGGTTTTTCTGTAAGGCTGCCATAAATCACCGAATTATTCAGAATATCCCTGGCCAGGGTCTCCACCTCCAGGGCCTGAATATCCAGCAGATTGCTGGCCATCTCCAGGTTAACGGCCACCTCCTCCGAGGTACTTTTTACCGTCATCCGATAAGAGCTGCACAGAAAAATCACAGCCAGCAGCAGCAGGGAAACCATACTGATAAAAAGACAGACAAATAAGAATTGAGACTGTATATTCCGCCGCCCGGGAAAATGCAGTTTCCGCGCAAATATTCTTTTTTCGTCTTTATTTTTCTCATTTCTATCCACTAGTATTCCCCTCTTCTCCCTTTCCTATCCTTTAATGGAACCAGCGCTCAGCCCAGCGATGATTTTTTTGTTTAAAATCAGATAAATCACTAGCGTAGGAAATACAGACATGACGATAGCCGCAAAGGTTGGCCCCCATTCTCTGGCTCCCTTGGCGTCCAAAAACGCAGCCAGCCCCACCTGCAGCATCCGCTTTCCGGTGGAAGATACAAAAGTCTGGGAGATCAGTAAATCATTCCAGATATTGACAAAGGCCAGCATAATCACCGTCACATAACCATTTATGGACATGGGAGCCGCTATACGCCAGAAGGTCTGATAAATACTGCATCCGTCGATCACCGACGCTTCCAGAATCTCATCCGGCAGCGCCCGGTAAAATCCGGTCAGCAGATACACCGACATGGAAATGTTTGTGCTGAACACCAAAATCAGCGCCCAGAGAGTATTCAAAAGCTGCAGCTTCTGAAGCATCAGAAACTGGGGCAGCAAAAGTACAAAGGCCGGAATAAACATTCCCAATTGAACGTAGGTGAGCACCGTACCGCTTAACCGCCAGCGCATTTTTGTGATGGCAAAGGCTACCGTAGCGGAAAAAAACCAGATAATCGCAATGGATATAAAGGTAACAAACACCGTATTTTTAAACAGCACACCAATATCCGCCAGCCGGTAAGCCTCGATGTAATTCTGGAAATAAAGCTGCCCCGGCAGCGCGAACATGGATTGAGAAAATTCCACATTTTTCTTAAAAGAGCTGAGAAACATCCATACAAAGGGATAAATATCCGTGATTAATAAACAAATCAGCAATGCTTTCAGCACAATCCCGGATACATTTCTTTTTTTCCATCTCATTCCGTCATCTCCTTGCGGTCCATTCTTTTCACAATCGAGGTAAATACCACCGTCAACAGCAATGTTACCACAGCCACCGTACTTCCGTAACCATATTTCCACTGTTTAAAAGCCACCTTATACATATAGATGGACAATGTGGTGGTGGCGTAGCCCGGGCCTCCGTTGGTCAGAATCCGCGGCATATCGTAGACCCGCAGGGAATTCATGATCGCCAGTACAACACACATAATAAATACGGGACGCATAAGCGGAAATACAATGTGGCGGATCACCTGCCATTTGCTGGCTCCGTCAATGCTGGCCGCCTCCTCCAGATCCTTAGGGATATCCATCAGCCCCGCATAAAAAATAATGGCATAATAGCCGATTCCTTTCCAGATTTCCGCGATACATACCGCCCACATGGCAGTGGCGGAGGTTCCGATCCAGGGACGGACAAGGCTTTCCAGTCCAATGGCCTTCAGCAGGCTGTTCAGCAGTCCGTACTGAGGGGAAATTTCAAAAATCTTCGCCCACAGCGCCGCGGCAGCCACCCCCGGAATCACCACCGGCAGGTACACGATGGTTCTGGCCGTATTTGTATGCTTCGCTTTCAGACCATAGCGCAGCAGCAGCGCCGTTCCATATCCCAGAATAATCCAGCCGGTACCGGTGACCAGCAGATACTGCATGGTCACCAGAAAGCTGTTGCGGAAACTTTTATCTGTGAAGAGCCGTTTGTAATTATCCAGCCCCACAAAATCAAATTTCACGTTGGGTGTTCCCTCAAAGAATGTAAAGAGAATGGATTGGCACATGGGATAAAAAACAAAGCAGGTATAGGCCAGTAATCCCGGCAGAATAAAAACCAGTATCGCCTTTCGATTTCGCAGTACCTTTTCCATTATATCCTCCTCTTAAACAAGCGCTTACTCTGCAGGATAATTCTCATCCACAGAAGCTGCCAGCTCTTCGCAGTATTCCTCCGGCGTCATGGTTCCCTCAGCCAGAAGCTGTGCGTTGTACTGGGCAATATCCTGGGTGGAAGCATCCATTTTCGCCTCGAACCACAGCGTCGGATACTTGGAATCCTGCTCCAGATGATCCATCAGCATCTGCTGTACCGGCTCGTAGCTCTCCTCCATCTCGCTGTAGTAGGGAGAAAGCAGCCCCACCTCACGCTGGTAGGTGCCGATATTTTCAAACAGATAACGCAGGAAATCATTGTTGGTTCCCTCTTCAAATTTCTTCTTTCCAATACAGATCGCGTTGGCACAGGAAAGATCATCCAGGCCCAGCGCGTAATCCAGACCCATTTCACTGCCCTCGATTCCAGGCGGCGTGAAGTATCCGATGTCCTCCTGGGGAATGGGATTGGTGGACGTATCCAACAGAGATACCGCAAACCAGGAGCCGGTATAGATCATAGCCGCCTGGCCGCTGCAGAACGCCGCGTACTGCTCCGTGGAGCTCATAGCGTTATAGGCATTTCCCATGTAACCCTTCTGATACATTTCCTGACATTTGGCTGCTGCCTCCAGAAATACATCATCCCGGAAGCTCCATCCCTCCAGATTGCGGGAAGCCAGCTGATGGCAGTCCGCGCCGGCCAGACGGTCCGCGTACAGCATAATCCAGCGGGTAATCCCCCAGCCGTCAGCACCGTTGGAGGCGATGGGCTGAATGCCGGCCTCCAGCAGCTTATCACATACCGCTTCCAGCTCTGCCCAGGTGGTGGGTACTTCCAGACCCTGCTCCTCAAAAATGGCCTTATTATAGAACAGGCCGTTGGTGGTCATCTGAGAGGGCATGGAATAAATGTCATCATAATTACTCAGCATATGCTTTGCGTCAATCACGCTCTCCGGCATGATATCTGTCAGCTCGATGCCAAGCTTATTGAAATCCTTACTCACGTTCACCACGGCATCCAACTCAACAATGGCATCCATGGCTGTTCCATCCTCGTAGTTAAACAGATCCGGCACATCGTTGGAGGCAATCAAAATTGCCAGCCGGGAGGCCAGATCATTCTGATCACAAACCTCAAACTCATAGGAAAAGTTGGGATGTCCATCCGCGATATAGGCATCCAGCGCCATCTGAATAATGTGCGCCTCACTCTCCGGAACCTCGGGAGCCTGTTCGGAAACTACTTTAAATACGTATTCCGGATCGGATTCCGCAAAGGCAACCGTTGACAGTGACATTGCAGCCGCTAAGGCAGCTGCTAAGATTTTGCTGCTTTTTCTCATAAAAGCTTCCCTCCTTCTTTTTGATATTCTTATTATGACCCGCTTTTCTGTTTTGGTATAGTGCTGATTTTTTCGTATTCATATGGTTTTTCTCAGTTATTTTGACCAAAAGAATAAGGATTAAACTCTGATTGTTCAGAATTTAATCCTTATACATTCTTCTTTCTTCATTCTTTCCTGTCATTTTTTTAATTTGATCAATCTGTCATTACTCCTATATTCCGCCTGTATTCCGACGGGCTCTGCCCCATCACCTTCTTGAACACTCTGGAAAAATACTTTTCATCGTGGAACCCCACCTTGAATGCAATCTCATAAATCTTCATCGTACCGTCCTGCATGTAATCACAGGCATATTGGATTCTGATTTTATTCAGATAATCCACAAAGCCGCAGCCCAGATGCTGGGAAAAGAGGGTGGAAAGATATGCGGTGGAAACCCCCACCTTGTCCGCCACCAGCTTCAGGCTCAGATCATCCGTCAGATGCTCCCGGATATACTCCTGCGCATTGTGGACCATCAGGTTTCCGGCCTTATCTGCATCCTTTTTCTCTACCATCCTTTTCGTCTCCTCCGTCGAGAGAAGCTCCGCCAGCTTCTGACAGATTTCCGTGGAACGGCAGGGCTTCAGCAAATAATCTGCCGCACCCAGCCGCAGCGCCTGCTGCACATAGGAGAAGGTATCATACCCGGAAAGAATAATCGTCTGGGGACAAACTCCCTTATTCTTCGCTTCCTTCATAACCTCCAGCCCATTTTTCACCGGTATCTGTACATCCAGCAGCATAAGCTCCGGCTGGTACCGATAGATAATATCAAGCGCCTCCGGACCGCTCTTCGCCGTATAAATTTCTGAAAAACAGTCCATATTTTTCCGGATATACTTCGACATCCGATTCAGAATATTTTCCTCATCATCCACAATCAACAGCTTTGCGTTCGTTTTTTTCATGTTCCCACTCCCGGATTTTACCCTTCTCTTTCCCTAGCTTAAGCTTGTAATCGGTATCAGGATATATACCCTGGTGCCTTCCCCCTTTTTGCTGACAATTCTCAGTTCATAATCCTCCCCATATCTTAAGGTAAGCCGCTCCTTAATATTCCGGATAGCATAACGCCCAATGCGAAAATTCGGATAATCCTTTGGCATATCTCCCTCCAGCAGCCGGTTGGCATCCTCCTGATTCATTCCGGCGCCGTCATCCTCGATAATAAATTCCATTCTGCCGTCCTTTTCCCTGCCGGAGATATGTACGTATCCCTGCTCCTGCTTTCTTTCAAATCCATGCACAATGGCATTTTCCACAAAGGGCTGCAAAAGCAGCTTACTGATCTTATACTGCATCATCTTTTCTTCCACATCTATCTTGTAGGAAAAACGCCTGGAAAACCGCATCCGCTGAATCTGGAGATAACGGGAAATCAATTCCATCTCCCTGCTCACTGTAATTTCGCTCTCCCCCTGGCTGAGCAGCAGCCGAAACAGGTCCGAAAGTGCCAGAATATCCTCCCCCAGCTTCTCATTATCCGCGTCAATGGCCTCCCAATACAGGGAATCCAGCACATTATACAAAAAGTGGGGATTGATCTGCGCCTGCAGCGCGTTCAGCTCAATTTCCCTCTCCTTCAGCGCCATCACATAATTCCGGTCAATCAACGATTTGGTTTCCGCCGCCATATCGTTAAACGCCCGGGAAAGCTCTCCGATCTCATCCTGGCTCTCCACCTCTACCCGCTGGGTGAAATCTCCTCTCTTAAACTGCTCCATGGAGGCCAGCAGCGTTTTGGTGGACCGGGACAGGCTGCTGGAAATAGCGGAGGATAAGGGCCAGGAAATACTTAACAGCAGCAGCATAATAATAAATGGAAGCATAAAATCCGCCTGATTCACCGCCCCCCAGTTGGTTTTGGGGGATACATAGCAGATCATCAGGTTGTTTTTATTGATCAGACCGATAAACACATGAGACTTTTTTGTCTCCAGACGGGTTTCTTCCTCCATACCGGAAAAATCCTCCGACTTCATCGAATGAAGGTACTCCAACGTTTCCGGTTCGACCTCCCCTACGCATACCAGCTCCCGCCCCTCGCCGTCCAGAATCACAACTCCCTCGTTTTTGTCATTCAGCACACCTCTGCATATTTTTTCGTATCTGGAGGTCTCTATTCCGATGGCCAGCACACCCAGGCGTTTCTTTTTTGAGAGATCAAACAGCATCCGGTAGGCCACCATTTTATCCGATTTGTTATTCAGATAAATATCATTTTTGCCCGCGTCCGCACGCTTCCACACAATATCTCCCCGGGCATTGATCATCTCCTCATAGATGGGCAGCTTCCGGATATGTTCAATGTCCGTATCATGAACGCTGGCGTCCCGGCTGATGTAATAGGGCGTCAGCCCGTTTTCCGGATACAGAATCGTAGTCTTTATCTGACTCTTAATGGCCAGGATATCGGATACAAAGGACAGCGGGGCATTTTCCGTCCAAAAAAGCCCGCTGCCCGCATAATTTTCCTTCTTATCCGTAAGAATTTGATGTACATCCGCATTAACGGCAAAATAATCGGAAATATCCAGAACATCCTGCTGCATGTAATCAATATTTTCACAAATATTCTGCACGAAGCGATGATACAGACTCAAATTATCCTGATAGGAATTTCTGTAATTCCAATAATACAGGATTCCGGTGACAATCAGCAGGATGGGAAACAAAATCAGATAAATAGAAACCAGAATCTTATTTCTCATTTTCAGATTTTGATACTTTTTTATCCACATCCCAGCCAATTTTTTCATAGAATCTCCTTATCCTTTCACGGCGCCCATCGCCACACCTTCCGTAATATACTTACTCAGACACAGATACACAATCACCATGGGCGCAGCCGTCAGCGCCATCACCGCAAACTGAACCGCGTAATTGGATGCATAGATTCCGGTAAACTCCAGGACGGAGAAAGGAAGGGTTTTCCATGTGGGGCTGCTTAAGTAGGTCATGGCCATCATAAATTCATTCCAGTTATTTAAGAAGGTCATAATCGCCACGGTAACCAGGGAGGTTTTCAGCATAGGAAAGATAATTACGCCGATCACCCGGTAAATTCCACAGCCGTCAATCACCGCCGCCTCCTCAATCTCCTTGGGGATACTGCGCATAAATCCCGAGGTGAGGAAAAGGCCCTGAGGCAGGGAAAACGCCACGTAGGGAATCAGCAGAGCCCATAGCGTATCTGTCAATCTTAATTTATCATAAATAATATAATTTGGCAAAAGGGTAGCATGAATCGGAATCATCATTCCCATCAGAATCAGTCCCATCACCACGCCGGACAGCTTCCAGTGCATCCGGGTACAGGCAAAGGCCATCATAACGGAAAACAGCAGCACCAGAACCACTGCCAGGATATTGACCAGCAGACTGTTTCTCAGATACAGAAGAAAGTGTCCGTCCACAAAGGCCGTCACATAATTATCCCAGCGAATCGTCTCCGGCATCACCAGAATACCGCTGGTAAACATTTCATTGTTATTGGCTAAAGAGTGATTCACCAGCCAGATTAAGGGGAAAATCTGAATAACCGCAAATACCGCTAATATGATCCACATAACGATTTTCCCGGGTGTAAAATGTCTTTTCTTTTCCATTTTTTATTCCTCCTTCGGAAAAATCTTATTGAGAACCTGAGTGGCCAGAATGCAGACAATCACGAAAATTACACTGATTGAATTGCCGTATCCGTACCGGAAGGAACTGAACGCCTGCTTATACAGATAATTCGCCAGGAACTGGGTTTCATTTCCGGGACCTCCGTTGGTGAGAAGATAGACCGTTTCCATCTGCTTTAACGCGGAAATGATAGCCAGAGTCACATTAATCTTAATCACCGGCATCATCAGCGGAAAGGTAATTTTCAGAAACGTCTGCTTATTATCAGCCCCGTCAATGGCAGCCGCCTCGTAGAGCACCGGATCAATATTTTTGATTCCTGTATAATAAATCAGCATTCCCCAGCCAAAGCCGTGCCAGATCAGTACAATCAATACGGACCAGATGGCCATGCCGCTGCCCAGCCAGTTGGTTTTTCCGGAAAATCCAAGGGCGGAAGCCATCTTATTCAGCAATCCGAAATTCGGATTATAGATAAATTTCCACATATAGGCGATTACCGCCACAGAAATTACATTGGGAAGAAAATATACGGTACGGAAAAATCCTTCCGCTCTCTTCCCCATGCGGTCCAGAAGCGCCGCCGTAATAATCGCCAGCGGATGCTGGATGCAGATAAATCCGATGGCCAGAAGCAGGGAATTTCTCAGAGACATCCAGAAATTCCTGTCACCGAACAATTCCTTATAATTGTTAAATCCAATAAATTGATACGCGCCCAAACCGCTGAAATCCGTAAACCCATAATAAACGCTCAGACAAATGGGAGCCAGAATAGCAAATACGAACATCAAAAGTCCCGGGGCTATCAGAGTAAAAATTATTTTTTTATTACTGTATGCTTTCTGCATAATCCGTACCTCCTCCTACAAACAGGGCCGCCCTTTTTTAAGGGCGGCCATTTCATAAACAATTCAGAGAAGTCTTATTATTTACCGGCTAATGCGGAAAGTCCTGCCCAGAATTCTTCCGTGGTGATGGAACCGATTGCCAGCTGCTGTACGGTATCCTCACATACAGTCTTATATTCAGATGTTCCCAGATCACCGATGGAGGTTCCGGAAATAGCGGTTGCCTCAGCAACCATATCCATCAGCTGCTTCTGAACCTCCGTCTCATTTCCCGTAGCAAACTGCGAGAAATCCTGTGCGGACATACATACGCCGTTTTCCCATGCGATGCGGGTCCAGTTTTCCGGAAGGAACATGTATTTCAACAGGTCAAGAGCAGCCTCTTTGTTAGCAGAATTTTCCGTCACGGAGTAGCCGCCGCCGTTCCATGCAGTCAAAGCCAGAGGATCTGCATTCTCACCGTTAACCGGAAGATTGAAGCAGCGGATATTTTCACGGATTTCATCTGGGATATCCATATTCGTAGCCATGCTCATATCCCAGCTTCCCATATAGTACATCGCCGCCTGTCCATTGGTAAACAGATTCTGGGCCGTACCGTAATCCGTGGTCTCAAAACCAATCTGGAACACGCCGCGCTCTGCCGCTTCCCGAAGCATATCAGCCGCTTCTATGAAAGCCAGATCAGAATAGTCGCCGCTTGCGATGGCATCCAGTGTTTTCTGCATCAGATCGGTGCCATCCTTTTTGTTCATTAAATCATAAAGATAAATATACAGAGGCCATTTATCTCCGCCGTCCATCGCCACAGGAATAAAGCCCGCTTCGTTGATGGTATCCGCCAGCGTCAGAAATTCCTCATAGGTGGCGGGAACCTCCCAGCCGTTATCCTCAAACATCTTCGCGTTGTAATATACCACGATAACGTCTGTATTTCTGGCCAGTCCGTACAGCTTTCCATCTCCGCTGAAGCCATCCAGAGATCCTTCCAGGAAACCATAATCCGCGAAATCCTCCGGATTCAGCTCCGCCAGAACTCCCGCGTCAATGACCTCATCGATAAATCCCGGCTGTCCCCATACGCTTACCAGATCCGGCATTTCACTGCCCGCCGCGTAGGCTTTGAATTTTGTCTTGTAGGCCTCATCATCCAGCGCTTCCACCTCGATGGTTACATTGGGATGCTCTTCCATATAAGCGTCAAAGATGGTCTGTTCCACCAGTCCCTGATCCGCCGTCCGGTCCGGATTGTTGGAAAATACCTTGATCGTTACCGGCTCTTCCTCTGCCATAGCCGTTGCGGACATGGTTAAAAGCGCTGCTGCAGCAGCCATACTTACACTCAAAAGTTTTCTCGCTTTCATACTCGTTCCTCCTTTTTCTACAAACATCACTTCGGCAGCTTGTCTCTCGCTGTCCTTTCTTTGATAAGGAGAGTATAGCAGTTTCCTTCAGCACTATTAACACATTATTTTTTTAAATGGTGGACAATTTTTTAAATTTATTCAGTAAATCACCGAATAGAAATACACCTTTTATCACTTACCTGTACAGAATCACAAGGCAAGCCGGTAAATCTCCATCACATCTTCCTTATAAAGCTTTTTAAAGTTCCCCAGCGGTCCCATAAACACTGCTTTTTCGGCCATCTTTTCAAAATCTCTGTCATCGATTCCCACCTCTGACAGCCTGGTCTTCAGCCCAATAGAATGATAGAATTCCTCTGTCCGTGAAATTCCCTCCAGAATCACTTCTTCCCTTGTTTTTCCCTCCGGACATACCTTCCATACCCGCAGGGCGTACTGTTCCATCATCTCCGGCTTTTCTTTCCACACATATTTCATCCATGCCGGGAAGATAATGGCTAACCCGGCCCCGTGGGCAATATCATAGTAGGCGCTGAGCTGATGCTCAATATTATGGCTCCCCCAGTCGTCCCTTTTTCCCCTGCCCAGCAGGCCATTGTGGGCGATATTGCCGATCCACATCACCTCACACCAGGCCTCATAATCCTGCTTATTTTTCAGTACCTTCGGCAGATTCTCTATAAGGGAAACCATGGCCGCCTCGCACATGCGGTCAGAAAAATCATGATGGTCATCCGGCACAAAGTAGCGCTCCATCACATGGGCCAGAATATCCGCCCCTCCGGCGCTGATCTGAGAATCCGGCAGCGTATAGCAAAGCTGAGGATCCAGAACGGCAAATTTGGGGAAAAACAGATCGGTACAGCAGGAGCACTTCATCCGTGTCTCCTCGTTGGTAATGACGCTGCCGTCGCTGCTTTCGCTGCCGGCCGCCGGAATCGTCAAAATCACACCCACATCCAGCACCTTCTCCGGCTGCGCCTCTGTGATGTACAGCTCCCACACATCTCCCTCATAATAATATCCGGCCGCAATAGCTTTGGCCGTATCAATGACGCTGCCGCCTCCCACTGCCAGAACCATGTCGATCTGTTCTCTTTTCGCGATTTCGATTCCCTCATAGACCAGGGACAGCCGGGGATTAGGCTTTACTCCGCCCAGCTCAAAAAATAGTATGCCGGAAGCCTCCAGAGAATGCACCACCTGATCGTAGACGCCATTTGCCTTTAAGCTTCTGCCGCCATATACCATCAGCACCTTCTTTTTGCCGTATTCCCCCAGTATCCCGCCGATTTCCTTATACGTATCCTTCCCGAAAATAATTTTCGTTGGATTGTAAGATCTGAAATTAATCATATTGTTCTCACTTTCTCCGTATTCTCCAGCCAAAAGCCGCTTCCGTCAGTTCATTTTCACAGAATACCTACCGACTGGAAGGCTGATTCCATCAGCAAATAAAACGCCTGTGCCTCCGGAGAATACCCCGGCTTATTAAAGTCAGGCGCACCGCAGGCCTCCCGGATAAATCCGTAATCATTCATTTTTTCGCCGGCCCTCTTCCTCATTTCATCTCCGAAAGTTTTGCAGGAAGCGTCCAGCCATCCCTGTGAAATCCCCCGGTAAATGGTATAGGCCGTCATCTGGCACAGATTCGTCTCCTCGAAGCTTTCCGGATTATCCACCACATCATAGAATCTTCCGTCTCTTTTCCACAAAATCAACAGATGATCCAACAGCAGCCTTCCCTTTCCTGCCAGTTCTTCCCTCTCTTCCTTAAATTCCTCCTCCGGAAGCAGGCCGATCATCCGGGCAATGGAAGCCAGCGCCCATCCATTCCCGGTACCCCAGTGGGCAGCCCGGGAAAAGCTTTTCTTTTCATCATCCCACATATGGCAAAGCAGCCCTGCTTTCTCATCATACAGAGCCCTCCAATACCCATTCCACTGCTTCAGCCCTTCCTGGTAGTACCCGGCGGCAGCCAAAAAAGGCGGCAGCATATAAAAAGAATCTGACCAAAATTCCTTTGTTCTGGTGAGATGATACAGGATTCCCTCCTCATTTCTGGGCGCTTTCTTCAGGGCCCATTCCAGCAGCCGATCCCGCCCCTCACATAAAAAGGAATCCCCGGTCCGTTCACAGGCATAGATCAGCCCCTCTCCCAACGAACAGGGATCCGTTATGGCGTCTGTCACGCCAATCGTAGCCACCCGGCCATCCTCCGCCATACGGTTTACCGCCTCAAAGGCCATGGCAATCACGATGTCCTCCTCACCCATTTCAAGAAAAGCCTGCATCGCCGTTCCCTGCTCCCAGGAATGGCGCTGGGTGGAGAGCAGAGCTATCTCTGCTTTTCTTATTCCTTCTGTTTTTTGAATTTTTTTGTAATTCTTCATTATTTTCCTCTTTCTATTTTCCTTCCGGCCTTTTCTATATCTTAATTCTTCCGGTGGAAATGGATTCCGGCTCCAGTATAAGCTCAGCCGTCTTCCCATTCAATCGGATATTTACAGGCAGAGGCTCCTTCGTCCGGTTCAGCATCACTGCCACATATTCCCCCTCCGTTTCAAAGGCCGCCGCCTCCAGCTTTTCCGTATAAACGCTGCTGCCGATGCGCACAGCTCCCGGACGGATAAAATGGGAAAAATGCCATAGATAAGCCAGGGAAGGACGCTCCTCCAATTCGTTGTTTTCCCTATGGTAAAGGTAAGGTGCGTCACAGTAATTACCTACATGATTAGGCCCTCCCTGCTGATCCAGAATGAGATTCCAGTCAAAAAACCGCGTCAGGCCGCTTTTTAAATTTCCCACCAGATCATGGGCATATTTTTTCGCATTCTCCAGACAGTCTCCCTGCTGGTATTTGCAGTATTCAATGCAGGCCTCCGACAAAATAATCTCCTTCTCTGGATAACGATCATGAACCATCTGCACCGCCTCAAAGTGATCCCCGGAATACCAGTGAGCCGCTATGCCTCCGATCATGGAATCTGTATCCTTATCAATCACAGCACAGGCCCGGTCTAAGATACGCTCCTTATTGTGATCCCAGATAAAAAGCTTCAGATTTATGTAATTTCTGCGCAGAGCCGGAACCAGATAATCCCTCAGAAATTCTTTTTCCTCCTCCGCGGTAAAAGTACAGGAATCCCAGGTTTGAACCGCCTTCGGTTCATTCTGCACAGACAGCATGGTCACCGGGTATCCTTTTGCCCGAAGCTCCCGGACATAGCGGCAGATATATTCCGCCCATTGTCCGTAATATTCCCTTTTCAGCCTGCCGCCGTGATTTCTCTCCCCATTGGTCTTCATAAAAGCCGGAGGACTCCAGGGCGTCAGCATAATTTCCAGCTTTTCCCCCACCGCTTTCTGAATATCATCCAACAGAGGAAAAATATATTTTCCCATCCGTTCCAGGCTGAATCCCTCCTGATTTTCCAGGGAAGACGCCTCATAATGTTCCAGAGAAAAGTCACAGCTGTCAATGGGCACCCGCACCATTTGATACTTACATCCATCTTGTGAAAAATAGGAGTGAAGCACTTCCTCCTTCTGCTTCTCATTCAGCAGAGAATACACATATCCCGCCGAATCAGTGACAGCCCCGCCAAATCCCAGAAAAGTCTGATACAAAATCCCCGGATACAGATTTAACACTTCGTTTTCCACCTCATCCACATCCCGAAAATCACAGGAATTGTAAATTTGCTTTTTCTTCCCATCCGGAAAAACAGTTGTCACATAATCCATCTTCATTTCTTTTCCCCCCTTATATGCTTTTATCAGCAGTTTCCTGATATTTTTTTCTGTTCCGATTCTTTGCCACCATCCATTATAGACGGGCGAATCCTCTTTCACCACCTACTTTCTTTTCATTTCGTGTATTTTTTTCATAGATCCTATAAATTTTCTTTTTCAAACAGATCATTCACTGCTTCGGAAACCTGACGGATCACCTGTTTTGCCTCCTCATTTCGTCCCCCTAGCTCATTGGAGAGCACGGTAAGTACATAATCTCCTCTCTCCGTAAATACAATCGCCATATCATTTTCAATGCAGCCAAGCCCGTATCCCTCCGGCATCTCACCGGTTTTATTCGCGGTGGTTATTCCTGAGGGAAGTCCGGAAGGAATTTTGCTGGTGTTGGTCTGCTGCTTTAAAATATCCAGCATTTTCCCCGATGCTTCCTTTCCCACGCAGGTTCCGTTATAGATATCCGCCAGAAGCTTCGTACAATCCTTTGCGCTGGTATAATTATCTCCCGTGGGATTGGATTCCAGAAATTTTCTGCCTATAGAGGTGGAGGTGTAGCCGTTTTCTTTACAGAACTGATTGACCACCTGAGCACCGGCCTGAAAATCCCCCTCCCCCAGTTTCGTAATCAACTGGTTCGCCGCATCGTTGTCGCTGACGGTGATCATCTGCTCCAACAGATACCGCAGCTCTCCATCGTAGGCTTCATCGGCGGGAATCAAACGCTTCGGAGAGGAAGGATAACACATCCGGTCATACACCGCCCCCATGATAAATACTTTAATTACGCTGGCAGACTGCATCTTTTCAGAGGAGTTATACCCGAAATTTTCATTATTCTCCAGATTTTCCACACAAACCGCCCATTTTTCCCCTTCAGCCTCCCGCAAAGCCAGATACTGATCCGCAATTTCCATGAGGGGATTATCCATATCCACAAGAAGGCCCTCCGAATCACCGGAAGCTTTTTCCATAGCCCTGCCCGCTGAATTTTCGTTCGTTTCCATTTCCGGTTCCTCACCGCTTTCCTTCTCTGTACTGTGTTCTTCCCCGGAATCCTCCCGAAGAGGAGCTCTCCCGGCAGCCTGATCCCCTTCCTTTTCCAGTGCATCCTCCCTCTCCTGCATCAGGGAATAATATTCCTCCACCCGCATCTGGAGCTGTTCCACCTCTTTTTTATAGTCCCTGGAAAGCTTTGCATACAGCACCGCAAATACACCATTCCCCACCAGAGAGAGCATCAGCAAAATCGTTACCACCACCGGCCAGACCGGCTGTTTCTTTTTCTTTTTCAATTTTTCACCTCACCATACCCTTATCCCTGAGCTACTGACCGCTCTGCGCAGCAAAATAGCTGTCGATTCCGTCCGCGATTCCCTGCACCATTTTTTCCTGCGTCTGTGTATCCTGCATAGCATAATCTTCCGCTTCATTTGTCATAAATCCCATCTCCAGAATAGTAACAGGGACACTGCTCCAGTTAATACCCGTCATATTGTCATAATACTGAATCCCTAAATTCTGAAATCCGGTGGCCTCACAGTATTGATTCAGAATACATTCTGTCAGTCGGTAGCTGTCCTTATACAGGTAAGATACATAGGGATTCTCCGGAGAGGGAGACATTCCCAGAGCGCCTTTTACTGATGTATCATCGCTGCCGTTGGCATGGATTCTCACATAGATTTCTCCGCCTTCCTCTGAAACCTTCCTGGCCCGTTCCGCATTGCTGATGGCCGCATCATTATCCTCCCTGGTCATGATAACCTGATATCCCCTGCTTACCAGCTCATCCCGCAAAGCCAGAGAAATATCCAGATTCAACTCATACTCCGGTACCCCCGTAAATCGCCCCGTGGTACCAGTAGTACATTTCGCCTTATACTCCGAGGAGCCGGGACCGTTAGGCTCCTGCTCGCTCATATCCACCCAGGACCCCTGATGTCCCGGATCGATTCCCACCACATGACCTCCCAAAAGGGAAATTTCCTCCTGCTCACCTGCCCCGGCCACAATCAAATCCCCCACTCCGCTCTCACATTTCAGCGCCTTTTTCTGCGCCGCCCAGGCCTCTGAGGAAAAAGACAATGCGGCCGCCGACACACAGACAGCCAAAAAAGAAAGTCCCGCTGATAATTTATTCCAACTTTTCATAATTACTCTGATCTCCTTACCTTCATCGTTTCTATAAATTCTGCTGTTTTCAGTATAGCTTTTCCTCCTGGTCTGGTCAATTATGAAAACTGTAATAAATTCTTATGGAAAACCAGGCAGACGCGGCTCATGACAGTAAATTATCAGGACGCAGAAAGAAACGGGCGCACAGGGCCACAGGCATCTGGATAAAATTGAGGCTATGGCGTACATATTTGGCATAATTGTTTCAGGCCAGTCAAAGAACAGCAGGATGAGCCGGGGCCCCATGGCCACATAC
>CAMNQN010000038.1 GCA_946549155.1 uncultured Lachnospiraceae bacterium | reverse complement strand
ATTCGGGTTCGGCTCCATCTTAGATTTTCTTGGTATTCGAAGCAGTTTTTCAGATAACAGGGTCGGCTCCGCCCTTTCCCTTCCTGCGTCCGGGTAATTAACAAAACACGAAGAACAGTAATAGCAACCGTTAGTTCAGTTTCATTAGTTGTGCGTGGCACATACGGAAACCTCTTACACGCACAAACGAACTTTTATGAGAAAGAAGTTCCTGATCTATCATATAATAAGGAATTTTCCGTGCTATGCCGATAAGCCTCTCAAGCCATTGGCGCTATACCCTTTGCCAGAGCAGCATATTATCCTGAAATTCAGCGGACAATTTCCCGTTATCTTTCAGCCACGAAAGGTAGGAGCGCACTGTGCTGCCTACCAGCACATACTGCTCAAAATTCATGGCTAGCCCATAACCTTTGAACACTTCCTGCAAAATGCGCTCAAAGCATATCGGCTCCCCGCAGATGGATAAAAGCTTATCCGTCACCTCATGTACCTTATCCCTGTTGTAGCAGACAAGCTCTTTCACATCAGAAGATGCTTCCGCATGGGCGGGAACAAACATGGCTGCTTCCATCCCCTCCACCATATCCAGGGTTTTCAGATAAGCACCCACATCATAAATGAAGGAAACCGCATACTTATCCAGCGTCTCCCTGCTGCTGATGCAGTCCGCAAGGAACACCACGCCATCCGGCCGACATTCCTTATATTTTAGCGATATCGATCAGTGTCAGCGTCTTCTCGTCCGTATTCTCCAGACTGGACACCAGCGCTTTCGCCGTATCGATGGCCGTCAATACGTTTACGCCGGTCTCAATGGCATTCCTGCGGATCACGAAGCCGTCGTGGCTGTGCTCCACGCCCTGGGAAGGAGTGTCGATCACCAGATCGATGCGGTGTCCCAGAATCAGGTCCAGGATATTGGGAGACTCCTGCTCAATCTTGCGGGTCATACGCACCTGAACGTCCGCATCCATCAGAGCTCGGGCTGTGCCCTTGGTGGCAAATATATTGTAGCCCAGCGCCTCGAACCGCTTGGCAATCTCCACCGCTTCCTCCTTATCCTCATCCCGGACGGAAATAATCATGTTTTTGTATTTCGGCAGCCGGATTCCCGCGCCGATAAAGGCCTTGTACAGCGCCTCGTTAAAGCTCTTCGCTATTCCCAGGCATTCGCCCGTGGATTTCATCTCCGGCCCCAGGCTGATATCCGCATCCCGGATCTTCTCAAAGGAGAATACCGGCATCTTAACGGCAAAGTAGTCCGCTTCCCTTTGCAGACCCGGAGTGTAGCCCATCTCCCGGATCTTCTCTCCCAAAATCACCCGGGTGGCCAGCGGCACGATGGGGATTCCCGTCACCTTGCTGATATAGGGAACGGTACGGCTGGAGCGGGGATTCACCTCAATCACGTAAACCTGCTCCTGGCTGACAATAAACTGAATATTGATCAGCCCGATCACATGCAGGGACCGCGCCAGCCTTCGGGTATACTCCTCAATGGTGCGCTTCACCTGCTGGGAAATACTCTGGGCCGGATATACGGAAATACTGTCACCGGAGTGAATGCCGGCCCGCTCGATATGCTCCATAATACCGGGGATCAGAATATCCTCCCCGTCGCACACCGCATCCACCTCAATCTCCTTGCCCATCAGGTATTTGTCCACCAGGATGGGGTGCTCCTGGGCAATCTGATTGATGATGCCGATATATTCATCCACATCCTCATCGTTGATAGCGATCTGCATTCCCTGGCCGCCCAGCACGTAGGAGGGGCGAACCAGCACCGGATAGCCCAGGCGGCGGGCCACCTCCTTGGCCTCCTGGGCCGTATACACCGTATCTCCGGAGGGCCTGGGAATCTCACATTCCTCCAATATCTTATCAAACAGCTCCCGATCCTCCGCCGCGTCCACATTCTCCGCGGAGGTGCCAAGGATCGTCACTCCCATCTTCATCAGGGCTTCCGTCAGCTTGATGGCCGTCTGCCCGCCAAACTGCACCACCGCGCCATCCGGCTTCTCCAGCCGCACCACATTCTCCACATCCTCGGGAGTCAGCGGTTCAAAATACAGCTTATCGGCAATATCAAAATCCGTACTCACCGTCTCCGGGTTATTATTGATAATGATGGTCTCATAGCCCGCCCTGGAAAATGCCCAGGTACAGTGCACGGAGCAGAAATCAAACTCAATGCCCTGACCGATACGAATGGGACCGGATCCCAGCACCAGCACCTTCTTTCTGCCGCCGGTTTCCACCGCCTCATTCTCACTGCCAAACACGGAATAATAGTAGGGCGTGGCCGCCTCAAACTCTGCGGCGCAGGTATCCACCATCTTGTAGGCCGCCACGATACCGTTTTCATACCGCATGGCCCTGATCTCTTCCTCCGTTCTTCCGGTGAGACGGGCAATCACCTTGTCCGGGAACTCAATACGCTTCGCCTCTTTCAGCAGATTCAAGGTCAGCTCCCCACTTTGCAGCGCCCGCTCCATCTCCACCAGAATGGCGATTTTATCAATAAACCACACATCAATCCTGGTGATCTCATGGATTTCCCCGTAGGTAAAGCCCCGGCGCAGCGCCTCCGCGATCACCCAGATCCGGCGGTCGTCCACCCGCTGAAGCTGCCTGCGGAGCTGTTCCTTTGTCAGCCCGCTGAAATCATAGGAAAGCAGGCAGTCCACATGCTGTTCCAGGGAGCGGATGGCCTTCATCAGAGCGCCCTCGAAATTGTCACAGATACTCATGACCTCTCCGGTGGCCTTCATCTGGGTAGTCAGGTCCCGCTTCGCGCTGATAAACTTATCGAAGGGCAGGCGGGGCATCTTCACCACACAGTAATCCAGCATGGGTTCAAAGCTGGCGTAGGTCTTTCCGGTGATGGCGTTTTTAATCTCATCCAGCGTGTAGCCCAGCGCAATCTTAGCCGCCACCTTGGCGATTGGATATCCGGTGGCCTTGGAGGCCAGCGCGGAGGAACGGCTCACACGGGGATTCACCTCAATGACACAGTATTCAAAGCTTTCGGGATTCAGGGCAAACTGCACGTTGCAGCCGCCGGTGATCTTCAGCTCGCTGATAATGTTCAGCGCGGAGGTACGCAGCATCTGATACTCCTTGTCCCCCAGCGTCTGGGAGGGAGCCACCACGATACTGTCCCCGGTATGCACGCCCACCGGGTCAATATTTTCCATGTTGCAGACGGTGATCACATTTCCCGCGCCGTCCCGCATCACCTCATACTCGATCTCCTTCCAGCCGGCGATGCAGCGCTCCACCAGCACCTCTCCCACACGGCTCAGACGCAGGCCATTGGAAAGGATTTCCACCAGCTCCTCGTGATTCTCTGCAATACCACCGCCGCTGCCGCCCAGCGTATACGCCGGACGCAGCACCACGGGATAGCCTATCCTGGCAGCAAAGGCTTCCCCCTCCTCCACCGTGTTCACCACTCTGGAGGCCGCCACCGGCTCCTGAATCTTCTCCATGGTATCCTTAAATTCCTGCCGGTCCTCCGCCTTGCGGATCGTCTCCGCTGTGGTGCCAATCAGCCGCACCTTCTGCTCTTTTAAGAAGCCCCGCTCCTCCAGCTCCATGGCCAAATTCAGGCCTGCCTGGCCTCCCAGGGTGGGCAGAACGCTGTCCGGCCTCTCCTTTAAGATGAGCTGCTCCACCACTTCCACCGTCAGCGGCTCGATATATACCCGGTCCGCGATATCCTTGTCCGTCATAATAGTGGCCGGATTCGAGTTCAGCAGAACCACCTCTACGCCCTCCTCTTTCAGAGAACGACAGGCCTGGGTACCCGCATAGTCAAACTCTGCGGCCTGTCCGATGACAATAGGGCCGGAACCAATCACCAGCACTTTTTTTATTTCCGGATTCTTAGGCATCTTCCCTCACCTCCATCATCTTCATAAAACGGTCAAACAGGTAGCCGGAATCCTGGGGGCCGGGACAGGCCTCCGGATGAAACTGCACGGTAAAAATGTTTTTCCCCGTGTAAGAGAGGCCCTCGTTGGTTCCATCGTTGACATTGCAAAAAGCCGGGACCGCTACCTGAGGATCCAGATGCTTCGTATCCACCACATAGCCGTGATTCTGGGAGGAAATATACACCCGTCCGGTGGCCAGATCCTTCACCGGATGGTTGCCTCCCCGGTGGCCGTATTTCATCTTATGGGTGTCCGCCCCCGTGGCCAGCGCCATAAGCTGATGACCCAGGCAGATGGCAAAAATAGGGATGTCCGTCCTGTAAAGCTTCCGGATTTCTTCTATTATAGAAACGCATTCCTTGGGATCCCCGGGGCCGTTGGAAAGCATAATGCCGTCGGGCTTCGATGCAATGATCTCCTCCGCCTTCGTAAATGCCGGATACACAGTCACCTGACAGCCCCGTTTATTCAGATTGCGGGCAATATTTCTCTTAGCGCCCAGATCCAGCAGCGCTACCCTGGGGCCCTCCCCCTCCAACACGTACTTTTCAGAGCAGGTTACCCTTTCCACCACTTTTCCGGTGGTATATGCTTTTAATCGGGGAAGAATTTTACTAAGATCAGAATATTCTCTGGTGGTGATCATACCATTCATGGTACCTTTCTCACGAAGAATCTTGGTCAGCGCTCTGGTATCAATAGAAGCAATACCAGGAATGTCATAGTTAGACAAAAAGTTCTGAATCGTATCAGTAGAACGGAAATTACTGGGCAGACGGGACAATTCACGGACAATAAAGCCGTCGGGCCATGGCCGCCCGGACTCCATATCCTCATAACAGATTCCATAATTGCCAATCAGCGGATAAGTCATCACCACCGCCTGTCCCGCGTAGGATGGGTCGGTCAGGACTTCCAGATAGCCGGTCATGGATGTATTAAACACAATTTCGCTGATGACTTCCCGGTCAGAACCGATACTGGTTCCGGTAAACACCGTTCCGTCCTCCAGGATCAGAAAAGCCTTCTTCATACTTTCACCGTATTCCTTTCCTCTTTACGTCATAATTCTCATGTCATGTTTTTTCTCTCATGAACTATACTATAAACTTTTCCGCAATGCAACTGTTTTTTTAATCTGAAAAATAGGCGGCCCTGCGCAGCTCCTCCACCGTGGTGATTCCCTGCTCCACCAGCCGGATCCCGCTTTGGCGCAGCGTTTTCATCCCCTGTTCCTCCACCGCGTAGCGGGTGATCTCGCTGATGGAGGCATTCTGGTTAATCATGCGGCGCAGCTCCTGATCGATAACCACCATCTCGTGAATGGCGATACGTCCGCTGTAGCCCGTGTAATTGCAGCGCCGGCATCCTCTGGCCGCCCGCACCGTTTCCACCCGGCCGTCCAGAAATTCCCGGTCCTGGTCAGGCACCGGAATCTCCTCCCCGCAGTAGGGGCAGACCTTCCTCACCAGCCGCTGGGCCACCAGTCCCGCCAGAGAATTGGCCAGCAGATACGGCTCCAGCCCCAGGTCCAGCAGACGGACGATGGAGGATACCGCGTCATTGGTGTGCAGCGTAGACAGTACCAGATGGCCGGTGATGGCCGCCCGCACGGAAATCTGGGCCGTCTGGGAATCTCTGGTCTCCCCCACCATAATAATATCCGGGTCCTGACGCAAAAGAGCCCGCAGTCCTGTCTCAAAGGTAAGGCCCGCCTGCCGGTTTACCTGCATCTGATTCACCCGGGCCACATGCTTCTCCACCGGATCCTCAATCGTGGAAATGTTCACCTGCCGTTTGGTCAGCTCCTCCAGCGCCATGTACAGGGTGGTGGATTTTCCTGAGCCGGTAGGCCCGGTGAGATAAATCATCCCGTAGGGAAACGCCAGCATCTTCCGGAATTTTTCACAATTCTCCGGATCCATGCCAAAGGTCTGCGCCCGCTCGATTCGGTTATTTTCCACCAGAAGGCGCAGGACCGCCTTTTCCCCAAATACCGTAGGAATCACAGAGACACGAATATTGACCCCCATGTTGTCCACCTTCACCCGGCAGTGTCCGTCCTGGGGAATCCGGTGCTCCGCGATATCCAGATCGGACAGTATTTTCACCCGGGCCACCAGCGATGGATGTACCTTTTTCTGTAACGACACATAGTCTGTGATGGTCCCGTCGATTCGCATCCGCACCAGCGTCTTATCCTCAAAGGGCTCAATGTGGATATCGCTGGCATTAATATTGTAAGCGCGGCGGATCAGGCTGTCCAGAAGATGAATAATGGGGGTATCCCCGTCTCCCTCCTCCACCCTGATCTCCTCCAATTCTCGGGGCTCCATGGTATCGTTGGCCGCTTTGGCGGCCCGCCTTGCGGAAATCTCGGAATAATAATAACGGATCGCGCTGCCAAGGGGCTCCCGTTCGCACAGCATAATCTCCGTCTCCATGCCGGTAAGCTGGCGGATATCCTCCAGAGCATAGAAGTTCAGAGGATCGTTTACCGCCACGGTCAGCACATTCTCCTTTTCCCTCAGCGCCAGAATCAGATACTTTTCCGCCAGAGCCTGGGGAATCTTCTCCAGAGCCGCCGTGTCAATGACCTCCGTTCCCAAATCCACCTGCTTCAGATTCAGCCGGACCGCCAGAGCCTGCAGCATCTGCTTCTCCGTGATAAACCCCATCTCGATCAGTGCGCTGCCCATACGGACATCCTGATGCTCCTTCTGATATTCCAGCGCTTCCTCTATCTCCTGATCCGAGATGTATCCATAATCCTTCAGCACCTCACCGATGCGGACGTTTGTATATCCAGCCATATCCAACTCCTATTCCATTTCCTTCTCACTCCCTGCGCTGCAGGATTAAAATCCTCAGGCACAGTCAATCAACGTACATATAGATCTCCAGCTCCAGCTTTAAGCGCTTTGCCTCCCCGGCGCCATCCGTCTCCCTATCGGCAAGACTTTCCCCGGCAGGCTGCGGCTGGAAGCTGTATCCGGCCACCCGGATGGCGGGACAGTCTGCCGCCAGCATATCCAGAAACGCGCTGCAGCTCTCCCCGCTTCCCACCGCAGTCACTTGTACCTTCGCGTCATAAATCACCGTATTTTCCGGCTCTGCCGCCCGCTCTGCCGTTATGCCGTTCTGTGGCTCCTTGGCCCGGGCCTGCGCCATAAGCTGGGCGTCCTGATCCGGATCTGTCTGCGTCTGCGTTTTTTTCCCATCGTTTTCTGTCTGGGTCTTTCCCACATCCAAAGCGGATACATAGGGCTCCAGCTTAGCGGGGCTTTGCGGCATCCCGATCTCCATCTCCAGCACAGTAAGCCCGTTTTTTGCCAGCAGCTCTCCGATCTTCCGGTCAATCTCCTGACTGGCCATTTCCGGATAATAAGCCGCCGATGCCTCCGCCAGCCGCTCCTGCTGCCGGCGGATCGTTTTATCCTTTCCTGACATGGAGAGGACGCTCTGCTGCATCTGCATTTGCTCAAATTCCGCCTGTTTTATCTTGTCATCCAGCTCCTCCGCCCGGCGAAGCTGGGGAAAAATCAAATAATTCAGGAACACAAACAGAATCACCACCACTGTCAGGGCATACAGCAGTTTTTTATCCTTTTCCGTCATAAATGTCATTCTTCAGCCTCCCCTCCTGCCAATTTGCATTCCACCTGGAACCGATAGCTCTCTTTGCCGAAATCATACTCATATCCGGAATAATCAACGGCCTCCAGAATATCCAGCTCCTGCATCCGGTCTACAAACCCGCTGATGGAGGACACCTCCTTCGCACTGCCGTCCAGCTCCAGCACACCACGGTCCCCGTCATAGCCGTTGATCTCAAATTCCACCCCTTCCCCGGCGCAGTCTCTTAACGCCTGCTCCGTATCCCGATTCATTCCCGGATAAGAGCGTAAACTCTCATTCATCGCCTCCACCGACGCGATTTTCTTTTCCAGTTCCCGGCTCTCCTCCTCCATCGCTTCCGCCTGGCCTGCCAGTGCCACATTTTCTTCTCCCTGCAAAAATCCCTGCAGCTCCTCCAGCTCCTGCTGCCGAAGCTGATTCCGGAACACCAGCGCTCCCCAAATCAGAGACAATCCCGCCAGCAGAATCAAGGGCAGCCGGGCCATCCCCCAGAACCGGGACGCATCCTTTTTCTCCTGGGCCCTGCGCCTGGCCGCCTTCGCCAGGTTAATTCCATCCTTCTTTGCCATCAGGCCGCCCACCGCAAACAGGTAGCCGCCCACCTCCCCGGGACATTTGGGGAAACGGATATTTTTCTCCAGGCTCAGCGCCGACAGCTCAATTGTCCCGTTCAGTTCTCCGCTTCTCTCCCGGCAGGCCGCCGCTGTCTCCTCCGAAACCCCTGCCAGAAATACCTTCGTGATGGGCCGCTCCTTCTGCCGGGTCATTTGAAACTGCCACAGCCGATTCACCGAACGAAGAATCTCTCCGGCATACTCCTTTGGCTCCTCCGCAAAAATTCTTTTCTGTGTGGAATAAACGACCCGGCCGCCGGAACACAGCAGGCTGGTCATCATATCCCCATCCAGCACCTGGAACACCAGCTCCCTGCCCCGGATCCCTTTCATCGTTTCAAGCATCTGCACCAACACATTTCTTCCTACGGTGATGCTCTTCAGTACAATCTCCATTTCCCGGAAAATCCGCAGAAATGTTTCCACATATTGCCGCTCGGCCGCCACCGCCTTCACCCGGGGCTTTCCCGCCTCGCCAGGGACCAGCACATATTCATACAGGATCTCCTGCTGCTGCTCAATATCCGTAAACTCTCCGGGCAGGAGCTGGCGAAGCTGCTTTTTCTTCATCTTCGGAAGCTCCACCTGGCGGGAGATCAGCCGGGAGCTCTCCAGCACCAGCCGCACATTCTTCCTGGGAATCCCATTTTCCATCCAGAAACGCTTCAGTTGGGATTTCAGCTTCTCCTCATCGGTGACAATCCCATTAATCAGGCCGCCCTCCTTCAGCGTCAAATGCCAGGCGCGGTTTACCCTTGCCCGCTTACTGCTCCCGGTTCCCAAAACCACGCAGACCGTATTGTTTGATAAATAAACGGAAGTAATCATACCTATCCTCTCATTTTGCGATCACTGGCCGCGACCTGCCGGCCGCAGCCTTCCAAAGCCTTCTGTCAGTACACATCTCCTAAGGACTGATAAGAGCCATAAATCGGAGTAATCACGGCAATCATAATAAAACCCACAATCACTGCCATCATCACAATCATCGCCGGCTCGATCAGCGTCATCATTCTGTCTATGGCCTGTTCCGCCTCGTAGTCCAGGGACTCCGCCATGCTTTCCAGCATTTCATCCAGCTTTCCCGTCTCCTCCCCGATCATAACCGCAGAGGAAAACTTCTTCACAAAGCCGTCCACCGCCCAGAGCGCCGCGGACAAGGGCTGGCCCGCCCGGACTTTCTCAATCACCTGGACAAACTGTTCCTCCAGATAAGCATTTCCGATAATCCGGCTGCCGATCTGCAGGGCGGAAATCATTGGCAGCCCTGCGGTATAGAGGGAGCTTAGGGTACGGGCAAATCTGGCCGTATATATGGTTCTAAGCAGCCTGCCAAGCACCGGAAGATGAAGCTTCCACCGATCCCTCTCCCTCCTGATTCGCGGAAGGAGAAACAGCAGATGCACCGCCTCCCCAAGCACAGCCAGCGCCAGAAACGTCTGAAACCAATAGTTTCTTAAAAAATCACTGAGCGCCATCAAAAACCGGGTGTACCAGGGCAGTGACTCCATGGCCTGGAACAGCACCTGGAACTGGGGCAGCACACAGGTAAACAGAAACACCACCACCGCCACAATCAGTACCCCCAGAACCGCCGGGTAAGCCAGCGTACTTTTCAGCTTGCTTTTTACCCGATATTCCCGGTCGTAATATTTTCCCAGCTGGAGGCAGGTCTGGGCCATACTGCCGCTGCGCTCCGCCGTCCGTATCATGTTGACCAGCAAGGCCGGGAAGGCGTCTTTCTGGCTCTCCATAGCATCTGACAAGGCCTCCCCCTGCCTTACGGAAACCAGCAGCCTCCCATAAACCATCCGGTGCCTGGGTTTGACATTTTCTTCCTCTGTTAAAATGGCCAGCGCCCGCACCAGCGGAACCCCGGCTTCCAATAAAGTCCCCAACTCCCGGCAAAACTCAGCCAGGTATTTTTCCTTAATCCGCTTAGAAGCAAAATCACTCTGAAGCTCCCGGCAGGATACCAGGAATAAGCCCGTTTCCCGCAGCCGGTCATGCAGCTCGGACTGGTCTTTTGCCTCCCGCACTCCGGTGATATTCTTCCCCTCCGCGTTCTTCGCCGTAAATCTGAATTTTTTCATCCTTCGCTCTCCTAATCCCAGGCCCTCCGCTTACAGCCCCATCACGCCCATATACCACTCAAAAAACGCTTCTCCCCACAGCAGGGCCGCCGCCATGCCTGCACAGAGAAAGGGGCCAAAGGCAAACCGGTCCTTTCTGCCGCCCTTCCGGAATACCAGCAGAAACGCGCCGTAAATGCCTCCGGAGACAATCGCCAGAAACACCGCCAACAGGCTGTTTTTCCATCCCAGCAGCAGCCCTGCCGCGGCGGTATATTTGATATCGCCTCCGCCAAAGGCTCCTGGAATTTTCAGCGTTAAAAGCAGCATGGGAACACTGACGATAAAAAAGCCCGCCGCCCGCTGGGAGATCGTAATCTCCGGAAATGCAGGAACCGACAGCGCGCTAAGCACCAGTACCGCAGCCAGAAACCCGTCCGGTATCTCCAGCGTGTCCAGATCCACCAGGGAGATGGCCGTACCAACAGCTAAAAACAGAAACGCAACCATCGCCCGCATACTGAAGCCATAACGCAAAAAGCAAAGGCAGGCCAGCACACCGCCCAGAAGTTCCACCGCCGTATCCCGGAAGGAAATAGGCGCCTTGCAGTAACGGCAGCGCCCTTTCAAGGCCACCCAGCTTACAATGGGAACCAGGTCCTCAAAGCGAAGCCGGGCCCCGCAGGCAGGACAACAGCTCCTTCCCTTCACAAACCCCAGATGCCGGGGCACCCGGTAAATCACCACATTTAAAAAAGAAAAGACACAGCTTCCAAAAACAAATAAAAATAACAGAAGCCCCCAAAAAACCGAAGGGTCTAAATGCTGCAGTTCCTTCATAATTCCTCCAAATTGTAACAGTACACCACACGGCTGGTCTCACAGGTCATTCCAGAAAACTGGCCGCTCTCCAGACTCAGGGTCACCTTCACCAGATGCTTCTCCGCCGCTCCCTCCAGAGGCCCAAAGGACAGACCGGCAATGCGGCTGCGGCCATAGACGGGACTGCCGTAAAGCAGGACGGGCTCCGGAAACAGAGCGGACGCCTCCGAATCCAGGGCTTCCTCCGGGGCCGCATCCGCACCGCGGGCAATCCGGAGATATCCGTTTTCATCTACCGTCAGCCGTGACGGCGTGCCGTCGCTGTCTAAGTAGCTTACGCTTCCGCTGCCTGGCGTCAAATCCGCGCTTTCATATCCGGCATTTTTCACTGCCGCCCCCAGTTCATATTCAATGGCGTCCAGCAGGGTGGAAGCCAGAATACGCTGGCTGCCGTATTCCCTGGTTCTGGTGAAGGTCCGAAAATAGATGCCTGTCACCATGGCTGCTACGGCAAGAAAAATGCCAAGCAGCGCAAAGGCAACGATCAGCTCCGCCATGGTGGAGCCCTCCCGTCCGGGAGTCAGCCCATCCGCCCCTGTCACTTTCCATTTCCGCCAAAGCAGCCGCAATTTTCTATTCCGCCTGTGTTTTCCGTTCTCCATCCTCTTCCTTCATTCCTCTGTTTCACCCATATTCCTGTTCCGGCCCTTCGCCCTTCTTTCTCTTACCCGCATTTTTATTCCACGCCGCTTACGGCTTCGACGGATACTGATAATAGAAAAAGTGAAGCCCGCCGTCCGCAGTTTCCACCTCTTTCAGGCTGCCTTTCACAAAAAAGCGCTCTCCATCCCCGCTTCTGAAACAGATTTCACTTCCGTCCAAGGCTCCCCCGGCCTCATACTCCCGGTAAAACTCCTCCAGGGCCCGGGTATATTTCCTGTCATTCTGCTCCGTTTTCACCAGCATATTCCGTGCTGCCGCCATGGCAGTGGAGAGCATCGCCACAGCCAGCAACAGCAGAGCGAAGGCGGCGAGCACGGAAACCATGGACGCGCCCTCTCTTTTTTTTAAAATCTGTCTTATTCCCGCCATTCCAGTTCCCATCTCCATTTTTCTTTGCCGTCTTCTCTGCCCTCCCTCAGCACATATCTGGACTTCACCCGGCAGGTCTGCCCCCGCAGACTGCAGTCCACCGCCGCATACAGCCTGATCCCGCTGCGGGAAATACCCGTATCTTCTTCCTCCGGCCCGCTTTCTTCCTCCGGAATGCCCCAGGCCATAACGATCTGCGCCTGATAGTCCTCCGGAACGTCCTCAACCTCAAAATATTTTTTTCCATCGTCAGAGTCGGGGGCATTACTCTTCTCATCCTCAGCCCCCAGGGTCTCAAAAATATGAGCCAGGTCACCGCTCTGCTCCCATTCTCCCTTCAGGATACTGCTGCGGATCTCCCCTTGCAGGGAATTTTCCTCCCCGTCTGCTTCCCCCATCTCCTGTGTCAGAACGTCACTCAGGGACACCGCCATAATTTTACATTTCTCCCTGGGAAGTGTCCTCTGCATAGCAGCGGCAGCGGAGGCAGCCGCCAGAAGAATCGCGAAGGCAAGCGCCACAAAAACTGCCATGACGCACAGTACCGCAATCATGGCCGCTCCGCACTGGTCCGCTCCCCGCTTACACCGGAACGCCCCGCAGCCCTTTTTTTGCATCCCCAACCATATTTTCCTGTTCAAACTGTCCCTTTGCCGCTCCACGTTTTTACTGCCGGATCTCATTCATCACTCCATATATTCTTCTCTGCCAAATCGTTTCGCCGTCTCACAGTTTCGCCGCGGGATATCATTTCATCGCCCCGTAATACCCCAGCTCATGCCTTTTTTTATATTCTGTGTCACTTCTGCAGCCGCCCTTTGGCCCAAGCCCCAGTCCGTCGGGGCTGCTCTCTCCATAAATCAGACGCTCCGCCCGGCTGCTGTAGAAAACCCCCTGCACCCTGCAGCTTTCCGGGTCAAGCTCCACACAGAAGGTCCCCTGAAATACCGTCTCATCCGCCACATAGGGTTCCAGAAGCTCATACAGAAATAGGGAACCCGGATTCTCCTCTCCGGTAAACGCAAGGGCATAAGTCCTGCCGCAGCCGCTCTCCTCCAAAACAGGGATACCGCTCCCGCCGCCAACTGCCTCCTCTGCATCCAGGCGCTCCACCCGGGCTGTCAGCTCTTCCGCCAGCCCCGACACCCTGACCTGGCTTAAGGCCGCCTGTGCTCCCAGAAAAATAGTCCGGGCACACTCGCTGCTGTGCTTATATCCCGCATAAGACTGATAAGAAAACACCGCTCCCGCCGATATCGTTAACAAAAGCGCCGTCACAGCCAGCACCACTGCCAGCTCCACCAGCGTAAAGCCGCCCTTTCCACAATTATCCCGGCCAGCACTCCTCATGCCTCCACAACCTCCCAGCTGCCATCCGCCAGCCGGACAGCCGTTCCATTCTCTTCATAGCAAAAGGGGGCGTCCTCCTCTGCCCTCACCTTACCTCTTTCCTCATCAAAATGAAGCTCCGTCACCTGCCCCGGCACCTGAGCCAAAGCCGCCACTTCCTCTGGAGACGGATAAGGCTCTCCGGCAGAAAAGCTTTCCCCGGCCAGGGTCACCGCCGCCAGGTAAGCGCTCTGCCCATTTATTATCACCTTTTTTTCTCTGCCCTGATCCACAAATCCCAGCATTCCCGGCACCGTAATGGATGCCAGTATCCCCAGGACCGCCAGAACCACCATCAGCTCCACCAGCGTGAAGCCGCCCCTTAGCCCGCTTCGGTAATCCCTCTTCTTCATCTGGCCTCTTTGTTCTCCCCAGCCACAGTCCCGTCCTGCACCGTCTGTTTATTACTGTTCACTTCGTTCACAGCAACACGCTACGCGATGCACAGAATCAGAACAGGCCTGTAACCAAAAAACTGCAAAATATAGTGGATATCTGCCTGACCCATGCTATATTTTGCAGCGTTTTCTGTCATCCTTACTGTTTCACTTCGCTGAATCCCCAGGAACTGTTGATCATAACACCGGTGATGAGCTTTCCGTCATTGGCGGAGGTAAAGATAACGGTCAATCCGTTAATGCTGTCGGAGGAATTATACGTAATGGAATCAATGGAACTTACCTCCACATCCGCAATATCCGAAATCTCAGTCAGCGCATTCAGGGTCTCCCCGTTTTCCAGCTCCATGCCGTCGCTCAGTTCTGTGGGCAGCGTGTCTCTGTCATAATTGCCCTTTCCGTACTGCTCCGTCACATAAGCCTGCGTGGCTTCATATATGCTTCTGGCTTCCAGCGCGTACTGTTTTTCCCGGGCTTTATCAATGTATCCCAGCAGTGCCGGTACCAAGATAGCCGCCAAAATCGTTAAAATCACCAGAACTACAATCAGCTCCACCAGCGTAAAACCGGATTTCCGATTCTTCTTCATCTCTTTGAGTCTTGAAAAAATACTCATAACCATCCCCCTGTCTCTTTCTATTTGATATTCCGTAAAAAACACAACAAAAAACCTGCTAAAAACACAAAGCTGATTTTCTCAGTACAAATTTAACATTTTCAGCAGGTTCTGTCAATCTTTATTTATCCATTAATAGGGTTGTTTCACGAATGCTCTCGTAATCTATTGTCGATCCCCATCTGCATATTAGGATCCAGCTCCTAACACTTACTACTTCTTTTTTACTGAAAAATGCGCAAAAATTCCCCTTTCACCTGTATTAACTTTTTTAATTATGCTATAATGCATTTATCAGAGGTGCGATATTCCTCTGAACACATATTTTTCTATCAGAGTCAGGTCATCATTGAATTGGTCACGCATTTCAGTTGGGCCTGATTCTGCTTTTTCTTGAAGAATGGCAATACGAAGCAGATTATAGGCTATTCTTCTTATGACAGCCAGATTATTCTTGCCTTTTTTTGCCGAAGATCTGTCCTCTCTGAAAAGGTCGTCCAATACATGATGCAGACCATTTTCTATTTTCCAGTGATCTCTTTTGATTTCCAGGGTTTTCCGTGCTGACATTCTTCTGCTGGAGATCAGCCCCACCTGATGAATGTCGTCTGTAAGATTGTCCCCAGTCGTAATCCTAGGCCTTCTGACAGTTCCATTTTTTATGAAATCTTCATAAGTAGGAGTTATATCTTTCCCATCCTTATCTTTCTCCATCGGAATCCTTACCTGCTCAAGCCATCCTACAGTTTTTATTTCTTTCTGTTTTTTACAAAGGGTAATCAGATCTGTGTTATGGCAAATCTGCATTGTCCTGTATTCCATTCGGCTTCGATTCTTTTCGCTTGTTTTATAAACATCATATGAATCCATTTGTTTTTCATATATCACAGCTTGACCGGGATTTGCAGATATCCGTTTCTTTTCCTTTCCCAGTTCCACAAACATTTCTTTTGTTTCCTGATATGTTAATGGATTCCCTTTCTTCACTGTCAGAAGATAATCCGCTTTCTTTTCATTGATGGTATCCATGACAGATTGGGCCGTTCCGATTGCATCTATCGTAACAAGACTTCCTTGGATATTTAACAGCTTCAACAGTTTTGGAATAGCTGTAATCTCATTTTCCTTTTCCGTAATCGGAAGCTGTGCTATTACAAGAGCCGTAGCAGTATCCATTGCATTCAGGATATATGGTGCCTGTTTGTTCCTGATCTTTTCCGTACTTCCACGTAATGCTTTTCCATCTATTGCTATGTTTATTCCCTTCATATTTAGGATTCCCGTCATCCACTCTATAAATGCCAGACAAAAAATTTCTTCATCGATATTCCCTAGAATCCTTGATACTGTTGATGGTGATGCGATCCCGTTCTTAAGCTCCAGATGCTGTCTTAAAAAATCTATATGATTCTCACACCATTTCAGACATCTGCGGACGGAATCCCTGCCCGCCAGATAACCGGCGACAAGATAAGACAGAATCTCTGCATGATCATGCTTTGTTTTCCTTCCACACCTTGGATCTATTACCATACGCATGTAATAGATCAGTCCCTTTGCGTCTTTATTTATACTCCAATGATACAGAAATCTTTTTCAACAGTCTCATCTGTTCATCTGTAATTTCTGAAACAAAGGCATGGCTCTCTATATAAACAAGATAGACGGTTATTAGAATTTCAAGACTGTTGAATTCCACACCGTACTTTTTATAAAACCTTCGCGAGAGCATCCCTGCCTGACTGGCAACAGAAAAAGACAGTTCATCTTCTCCTTTAACGTCCATGGCCATGGCAAGATATGATTCTGGTGATGACTTTATAATCATGAGACGAGATTTGTCAAGGGTGTTTTCATCTAAAATACGGTGGTTACATCCCTCGGGCAACCACTACAAACCGCCCATTTTTTGTGTGATAGCTGCAGGTTGATAATGTCAAAAGAGAATCTCCATGTTTTGCATTGATTCCGGTATCATACAGAGCTGCCTCTTGTACCTGCTCCATATATTCTGTAAAAATATCAGGATCACACAAATCCGTATATTGATAGAATCGGAAGACATTGCTGGCATCCTGTGAATACACCTCTGAATAGAAAGCGGCTATGACTTCATATTCGCCACTGTCAGAAAGCGTATCAAATCGGATGGATGGATGTGCCCCCAAAAATCGCGGTCGGCATAGGCGAGGAGCGTGGCAAACATGGAGCCGCTTTTCATGTTATGGCCATAAATGAGATAGTTCCCACAGCCCTCATAGCAGGAGGCCGACAGAAAGGGAACTCCACTTTGTGAATCCTCACCGTTAAAGTCCCGGCGCAGATAATATTCCTCATCCTCTGGCGTGTGCATCACCGGGTAATTCAGCTCGGTTCCTTCTATGGAAATCCAACCAAAGAAGTCCGGGTTTTGCTCTTTCAAAGCTGCGTAAGGGGAGGAGGCAGCGTCAGTTTCCGAAGGCTCCTGCGGCTGTACCGGATCAGAAGCCGCGGAGGGCTGCTTTATCGTTTCTTCCAGCCGTTCAAAGTTATCCTGCTCTCGGTGAGCCTGCGATATGATCCCATAGACCATATATGCGGAGACGAAGAACAAGACACTGAACACAAGGAGCAATATAGAACGCAGTTTGTTTTTTCTTTTCATGGCGCTTCCCTTTCACAGGAAAAGCGGCGAGGCAGGTGTTATTCATTCCCCCGCCTCGCCGCCATCTTCACTTTTTCTTACTGTATTTTCCTCTATATTTGCGTTTACTACTCAGCAATGTAATCATTTCACCCATGCCAGAAATTCCTAAAAGTACCAGCCACAATGCCAGATTTGTTTCATCCCCTGTTTGAGGGGTATTATCGTTCGGCTTATCCGGCTTGCTCGGTGTTGTGGGATCGGTCGGATTCGTCGGATCGGTTGGCTTCTCCGGCTCGGTCAGCTTCTCCGGCTCGGTCGGATTCGTTGGCTCAGTCGGATTCATTGGCTCAGTCGGATTCGTCGGATCGGTTGGCTTCTCCGGCTCGGTCGGCTTCTCCGGCTCGGTCGGATTCGTTGGCTCAGTCGGATTCGTTGGCTCAGTCGGATTCGTCGGATCGGTCGGATTCGTTGGATCGGTCGGATCGAGGTCTTTCTTCCACTGAGCCGTCAGCTTCAGATCCGCATCCAGAATGATCACATTATCTCCTGGTTTATAGGTTTTTGTCCCGTCGTACCAGCCGTCAAAGGCATAACCATTCCGGGTGGGCGCCGCCTTGATCGTAATCGTCCCGCCAGGCTTCACGTTCTCCTCGTCGTAGGTCTCGCCGTCGGCAGCTGTGCCGCCATCCAGATCATAGGTCACGGTATAGGTGGTCTGATAGTCCGGCGTTCCGTCGCCATTGCTGTCAATCGCCCACACAGCATAGAGGGTCACATCCGCCGTTCCGATCCGATACGTTGCTCCGGTAATCAGGAACTTTTCCAAATCCTCCTGTTTCGTCTCCGCCGTGAGCGCGGCATCTAACTTTGTCACACTCCAGCCCACAAAGATCTCATTAAGATTTCTGGTAAAGTTCTTCACCTCTGTCAATTTGACCTCGGTGTTCTTTTTATTGCCCGATACCTTTGCCGGTGCAGCTTCGTTGCCGCCGTTGAGGTCATAGGTGAGGGTATAGGTCTCCAGCACATCCGCTGTTCCGTTGTTATTCTCATCATAGCCCCATGCGGCGTAAACTTTCTTATCTGCCGATCCAAAGGTAACCTTTGTGGTGGTAGTAGGAGCTGTATCCGCGCGGCTGAAAATTGAATTCGTCTGCGTTTCAGTCCAGCCGATAAAGACAACCGTCTTGCCGTCTACATCGTCGTGGATAGGCACTGCTGAGCTCAAGGTAGCCTCGTCGCCAGGGATGTGGATATCTGTATCCGTCGGCAGCTTTGTCACAGTGCCGCCCTGCTGGGCATTGCTTTCGTAGGTCAGCGTATACTCTTCTAGATAGTCCGCCGTTTTATTCCCGTTGCGGTCGGCGGCCCATACAGCATAAACATTGGTGTTACCGTCATCATCGGCGTTGCCGCCGTCAGCCTTCGCCTTTTCCATCGTAACTTCTGTCACAATGCTGCTCGCCAGTCCATCATAATCAGCCTTGGTTTTGATAATGGTGTTCAAAATCGGCGATGTGCTCCAACCGATGAAGATGTGAGCGTTGCCTGTGGTTTTATCGGTGAAGGTAAAGGTGTGGGAAGTCACCTCGCCGCCGGCATCGGATGCCGGTTTATCATGGCCCAGGCTCTTGCCGGAAACCGTACCGCTGGTGGAGATCTTCTCCGTTGCTCCTGCCACATGGTGGTGAGGGCAGATGATGTCCGTATAGTCGCCGTTGTTGCCGTGGTAACGGACATGGACGGCATCATCGTTGTAATCCGGGTTGCCGTTGCCG
>CAMNQN010000037.1 GCA_946549155.1 uncultured Lachnospiraceae bacterium | reverse complement strand
GCACGAATCACCCGCTTGACATTGTTGGCGTGAATCTGTTCTGCGGACAGGGGATCTGCCTGGGCCAGCAGAGCGTGAAGGTATTCCGGTCCCTTTTCGGCCGCCAGCGCTTCCAGCTCCCGGCGGTACCCGGTATCCTCCTCATTTTCCGTAAAATCAATATCGTAGAGCACCGCCTGAATATAGAAGCCGGTGCCTCCTGTCAGGATTGGAATGCGCCCCCGCTCCCAGATCTGGCGCATATACTGTTTGGCCAATTCCTGAAATCTCACCACATGGAAGGGCTCCTCCGGCTCCAGCTCATCGATCAGATAGTGGGGGATCCCCTGCATCTCCTCCGGCGTAATCTTCGCGGAACCGATATCCATTCCCTTATATACCTGCATGGAATCCGCAGAAATAATCTCCCCGCCAATCTGCTTTGCCAGCCCGATGGACAGAGCGGTTTTCCCCACTGCCGTGGGGCCTGTTAAAATAACAAGGGGCTGTTTCATGGAAATTTATCCCCCTTCCATAGAAGTATCGTTTTTTGTCCCATCTATAGAACCCGCTTGAATTTTTTCTCCAGGTCATACTTGGACATGGAGATGATGGTGGGCCGTCCATGGGGGCAGTTGTAGGGATTCTCCAGGGACAGCAGCTCCCGGATCAGTGCGTTGGCTTCCGAAAGGGACATCCGGTTATTTCCCTTCACCGCGCTCTTGCAGGCCATGGTGGCCAGCTTTTCATTCAGAATATCCGCCGTGGGACGGCCGGTGGTATCGGAAAGGCTGTCCAGCATTTCCGTGAACAGCAGCTTATCGGTGATGCCGAACAGATTATCCGGCACGCCGCAGATGGAATATTCCCTTCCGCCGAAAGGTTCGATCTCAAAGCCCACCTCCCGGAAAAGCTCTCCGTATTTTTGCAGCAGCGCTTCCTCCTGCATGGACAGGGAGAGAATGATGGGCGGACTGATCCTCTGGGTAGTAAACTCCTTTGTTTCCAGGCTTTTGCACAGCCGCTCATACATCACCTTTTCGTGGGCGGCATGCTGATCGATAATATAGAGATTATCCCGGAACTGCACAATCCAGTAGGTGTCAAAGACCTGTCCCACCAGCTTGTGCTCCACCAAATTTTGCTCCGAAAGCAGCTTTTCGTCAAAGAGATTCATCTGCTGCGCATCCGCCGGCCGTTCCTTTTCCGGTTTCTTTGCCGAAGCCTGTTCCGGAACCTCCTGCTGCTCTCCCTGGATTTTCCGGGAAAAATTCGTTCCGGTTTTTTCAGGAGCGTCCGTATCCGGACGGGAAACGGGAGCTGCCCGCAGTACCGGAATCGTTTTTTCCGTCACGGCTCCGACGCCGGTCTCCTGCTTCCCGGCCCCATCCTTCTCCCGGGGGCTTTCCGCCTTTTTGTTCTGCCAGGCCCCCTCCCTCTGGGGATACCGGGGCTGATAGGGGCTCTTTGATTCATTTAACAGGCTGCGCCGGATCTTCTCAAAGGGCTCCGGGTAGGAGGCCTTTTGCTCCGGCTCTGCTTTCTTCTCCTGCTCCATGGATACCTTCGGAATCAGCTCCCGGTGGGACAGCCCGCCCTTCACGGTCTCATACACAAACTGATAAATTCCTGCGTTGTCCGCGAACCGCAGCTCCATCTTTGTGGGATGTACATTGATATCCAAAAGCTCCCCATCCATCTCAAAGCACAGCACAGTGAAAGGATACCGGTGCTGCATCAGAAAGGTTTTGTAGCCCTCCTCAATGGCCTTGGCGATAATGCTGCTCTTGACATACCTGCCGTTTACAAAATAATTTTCATAATTCCGGTTTCCCCGGGAAATAACCGGCTTTCCGATGAATCCGGTCAGACGGATGCCATCCTGCCCGGCGTCGATCTCCACCAGATTGGAAGCGATCTCCCTCCCGTAGATACCGTAAATAATATCCTTCAGATTGCAGTTCCCGGAGGTGTGCAGCTTCGTCTGCCCGTTGCTGATAAACTTAAAGGAAACCTCCGGATGGGACAGGGCCAGATGCTCCATCAGATCACTGACGTACCCCGCCTCTGTGACAGGAGACTTTAAGAATTTTTTCCGGGCCGGAGTGTTGTAGAAAATATTGCGGACCAGGAAGGTGCTGCCCTCCGGGGCGCCGATCTCCTCCACTCCCTTTTCCCTGCCGCCCTCGATCAGATACCGGACACCCGTCAGGCTGCCGGCGGTTTTGGTGATCAGCTCCACCTGGCAGACCGCCGCGATGCTGGACAGCGCCTCACCGCGAAAGCCCAGGGAACCAATCCGCATCAAATCCTCCACGCTGCGGATCTTGCTGGTGGCATGACGCAAAAACGCGGTGGGTACCTGATCCGCCGAAATTCCCTCCCCGTTGTCGGTGATCCGAATCAGGGAGATGCCGCCCTCCTTGATCTCTACAGTAACCGCATTGGAACCGGCGTCAATGGCGTTCTCCACCAGCTCCTTCACAATGGAGGCGGGCCGTTCGATGACCTCCCCCGCCGCGATCTTATCGATCGTTTCCTGTTCCAGAAGATGAATCTGTCTCATGATGCGTCCTCCCATTTACCATCGGTTTTTCAGCTTATTCTGCAGCCGGTAAATCGTATTCAGCGCGTCGATGGGTGTCAGGTTCCCCACGTCGATCTCCTGCAGTTCCTTTAATACGTCCTCGTCCCTTACCGTATCCAGCAGAGACATCTGATCCATATCCACCTGATCATACTTTTTCGGCTTTGGTTTTTTTGTCTGTTCCACAGAGATTTCCTGAACCTTCTCCGTGATATCCGCGTTGGTCAGCTCCTCCACCAGAACCTTGGCCCGCTCGATCACGGAATCCGGCACTCCTGCCAGCTTTGCCACCTGAATGCCGTAGCTCTTATCCGCCCCGCCCCGGACAATCTTGCGGAGGAACACAATGTCATCCCCCTTCTCCTTCACGGCGATGCAGTAATTGTTTACGCTGGAAAGCTTTCCCTCCAGCTCCGTCAGCTCGTGATAATGGGTGGCAAACAGGGTTTTCGCCCCCAAAAGCCTGGGATTGCTGATGTGTTCTACCACGGCCCAGGCGATGCTCAGGCCGTCGAAGGTGCTGGTGCCCCGGCCGATCTCGTCCAGAATCAGCAGGCTGTCCCTGGTGGCGTTCCGGAGAATGTTGGCCACCTCTGTCATCTCCACCATAAAGGTGCTCTGTCCGCTGGCCAGGTCATCGGAGGCTCCCACCCGGGTGAATCTCCGGTCCACCAGGCCGATCTTTGCGCTGTCCGCCGGGACAAAGCTTCCGATCTGCGCCATCAGCACAATCAGCGCTGACTGACGCATATAGGTGGATTTTCCGGCCATGTTGGGGCCGGTGATAATCGAAATCCGGTTTTTGTGATTGTCCAGGTAGGTGTCATTGGCGATAAACATATCGTTGCTGATCATCCGCTCCACCACCGGATGACGGCCGTTTTTGATATCGATAACCCCTTTGGTGTTGATCACAGGCCGGACGTAATTGTTGCGCTCCGCCACATAGGCCAGGGAGGCGAATACATCGATACCGGCCAGCGCATGGGCCGTATTCTGGATTCGCACAATATTCTCCCCGATTTGCTCCCGGATCTCACAGAACAGGTTATACTCCAGGGAGTACAGTTTGTCCTCCGCCCCCAGAATAATGTCCTCCAGCTCTTTTAACTCAGGCGTAATATAACGCTCCGCGTTGGTAAGCGTCTGCTTTCTCGTATAGTAATCCGGCACCAGGTCCTTAAAGGAATTGGTGACCTCCAGATAGTAGCCGAATACCTTGTTGTACTTGATTTTCAGATTTTTGATTCCGGTCTTTTCCCGCTCCTTGGCCTCCACATCCGCCAGCCAGGATTTGCCGTCCGTCTTGGCCTTGCGCAGGCGGTCCACCTCTTCCTGGTAGCCTTCCTTGATAAAATTTCCCTCCCGGATACTGATGGGAGGCTCCTCCTCGATGGAACGGTCGATCAGATCATAGATATCCTGCAGCTCATCCAATTCTTCATGAAGCTTCTGCATTAGGGGGGAGGTCAGGCCCCCCAGTATGTATTTGATCGGAGGAATCATTTTCAGTGAGGATTTAAACGCGATCAGATCCCTGGGATTGGCGGATTTGTAGCTGATACGGCTGATCAGGCGTTCCAGATCGTACACCGGATTCAGGTACTCCCGCAGCTCCTCCCGGACGATGGCATTCTGATTCAGCTCCTCGATGGCGGACAGCCGCCGCTCAATCTCCTCCTGCTCGATCAAAGGCTGTTCAATAAAGCTGCGCAGCATCCGGGCGCCCATGGCGGTTTTCGTCTTGTCCAGCACCCACAAAAGGGAGCCTCGCTTCTGCTTTTCCCGCAGCGTCTCGCAAAGCTCCAGATTTCTCCTGGTGGTGCTGTCCAGAATCATAAATTTTCCTGCCGTATAGGGGGTGATGGAAATCAGGTTGGACAAATCCGTTTTCTGGGTCTCCTTTAAATATTGCAGCAGAGAGCCCGCTGCGATGCAGCCGCAGCTAAAATCCCCCAGTCCCAGCCCTGCCAGGGAGGATATCTTAAAGTGCTCCTTCAGACTGCGGCTGCACAGCTCGTCGTCGAAATACCAGTCGTCCAGTGTAAATACTGTGATCCCTAAACGCTCTTTCAGATCCTCCAGATCAGCGCCGCACACCTCGAAAGATTGGTTGCAGATGATCTCTGCCGGGCTGTAGCGCACAATCTCGTCCATCAGCTTCCGCTCATTGTCCACCTCCGTGACAAAATAGGCTCCGGTGGTGATATCCGCCACGGAAACGCCGAAGCGGTCCGAAACGCAGACAATACTCATCAGATAATTATTCCGGGAGGCATCCAGCGCCTGGGTATTTAAATTGGTGCCTGGCGTGACAATCCGGATCACCTCCCGCTTCACCAGTCCCTTGGCCTGCTTCGGGTCCTCCATCTGCTCACAGATGGCCACCTTGTAGCCCTTGGATACCAGCTTGGTCAGATAAGAGTCCACAGCGTGGAAAGGGACTCCGCACATGGGAGCCCGCTCCTCCAGACCGCAGTCCTTTCCGGTCAGTGTAATCTCCAGTTCCCGGGACGCGGTGAGCGCGTCATCGAAAAACATCTCATAAAAATCGCCCAGTCGATAAAAAAGGATGCAGTCTGAATATTGCTTCTTCGTTTCCAAGTATTGCTGCATCATTGGTGTTAATGCCATAGTATACCTCGTTTTCGTTTGTCAAAATAGAAGTCTGCCTATAATGCGGCTTCCCCAAGATAATAAAAGCCCTTGCACTCCTTTAAAGAAACCGGCACCATCTTTCCGATCATGCTTTCATCCCCGGGGAAGTGTACCGTCAGGTTGTTATCCAGCCGTCCGGTTACCAGGGAGGTATCCTGCTCGTTGATGTGTTCCACCAGTACCGGCAGGGTCTGGCCCTGAAGGCGGGAGGAACGTTCCTTTCCAATCTCCTGTACCAGGCGCAGCAGCCGGTCAAACCGGTCCTTCACCACGTCCTCCGGCACCTGATTTTCCATCACTGCGGCAGGGGTTCCGGCGCGTTTGGAATAGATAAAGGTGAAGGCGCTGTCATATCTTACCCTGCGGACCACATCCAGAGTGTCCTGGAAATCCTCCTCCGTCTCCCCCGGAAATCCAACAATGATATCTGTGGTCAGAGACAGGTCCGGAATCTCCCGGCGCAGCTTTTCCGCCAGGGCCAGGTACTGTTCCTTATCATATTTCCGGTTCATGATCTTTAACAGGCGGCTGCTGCCGGACTGCAGCGGCAGGTGAAGATGACGGCAGATTTTTTTTGACTGCTTCATCACCGCAATCAGCTCGTCTGACAGATCCTTGGGATGGGAGGTCATAAAGCGGATCCGCCCCAACCCCTCAATCTTTTCAATTTCCTGCAGAAGCTGGGCAAAGGTTACCGGCTCCTCCAGTGTTTTTCCGTAGGAGTTTACATTCTGTCCCAGCAGCATGATCTCCACCACGCCATCCTTCACCAGGCCCTCGATCTCCCGGATGATATCCAGCGGTCTGCGGCTCCGCTCGCGGCCCCGCACATAGGGGACGATGCAGTAGCTGCAGAAATTGTTGCAGCCGAACATGATGTTCACGCCGGACTTAAAGGCATAGGTTCTCCTGGCCGGAAGGTCCTCCACAATTTTGTCCGTATCCTTCCAGATATCAATGATCATGCGGTCATTTTCCAGGGCGGATACCAGAAGCTCCGCGAATTTGTAAATATTGTGTGTGCCGAAGATCAGATTCACAAAGCGGTAGCTTTGCTGAAGCTTTGCCACCACCTCCGGCTCCTGCATCATACAGCCGCACATGGCAATCACCATATGGGGGTTCTTTTTCTTTAATCCGCCCAGATATCCCAGACGGCCATAGACCTTCAGATTGGCGTTTTCCCGTACCGTACAGGTATTGTAGAGAACGAAATCCGCCTCCTCCTGGTCCGTCAGGAGGTATCCCACCGTCTCCAGGATGCCTCTCAGCTTTTCGGAATCCCGCTCATTCATCTGACAGCCAAAGGTTTTCACCATGGCCGTCAGCGGCCGGCCCAGTTCCCTGCTCCTTTTCTCCAGCAGCAGCCGCGCCCGCTTCATAAACCATCGCTGGCGCAGGGGCTCCTCGGTGGGAGCCGGAAGGGTCATGTCCACACTGTCAAATGCGATACCATTATACATGTTTTATCTCCTTAACAAAAATATCCCGCAGGAAACCGCCGTATTTCTCTTTCGTAGCCGCCACCCGGTAGCCTTCCGCCAGAATATTATTCTTACTGTATTTATTTTGAGGATGGGCGGTACAGCAAAGGTAACGATAACCGGCCTGCCGCAGCTCCTCCTCCGCATACTCCATCATTCGTTTTTGCAGTCCATATCCCCGGTAGGCGGGGACAATGGCCGCCGTGTCCATATGGGCCACTAGAGGAAGCGCCTCCTCCGGCAGTCCAACATCCCGGCCCAGATTGGCAGGGGAAGTTTCCGGAAACACCACGGTAAATACACCAGCCAGAGCGCCGCTCTCTGTTTCCACTGCGGTGTATCCCCAGGCAATGCCGTTTTTCAGGCGGCGCATGGTTTCCTCCTCCGGGTCGACCACAAACCAGTCCTTCTGTCCCGGAGGGATTTGATCATATACCTCTGAAATTAAATGAATCAGGGAAGAATACCCTTCTTCCCTGGCTCTCTCGATTTGAAAATCCATTTCTGCTTCCTTCAACGGATCTGTCCGTCTCCATAAATAATATACTTGGTGGTAGTCAGCGCCAGCAGCCCCATGGGCCCCCTGGCGTGAAGCTTCTGTGTGCTGATTCCAATCTCCGCACCAAACCCGAACTCAAAGCCGTCGGTAAAGCGGGTGGAAGCATTCACATAGACTGCCGCCGCGTCAATTTCGTCCAAAAATTTCTGCGCATTGTGGTAATCCCTAGTGATGATCGCCTCGGAATGACCGGTATTGTACTTATTAATATGGGCAATGGCCTCTTCAATGGAAGCCACGGTCTTTATGGATAAAATATAATCCAGATACTCCGTCCCCCAGTCCTCCTCCGTGGCCGGTGCAATATCCGGCAGAATGGCGCAGGCCGCATCGTCTCCCCGCAGCTTTACCTGATGCTCATCCAGCTTCCGTTTCAGAGCCAGCAGCAGCGGCCGTTCCACCTTCTCGTGGACCACCAGGGATTCACAGGCGTTGCAGACGCCGATACGCTGGGTTTTCGCATTATTAATAATCTTCACGGCCATCTCAAGATCCGCCGTCTCATCCACATAGATATGGCAGTTGCCGGTACCGGTCTCGATGACGGGAATGGTACTGTTATTTACCACAGCCTGAATCAATCCCGCCCCGCCTCTGGGAATCAGCACATCCACATACTGGTTCAGCTTCATAAACGCCTGGGTGACGCCACGGTCCACGGAGGCGATCAGCTGCACCGCGTACTCTGTGATGTGAAGCGCCCGCAGCGCCTCCTGCAGTGTCTCCACAATGGCCCTGTTGGAATGCAACGCTTCCTTGCCGCCCTTTAGAATCACGGCGTTTCCTGTCTTAAAGCAGAGGCCGAAGGCATCCGCCGTCACGTTGGGCCGGGACTCGTAAATGATGCCAACCACGCCCAGAGGCACCCGTTTTTGACCGATCAGCAGCCCGTTGGGCCGCTTCTTCATCCCCAGCACTTCACCCACCGGATCCTCCAGCCCGGCGATCTGGCGAAGGCCCACCGCCATAGCCTGGATTCGCTCCTCTGTCAGAAGGAGACGGTCCACCAATCCCTCCGGCATTCCGGTTTCTCTCGCCCGGGCAATATCCCGTCCGTTTTCCTCCAGAATAAATTCTGCCCGCTTCACCAGGGTATCCGCCGCCAAAAGCAGGAGCTGGTTCTTCTTTTCGCTTTCCAGGTTCCGAAGTACCACCTCCGCGTCTCTGGCGTTCCCGCCGATCTGCCGCAGCATGGCCTCCTGTCCGCTTACCGCATCCTCCTTATTACTGTCCCTTTTTTCCATACTTTTCTCCCAGATTTTCGATCTTTCCGTCCTTATTCAAAACGTCGATATTGTTCAGCTGGCTTCTCAGGTTCCGGCGGACCGCCTCCAGATACCGCTCCCGCAGCTCCTTTTGCTCCTTCGCCTCTGCCTCTGTCAGCCCCTCCGCCTTTGATTTGCGCGCCAGCTCGTTGATTCTTGCCAAATCCTGATCATTTACCATATCTGTCTCCTTTATAGCCTGTTGTGCATTAGGGTCGCCGCAGCACCGGTTCCGCCAAAAACATGGTGCCCAACTCCTCGCCCTCTATGATCCGGTGAATTACATGGAAATCCTCGCCGTTGGCGATAAGCATATCCGCCCCCGCCTCGGTGGCGATCTGTGCAGCATGGAGCTTTGCCTCCATCCCTCCGGTCCCCACATCGCTGGTGCTGCCCTTCCCCATCTTAAGCAGCTGACTGTCCAGCCGCTCCACCAGGGGAATAAATTCCGCATCCGGATCCTGCCTGGGATCGTCGGTAAAAAGTCCGTCGATATCTGAGAGCAGAATCAGAAGGTCCGCATGAATCAGGGACGCCACTGTGGCGGACAGACCATCATTGTCACCAAACTGGATCTCGAAAGTGGACACGGTATCATTTTCATTGACCACAGGAATCACCCCCATGCTCAGCAGCTCCTCGAAGGTATTTACCGCATTGTAACGGCTCAGCTCCTCCACGATCGTATCCCTGGTCAGCAGAATTTGGGCCGCCAGATGACCGTACTCGTGAAATAATTTCTGATAAGTCATCATAAGCTGTGCCTGTCCGATGGCCGCGCAGGCCTGCTTCTCCGCGATTTTCTGCGGCCGGTGATCAAAATGCACCGCCTGGCGTCCCACCGCGATAGCGCCTGAGGAAACCAGAATGATGTCCTTTCCCTGGTTTTTCAGATCACACAGCTCCCGCACCAGAATTTCCAGCTTAATCAGATTCAGGGCTCCTGTCTCCGGATGGGTAATGGACGAGGAACCGATCTTGATCACGATCCGCTGCTTATCCTTAAGCTTCTGCCGTATCATTTTTCTTTCATGTTCATTCATCGTTCGTAAACCAAACCTTTTTTAATTTTTTCTTCCAAATCAAATTTACCGCAGCAATCCCAGCTTCCGGAACAGTTTAATCATCCATTTTCCCTTTGGCAGGGAAGCCAGTTCCGCCACGGTGATCCCGTGAAAGGCCACCAGGCCCACTGCGTAGATCACTACGCCCGCCCCAATCGCCAAAATCGTGGAAATACTGTTCCCTGCAAACAGATGGAGCAGAGAATATACGCCGTAGGCGCCGAAAGCCATAATAATGGACACCAGCGTAGGCACCACAAAGGTGCGGTAAAGCTCCTGCCGGCAGTTCAGGCAGCGTTTAATGGACAGAGCGTTCAAAATACACACAATCAGCGCGAAGAAAATGTTCGCGTAAATCACACCGTAAATATTCAGATTATAATTGCGCATCAGCACCACCAGGCACAGGATATGCAGCACCAGCGCGATGGCACAGTGAAACAGGGGCTCCCGCAGCCTGCCAAGTCCCTGCAGGATGGCGGTGGTCAGTGTGGACAGCGCATAAACAATAATCAGCGGCGCCCCCGCCTGCATGATACCTGCCGCCAGGGGCAGCCCGCTTTCCGGATGAAACAGCATCTGCACAATGGGGCCGCCCAGGGCAGCCATCCCCAGCGCACAGGGAATCGTCAACATCATGGTGAAACGGATGGACATATCCACTTTACCGATCGCCTCCCTTTTATTCCGGCTGGCCACAGCCGCCGTAAGACTGGGAACCACCGCCGGTCCCAGGCAGGAGGCAATGGAGAGGGGCACGTTCATCAGTACCCGGAATTTTCCCGTATAGATTCCCCAGATCGTGCCATACTGGCTCACCGTGTAGCCCTGATTCTTCAGTATGGCATTGAAAATGCCCTGATCCAGCACATTGCTGATATTGTAGACCAGGGTACTGAGCACGATGGGCAAAATGGTAGCGGTCAGCGTCCGGTAAATCTTCGCGGAAGATTCGGATTTTCCTGTGTGATCCCGGCGGATCTGCTTATTCAGCGTTTTGCGAAAGCCGGTGTAAATCACCATCATGAAAATCAGCGCTACGGTAACACTGGCCACTGTACCGAACGTAGCCCCCGCAGCACCCCAGGCCGGTCCTAAAAGGTCGTTGCCCTCCTTCGCCGCCAGCGATATGCCATAGCTGAACATGATATCGGCGCACACGATGGACACCACCGCGTTCACAAGCTGCTCGATGATCTGGGATACCGCCGTGGGAACCATATTGGAATAGCCCTGAAAAAATCCCCGGAAAGTACCGGTGATGGCGAAAATGAAAATTGCCGGGGCCAATACCCGCAGCCCGTATTTTGCCAGCTCGAAGTTCATCACATATTTGGAAAGCACACCGGCAAACAGATACGTAAGCAGCGCCAGAGCGGCCCCTGTCACTGCGGCAAAACGAACGGCGCACAAAAATACCCTGTTGGCGTTTCGCATCTCTCCCTTATGGATTCGCTCTGACATCAGCTTTGACACAGCCAGAGGAAGGCTGAAGGAAGAAATCATCAGCACAATCGAATAAATTTCATTTGCGGTGGAATAGTAACTGACCCCGATATCCCCCAGAATATTGTTAAGGGGGATTCGGTAAATCAGTCCGATCACCTTCGCGATAATGGACGCCGCCGTCAGGATACTTCCCTGCAGCAGGAAGTTTTTAGAGCTTTTTCCTTTGTTACTCACGAGCAAAACCTCTTTGTCAGAAATTAATAGTCAATGGCGTCACTGGAGATGGAAGGATCATCTGAAATAATCATGCTCTCCGCTTCCACACTGTCTCTCAGGATACATACCCAGGTTTTGCCCTGATTCAGCTTGATCTCGTTTCCGTTCATGTCGTAATAACGGGTCACATTGAAGTCGCTGAAATAAACATCATCGTGGCTGTATACAGATTCAATGGTGGTATAATATTCATCATAATCGGAGGGCTCTTTCTCCCAGTAGATGTCGATGGCCCTGCCGTTCGTGATGTATTTTCCCCGTCCGCCGCTGGTCATGTCAATATTCAGATAGCCGTTATCGTCAAAGCTTTCCCAGTCACAATACTGCAGAATAATATTCTTGTAGGCCAGCTGGTTTCCCGTATTGCCGTCCACCTGGGCGTCACCGTACTGGTAACGGTCGTAAAGTCCCGTATCCTCATTATACTGGAAGCGGGCGTGGTTATAGGTATAGCCCGGCAGCACCACCTTGGCAATCATTCCATCCTCCAGTGCCACGGTCTCGCCATCCTCCGCGAACTGGTAATGGCCCGTATAGCCGCTGGCATACGCCCGGTCATAGCCGTAGGCATCAATGCCCGCCTGAATCCGGTCATAATCGGTGAACACATTGTGGGGAGAGACCCGATCGTCGGAACGGTAATAAATCAGATCTCCGTAATTGCCCAGCCCGCTCAGATTATTGGTGGTGGGCAGATTTAAGATCGGCTCCGCGTAAACAGCCTGTCCGAAATGGGCGTAAATGGCGTTAAACTCTCTGGCCATATAAATGTAGTAATTCCGGCAGCTTCTCACAGAACCCAGTCTCGCCGCGTCCTGATAATTCTCCATAATGCCCATAAGACGGGTGATACTGCCCTCCACCGGCGCCTCATAAACCACACCGCACTTCTCAATACCGCACTGCGGAATGGCATCGTAAATGTTGTTAAACATCATGGCAATGGGGCGGACCCGTCCGATCTGCGTGGATACCGTCTCCCCGGTCAGATAGCTTTTGCAGGTTTCCTCCGCCATAGCGGTACCGCAGAGCATGGCGGAAGCCATAAGAGCGGCGGCAAGTGATAAAATCGTCTTTCTTCTCTTCATAATACTTCGTCTCCTTCTCTTCTATCTATTTATTGGAAAGTTTCCTGTTTACAAATTGGTTCTGTCCCGGCGGATTATTTTACCGGCTGATACCCAGCTTTTCCAGAATTTCCCGCTGCTTTGCCTCCATCACACCGGCCTCCTCCGGCTCCATGTGATCGTATCCCGCCAGATGCAGCATACTGTGGGCAATCAGGAAAGCGTACTCCCGCTTCACGGAATGGCCGTAGGCTTTTGCCTGCTCCAGCACCTTGTCCGCGCAAATCACAATATCCCCAAACAGCAGCTCCCCCGTCTCCGGATGGAAGCAGTCCTGCTCCAATTCCTCCGATTCCAGAAACGTAAAATCCCCCGGGTTGTCATACTCGATCATGGGGAAGGACAAGACATCCGTGACCCGGTCAACCTGCCGGAAATTCCGGTTCAACTCCTGAATCTGCTCCTTATCCGTAATCAGCAGATTTACTTCCGCCTCATAGGGACATTCCAGATAGTCCAGAGCTGCCTCAATGACGGTAAGCGCCAGTTCCTCTAAAGGAAGCCCCAAATCCAGGCTGCTCTCATTCTCAAAATTTATCGTCATATCTCACCTCCATCAGTTCTGCGGATGATTTCTTCTGCGGGTCCCTTCTGCCTTACCGCTGTACTCTGCCCGCTGTCTCGCATTCAGCTTCGCCTCATAGTCATCGTAGGCCTTCACAATCTTCTGCACCAGGGGATGACGCACCACATCCTGGCTGGTCAGGTAGCAGAAGGAGATATCCTCCACCTTCTTTAACACCTTCACGGCCACTTCCAGACCGGACTGAGCCGACACAGGCAAATCCTTTTGGGTCAGGTCCCCGGTGACAATCACCTTAGAGCCAAAGCCGATTCGGGTCAGGAACATTTTCATCTGGGCCGGGGTGGTATTCTGGGCCTCATCCAGAATAATAAAGGCATTATCCAGGGTACGGCCCCTCATGTAAGCTAAAGGCGCCACCTCAATCAGGCCCTTTTCCATATTTTTCTGAAAGCTCTCCGGTCCCATAATCTGATATAACGCGTCATACAGAGGCCGCAGATAGGGATCAACCTTGCTCTGCAGATCGCCGGGAAGGAATCCCAGCTTCTCACCGGCCTCAATGGCGGGGCGGGTCATAATAATGCGGCTCACCTCATCGTTTTTAAACGCGGTGATAGCCATCGCCATAGCAAGATAGGTTTTGCCGGTACCGGCGGGGCCAATGCCAAATACAATCATGTTTTTCCGGATCGCATCCACATACTGCTTCTGCCCCATCGTCTTGGGCTTGATGGGTTTGCCGTTAATCGTGTGGCAAATACAATCCTGATCGATCTCCACCAGCGCCGATTCCTTCTCCTCGAAAGAGAGGGAAATGGCATAATCCACATTTTGTTCCGTAATCACATTTCCCCTGGCAGACAATTCCATCAGATTCGAGAGAATGCGCACCGCCCGGTCCGCGCAGCTCTCGCTGCCTAAAATCTTCGTGGAACCATCCCTGCTGATAACCGTAACATTCAGGACCCGTTCTATTTTCTTTATATACTGATCAAACTGCCCAAACACGTTTTTCTCGTGCTCTGCGGGAACTGTGATCACTCGTTCAACCATACTCATTCTGCCGGTATTCCTTCCTTCTGATTTTGCGTCGCTAATGCTGTCCGTCTGCCGGCCTTCTGGAGCAGCACAAGCGTCCCGCCGGCCGTACTGACAGAATCAGTACTTTCTATTTTAACATTATTTTGAAATATTTGAACCCCCTTTTGCTGTATTTTTTCAAGAAAGTTCTGTAAATTCCTGTTTAACTGCTCCTCCGCTTCCTCTGGACTACAGATCTGCCAGGTCGTCCGGTATTCCCGCAGGACAATTTTAGAATAAAAAACAGGCACATAAAAATTTTCCAGCAGCCGAAGCTGACGGGTATCCGCCACACAGTCGTACTGCTCGTAGGGATTGCCAAAGAAGGGAAGCCCCGCCTGCAGAGCGCCGATCTTTAAAAGCCTCCTTGAGGTGACATTTCCCGTATACCGTTTTTTTAACTGCTTATGTTCCACAGTATCCTGATAGCTGTATTCGGTCTTCACAAAAATATCCGCATCCGCTGCCGTATACTGATAGCCATATACTTCCCCGGAATCGTTAAGCAGCTCCACGCTTCCGGACACTAAAAGATCGCCCTTCCGAATCGCCGTTCCGGCGGAAACCAACGGCGTTCCGGCCCTGGTTACCATGCGGACAATCACACCGTCCACATCGGAAATCAAATCAGCGGGGGCAGAATCCTCCGCTTCCTCCGCTCTATCCCCGTTCTCCTTCAGGTCAATCAGCAGCCGTGTGCCCTGCAGCTTCACCGACACCCAGGTAAGCTCCGGGAAATATTGACGCAGATCGGCAGCCAGCTGCCTGTAATCCAGTGTGGACTTGAGAATGCCCTGATGAATCTGTTCCATGTTTAGATAGTCCAGAATCCGCTCGTCCGTGACGGAACGGTTCCCGACAATCTCAATATCCCAGATAAAAAGAGAAAGAAAACAGATCAGTGAGCATGCTCCCAGCAGAGCAAACAGAAGCGCTTTTCGTTTCCGGTGGCGGAACAGAAAAAAGGGGATGCCGCGTTTTTCCAGAATCCGGACATTGACATGACATTTTTTTACCAGAGGCTTCAGATGCCGGAAACCATTCAGCGACAGCTCGGCCTCATAGCCATTCTCCACCGGATGCAGGCTCCAGAGGCGGATATTATGGTAGGCGCAGAGATTTAGGAAACGTTCGCAGAAGCCTCCCGCGATTCGGATGCGGACGCTTCCCTTCATCCATGACAAAAGTTTCCCCTTCAAGAATCGTTCCTCCCGAAATTATTTTTTGTAAGCAATGCATTCGATTTTTCCTTTTATCTTCATTTCCTCCCTGGCATAGTAGAGAATCTCCAGCCGTTTCCCGCAAATTTCCACCCTGCACTGCTTTGTCAGAATCACCAGCTTTTCCGGATTATATTCCAGAATACCTTTATAATTTTCTATCACCAGCTCATTTTGCCCTGTCACGGTGATGCAGCTGGAACCGGCTGCGATATCCTCTGGAATCAGGGCTTTCTCCGATATTCTGGAGAGAAGCTCCTGTTTCCGGCCGCTCTCCCGGGAGCGCAGTGGTCTCTTCTTCCTTTTCATAATTTCCCCCGGAAAACGAAGTGTCCCAGCTTATCTTACGGAAAACCAGGACACTTTTCTAATACCATATGAAATTTTTTACGGAGATATTCCCCCGTTCATTCCAAAACCGCCATATTTCCGGCAGCCGATGTCCGGCCCGCCGTTTCAGCCTGGGATTCCCGTTTTCTTCTCACACTACGCCGCTCAGCGCCCTGTCCCCTCGCAGGCTTCCGATTCAGCTTCCATCCGGTCCTCCGGCGCAGCCTCCGCCCAGCTTTCCGGCGCAGCCTCCGCCCAGTCCTCTGACTCCGCCTTCGTCCAGTTCTCCGGCTCCGATTCAAACTGTGCCGCCCAGGTTTCTGAGTTTATCATGATCTCATTCAGCAGAAGGTAAAGCTCCCCCTGAGCAGCCTCAAAGATCATTGTGGTATCCTCTGGCCGGGCAGAATCCCCCGCCTGTGCCGTCACCGCCAGCTGTCCCGTCAATCCGACCCTTTCTCCCTCCGCCGTCAGCGTCAGGCCATCCAGCTCCCAGACAAAGCCAAGGCCCGGCTTAATCTGTTTAAAGCTGCTGTCCAGCTGAAGGGAAACCGGATCATCCTCCGCCCCCAGGGAAAGGGAGGCGTCCAGGTCGCCGGTTTGAGTATCAAAAGAAGCCATCAACGGCACATCCCAGTAGACGATCTGATTATTCTCCTTCACCATCAGGGTAAGCGTAAATTCCGAGGTGCTGCCGATAGTTTTCGTCTGCTTCGTCATCCACAGGTTCGTCTTTTGTTCCCGTCCCGTCATATCGCAAACTTCCACCATAAGGTCAAAGGTGTCCATGGGATGTTTCGGATCGTCAAACACAATCTGATATTCCACATACCCGTCAAAATCCTCCTCCACCTCCAGGGAGAGATCAAACTCATCGTTCTTCCCCTCATAACGGTAAGGATCCTCCTGGTAACCGGTGGTATCCATGTAAATTCCGGTGTAGATTTTCTTCAGGCAATTCTCCTCCGTATAGAAATCCACGGTAAACTCATCATCCAGCAGCTCTCTGACACTGCTTAATGCCTTTGTCACCTCATTCAGAAACTCCATGGCGTCTCTTCGCTCCACGGTGCCGTAATCCGTCAGGGCAACCAGATACTCCTGTATCAGATAACCGTACAAATCCAGAATATCTTCCGTGGCATAGGACACATGATAAACGGCCTCCTCCCCGGAAAGCTCCTCCTTCTCCACCTGCGTCAGATTCTTTAATTCCTCCGCTTTTTCTTCCAGCTTCCTCTCAAATTTCCCGGCGGGCTTACTCCCTTCGGAACCATCCTGACATCCCGGATAAAAGTACAAATCCACATCGGGAAGCTCCAGTTCCTCCTCCCCGATCAGCGTCTCCAGCGCGGAGCCCTGATACTGCTCTGACAGATTTCCGGACCGAACTCCCACCGCTCCCTGGAAAAACTGGGGAATGGACAGCAGCAGTTTTTCCGTATCACCCCAAAGCTGGCCGTTCAGCACGTATTCACCGTCCACTTTTCCGCCCAGCTGGAGGCTCCACGTTTTCCTTACCGGATCATGCTGCCAGCACAGCTCCCCGGAAATATCCTGCGGCACCTCATCATTATATCCCAAGGCCCTCAGGGTACCGTCACTGGGAGCCAGGGAAAGCTTCACCTGCACTCCCTCCTGCTTCATTGCTTCCATAAGCTGCTCCAGTCCCAGCGTTTCCTCCAGAAGGGAGGGGGACGTCTTCGCCTCCCTGAAAGCCGTCAGAATATCCGCCAGCTCCTGGGCCGCGAAATTCTCCATCTGCCCGCGTTTCGGCTCCGCCGCCAGACCGGCCGTTCCCTGCATCGTCATGGCAGCCGTCAACAGGCCTGCCATAGCTTTTCCCCAAAATCCCCGTTTTCTCATACAGAACCCTCCCTTTTTCTGATTTATTTATTTTTCCATCCTATACCTTTTCATATGCAATCCTTGGGGAGCCGTCCGCCAGACGAATAATACCGCACCGCTGAAATCCATTTTTCAGAATCACGTGCTGCATCACCTTATTATCCTCATGGGTATCCACCCGCAAATGCCGGATTCTCTGTTCACAAAACTTCACAATGCCGGAAAAGATCCCGTGAATCTCCCCATCCCCCGCCACGCGGTGCAGGGTCCCGTATTTCGTATCGGAGATCCAGGCCCCCTCTTCAATCTCCGAATAAGTAGGGTCCGCTCCGAGGATAAACGCAAATACCGCATGAATTACATCCTCCGTCTTTACCACGTAAAGCTGTCCGACTCTGATATCCTCCGCCAGCAAAGCTTCCGGCGGAAACCCGTTCTTCCACTGATTCATATTTCCGGTTTGCCTCATAAAGCTTCGCGCGCATCCATAAATTTCCAATATCCGGGGCAGATCCTCCCGCTGCGCCCGTTCAATCCTTAGTTCCTGCATCCTGCTTTTCCGGGGATAGCCCCGGATTTCTCCTTCCCGGCGGACAAAAACAGCCGCCCTTTATTTCAGCCCCATCGGTGTGCCAACCTCAATCAAATTACCATCCGGGTCGTAAAAACGCACCACCTTTTGTCCCCAGCTGTGCGTCATAAGCCTGTTTACGTATTTCGTTTCAGGATAGAGTTTTTCCAATTTTTCCACGAAAGCCTCCATATTGCTTTCTTCAAAATAGAGCTCACAGGTATTGTTAAACGGAATAAGCTCTTTCCCTAAAAACTCTTTCCAAATCCTCTCGTCCTGAAGTACAAGACCTTCCGTCAGAATTATATTCCCATTATTATCCAACATCTGTTCAAGGCCAAACAGTTCATGATAATACCTTTTTGATCTTTCCATATCCTTCACAACAATCAACACATTTCTCAGCTTCATGATGCGCTTCCCTTTCGCCCTTATTTGTGATATGGCTCATGATTGATAATTCGATAGCACCGGTAAATTTGCTCCAGCAGAATCACCCTCATCAGCTGATGGGGAAACGTCATATCGGAAAAGGACAGCAGATAATCCGCCCGCCCTAACACCTCCGGAGCCAGTCCCAGGGAACCGCCGATCACAAAGGTAACGTGGCTCCTTCCCTGGATTCCCAACTGTTCCAGCTTTTTCGCAAACCCTTCCGAGGTCAGCCGTTTTCCCTCAATCGCCAGAGCAATCACATAAGAATCTTCCTTGATTGCTTTCAGAATTCGCTGGCCTTCCTTCTGCTTAATCTGAAGCTCCAGCGCTTCCCCTGCCTTGTCCGGGGTCTGCTCGTCCGGCAGCTCCAAAATCTCCAGCCTGCAGTAACGGCTCAGCCGTTTCCTGTACTCCTTAACGGCATCTGCCAGATATTTCTCCTTAATTTTTCCCACTGACAAAATTGTGATATTCATATGCCCTCTGTTTTCTCATTTTAACCTCATTATAACCTGCCCGGTTTCAAACCGCAACAATACATTTCTTGTTTTGTTAATTGGCAGGACGCAGGAAAAGACGGAGCCGGGCGGGCAGATGCCTCTGGAAAACTGCTCCG
>CAMNQN010000036.1 GCA_946549155.1 uncultured Lachnospiraceae bacterium | reverse complement strand
ACTGCGATCTCACCGCCCGCAGCTCTCTGGAGCCTTCCAAAAAACCTACTACTCTTTCTCACAGGTTTGATTTATTTGATAGCAAAAGCTTAGTACAAATCCGCCGGTTTGTCAACTGTTTTTTTATTTTTCTTTTACATCCTTGATGCTGAAGCTCATTCTTCCCATCTTGTCCTTGCCCAGGCAAACCACCTTCACCTTATCGCCCAGCGTCAGAACGTCCTCCACATGGGCGATCCGCTCCTTGGCGATCTTGGAAATGTGCACCATACCCTCTTTTCCGGGAGCGAACTCAATGAACGCGCCGAAATCCTTGATACTTACCACTTCGCCGGAAAGAATCATGCCCTCAGCAAAATCTGTGGTGATGATCTTAATCATCTCGATGGCCTTATCCATCATAGCCTGGTCGGTGCCGCACACGGAAACCGCTCCATCATCGGTGATGTCAATCTTCACGCCGGTGCGCTCAATAATGGTGTTAATAGTCTTTCCTCTCTGGCCCACCACATCGCCGATCTTCTGGGGATCAATCATGATCTGTACGATCTTCGGCGCATATTCGGATACGGACTCTCTGGGCTTCGCGATACAGGGCGTCATAACCTCATTCAGAATGTACTCCCTGGCTTCCTTTGTTCTGGCGATGGCCTCCTCCACGATGGGACGGGTCAGGCCATGAATCTTAATATCCATCTGGATGGCGGTGATACCGTCATGGGTACCTGCCACCTTAAAGTCCATATCACCGAAGAAATCCTCCAGGCCCTGGATATCTGTAAGCACCAGATAATCGTCATCCGTCTCCCCGGTCACCAGACCGCAGGAAATACCGGCCACCTGCTTCTTGATGGGAACGCCTGCCGCCATCAGGGACATGGTGGAGGCACAAATACTGGCCTGAGAGGTGGAGCCGTTGGACTCGAAGGTCTCAGACACGGTGCGGATGGCATAGGGGAACTCCTCCTCGGAGGGCAGTACCGGAACCAATGCTCTCTCCGCCAGCGCGCCGTGACCGATCTCACGCCGTCCCGGTCCTCTGGAGGGCTTTGTCTCACCCACAGAGTAGGAGGGGAAATTATAGTGGTGCATATAGCGCTTGTTCACTTCATTTTCATCCAGGCCGTCGATCCGCTGTACCTCAGACAGGGGTGCCAGCGTGGTGATGGTGCAGATCTGGGTCTGCCCTCTGGTAAACATGGCGGAGCCATGCACTCTGGGAATCAGGTCCACCTCCGCTGCCAGCGGACGGATCTGGGTAATGGCGCGGCCATCGGGACGCTTATGATCCTTCAGAATCATCTTGCGGACGGTCTTTTTCTGGTACTGGTACACTGCCTCGCCCAGCACGGCCAGCCATTCCTCCTTCTCAGCGAAGGCTTCCTCCAGCTTTGCGGTGATCTGGCGGATATTCTCCTCCCGCACCTGCTTCACGTCGGTAAATACCGCTTCCTCCATCTCCTGAGGAGTAACGATCTTTTTCATCTCCTCGAACATCTCTTCCGGAATCGCGCAGCTCTCATAGGCATGCTTTTCCTTGCCCACCTCTGCCACAATCCGGTTGATGAACGCAATAATCTCCTGGTTAATATCGTGAGCCTTGTAAATGGCCTCAATCATCTTCGCCTCCGGCACCTCGTTGGCTCCGGCCTCGATCATGATCACCTTCTGGCTGGTGGAAGCCACCGTCAGCTGCAAATCACCGTTCTTCCACTGCTCCTGGGAGGGGTTCACCACAAATTCACCGTTCACCAGACCGATCTGCGTCATGGCGCAGGGACCGTCAAAGGGAATATCGGAAATACAGGTGGCAATGGAGGAACCCAGCATAGCCAAAAGCTCCGGACGGCTCTGGGGATCCACGGAAAGCACCAGGTTATTCAGCGTCACATCGTTGCGGTAATCCTTGGGGAACAGGGGACGCATGGGGCGGTCGATCACACGGGCAGTCAGCACCGCGTTCTCAGAGGCTTTCCCCTCACGCTTGTTAAATCCGCCGGGAATCTTTCCCACAGAATATAATTTTTCCTCAAACTCCACGCTCAGCGGAAAGAAATCAATGCCCTCCCTGGGCTTATCGGATGCTGTGGCGGTGGAAAGCACGGTGGTGTCACCGTAATGCATAAGCGCTGCGCCGTTGGCCTGAGCTGCCACTCTTCCCACATCGACAGTCAGGGTTCTTCCGGCCAGTTCCAACGAAAAACTCTTGTACATAATTTTCTCCTTTTCTTCTTTTTCTGCCTTACTCTTCCGTCCGGGGTGAAACTCTCTCCGAAACTACTGAAAAACCTGCTTGCAGAGAGCCAGAAGTAAGCTTTTCAGTGGTCCCGGCACATGGTTTTCACCCCAATAAACGATACTCGCTGATTCCACACAGAGGTTGGCTCTGTGTGAAAAGAAAGGGCGGAAAACATCCGCCCTTTACATTCTGAATTATTTTCTGATTCCTAATTTTGCAATCAAAGCACGGTATCCTTCAATATCAGTTTTCTTTAAATAAGCCAGCAGACCACGTCTCTGACCTACCATTTTCAGAAGACCTCTTCTTGAATGATGATCCTTCGGGTTGTTCTGCAGATGAGCGGTCAGCTCCTGGATTCTCGCGGTAAGAACTGCGATCTGTACCTCCGGTGAACCGGTGTCGCCCTCTTTTCTCCCATACTCAGCAATGATAGCCTGTTTCTTTTCCTTTGAAATCATAATAACTTCCTCCTGAATTATTTAATCGCCTGATACCAAGAAACGGTCGGAGTGTCCAAATCCCTGAGTACCGGCTATGTATCTACCGTCCGCAGTCATTCTGCCCATCTGTTCGTCAGCAGAAAACCACGGCAATCACACCGGTTTACTATACCATATCTGCCGGATTTCGTCAACCTCTCAAAGCGAATATTACAAAAATAATACATCCCGCCGCGACGCAGGACACCCCCGCCCAGTAAAGGAATCCGGCAGCAAAGCGCTTCGGAGTTTTTTCCTCAATTTTATATTCCTGCGGATTCGCCTGGTTGTATCTTACCCACAGCTCCTGATTCACATGAAAGGGGCTGGGATAGGCGCCCTTGGGATACAGCACCTTGTAAAGCCGCCCCTCCGCGTAATATTCCAGCACCGGGTAATAACAGTTCTTATAGGGGGCCCTGCCGTCTCTCTGCCTGGGCTCCTGCAAAAGAAGCTCCACCACCCGGGCCGTGGTTCTCCCTTTCCACACTTCCCTGCCGTTGAAATAAATCCGGCAGACAGTTCCCGCAGCCAGCAAAAGCATTCCGAAAATCACCAGAAAGCAGCTGGCCGCCCATAACCCCTTATCCACCAAAGTACTCCTTTCCCAGGGAGATATCTCTGTGCATCTGAGCCTTCAGCTCCTCCAGAGACCGGAATTTCTGCTCCGGGCGCTGGAAACGGTAAAGCTCCGTCACGATATCCGCTCCATACAAATCCATATCCACATCAAAAAGATAGGTCTCCACCCCGCGGAATTTTTCTCCCACTGTGGGCTTGTACCCAATATTGGTCACCCCGGGATAAGGCGTGCCCTCCACCCAAGTTTTGGATGCATACACGCCGTTGGGGGGAAGCAGCTTTTCTTCCGGCGGAATCAGATTCACCGTGGGCATTCCCAGGGTGCGGCCGATTCGCCGTCCGTGCTTCACCTGGCCGCTGACAAGATAGGGCCGCCCAAGTAGCACTGCCGCCTGCTCCAGTTCTCCCCGCTCCAGTGTCTCCCGGATGTAGCTGCTGCTGATTTCCCGGCCATGATAGCGCTCCTTCTCCAGGCTGTGTACCGCAAACCGGTATTTCTCCTGAAGGCTCTTAAGCAGCTCCACATCCCCCGCCCGCCGATGGCCGAAACGGAAATCCGTCCCCACCACGATATGCCTGGCGTGCAGCCGCTTCACCAAAATCTCCTCCACAAATTGTTCCGGTGTCATCCCGGAAATTTCCGGAAGGAAGGGGCAGTCGATAAAGCAGGAAATTCCCATCTGCTCCACCACACGCCGCTGCTCCTCCCCTGTCAGCAGCAGGGAATCCCGGCGGACACCCAGCGCAAAGCAGACGCTGCTTACGCCTTCCTTCTCCTCCAGGATTTTGATATGGCGCATCAGCTTCTGGTGTCCCCGGTGTACCCCGTCAAATTTTCCCAGGGTGACCGCGGTACCGCCGTCACTGTAAAAATCTGTCGTTCCATGAAAGTATTTCATGTAATCCTCCAAGCCAAAGCAAACGATTACTCCCCTTGCATTTTCTGCAGAAACATCTTCTCCGGCGCATAGTGGCCCTTTCGCTCCTCCCACCGGAAAATGCCGCAGAATCTTCCCTGCCAGTCGTATACCCGGATGCGCTCCCATCCGGCAGGATCCGGATTTTCCTTCAGCCATCCCCTTTTCATGGGATTGCCGTTCCAAATCAGCCGGTCAAACTCCTGCAGCACATGTGCCCGGGGCAGCTCCGGAAACATCTGATCCACCGGAAGGATGTGCTCCGCCAGCGCTCCCGAATCCCGCAGTGCTTCAATCTGCGCCAGGGTCAGGCTCTCCTCCAGGGTAAACCCTCCCACCCGGGTGCGCTTCAGGCTCTTCATACAGCCGCCGCAGCCCAGCCTTACGCCGATATCATGGCAGAGCGTGCGGATGTAAGTACCCTTTGAGCAGTCCACCGAGAAGGTCACCTCCGGCAGCTCCACCCGTTCAATGCAAATATCCCGGATCGTCACCTGGCGGGCCTCCCGCTCCACCTCCACGCCGGCCCTCGCCAGCTCATACAGCTTCTTTCCCTGCACCTTCCGGGCGGAATACATGGGAGGAATCTGATCGTATGTCCCCACAAAGGAACGGATGCAGGAGCAGACCTCCTCCTCCGTCACCTGTACAGGAGCCTCCGTAAGCACCGTCCCCGTGGTATCCTGGGTATCTGTGGTCTGCCCCAGCAGCAGCACGGCCCGATAGGTCTTATCCGTGTCCGTCAGCATGTCGCAAAGCTTTGTCCCTGTTCCCAGGCACACCGGCAGCACGCCCTCCGCCGCAGGATCCAGGGTTCCGGTATGGCCGATTTTTTTCTGACGGAGAATCCCCCGCAGCTTCGCCACCGCATCGTGGCTGGTATAGCCCTTTTCCTTATATACATTTATAACTCCGGAAATCATGCTTTCACCTGTTCTAACTGTTTGTGCATCTGCTCCACCACATTGTTGATCACGTCGTAGACGGAGCCCTGCATGGTACAGCCCGCCGCCTTCACGTGGCCACCGCCGCCGAAATAGCAGGCAATCTGGCTCACGTCGATCTTACCGTTGGAGCGCATACTCACCTTAAATTCCTGGGGGCTTACCTCATAGAGGAAGAGAGCCGCCTCCACGCCCTTTGTGCTGCGCAGCTGCTGCACAATTCCGTCCAGATCCTTGGCGGTTACCCCGTAAAATTTCATATCCTTCTGCCGGATGGCGCTGAAAATAATCTTTCCGTCCAACATGGTGATGCTCTCCAAAAGAGCCCGGCCCAGAATCTGGTTCTGCACGTAGGTTTTCGTATAGTATGTATCATCTGCAATTTTGCTGAAATCAATCCCCGTATCCATCAGCTTTCCCGCAATATTCATGGTGCGGCTGGAGGTACAGGAATACTGGAAAACTCCGGTGTCATGGATGATTCCCATATAAAGGGCCTCCGCGATCTCTTTCGTTACCTTCGCCTCCTCCAGCAGCGTATAGACCAATTCACTGGTGGAGCTGGCATCCGGTTCGATATAATTTACCCTGGCAAAGGCCTTGTTACTGATATGGTGGTCAATGCAGACCGTATTCCCGGCTGTCCGGAAATACTTTACCGCATCCCCCAGACGTTTTTCATCCCCGCAGTCCAGGGCAAAAAATACGTCGTAGGCTTCGTCGGCGCTGCATTCATGCACCACCTCCCCGGATTCCTTCAGGAAACAGAAGGACTCCGGAAATTCCTCCAGATACACCGTGGTTTTGATATCCGGAAAGCAGGTTTCCAAATAAAGCTTCAATCCGATGCAGGAGCCCACGCAGTCACCGTCCGGATGCACATGTCCGGCGATGGCCACGGTCTTTACGCCCTGCAAAAGTGAAGTCAGATTAAGCATCCGCATCGTCCCCTTCTTTGTAAATGCTATCCTCTTTCTCAACAATATCCTTCGTTATGTCATCAATGAGCTTTGTCATATTGATTCCATAGGCAATGGACTGATCCGGGAAAAAGCGGATTTCCGGCGTGTTCCGCAGATTTACCGTGCGGGCCAGCTGCCGGCGGATATACCCTTCCGCGCTTTTCAGTCCGGCAATGGTATTTTTCAGAGCTTCCTCATCCCCCAGTACGCTGATATAGGCCTTGCAGCTTTTCAGATCCGGCGCCACCTCCACGGAGGTGACGGAGGTCATGGGATGGATGCGGGGGTCCTTGATCTCATTATGAATAATCAGGGACAGCTCCTTCAATACCTCTCCATTGATTCTGGTATTTTTTATGCTGTTTTTTCTCATTTTTATACCTCTTTTATTTTAACAGGAACCTGCCCGTATCCCGCGCGAAACGCCCCGCAGGCTCCTATCTGGGCACCTCCACCATAATATAAGCTTCCACCTGGTCGCCCTCCTGGAGGTCGTTAAATTTCTCAAACACAAAGCCGCATTCGTACCCGGCTTTTACCTCCTTCACATCGTCCTTGAAACGCTTTAAGGAAGCCAGCGGGCCGTCGAAGAGCTGAACGCCCTCGCGGCTGATCCGTGCGGAGCATCCTCTCTGGAATACGCCGTCCAGCACATAGGAACCGGCGATGGTACCCACACCGGAAGCCTTGAAGATCTGGCGCACCTCCGCATGACCGATCACCTTTTCCTCGAAAATGGGATCCAGCATGCCCTTCATAGCCGCTTCCACATCGGCAATGGCATCGTAAATCACACGGTACAGGCGCACATCCACGCCCTCCCGCTCTGCGGTGGCCTTAGCCATGGCATCCGGCCGCACATTGAAGCCGATGATAATCGCGTTGGAGGCGGAGGCCAAAATCACATCAGATTCGTTGATGGCACCCACACCGCCGTGGATAATCTTCACCACCACTTCCTCGTTGGACAGCTTTAACAGACTCTGTTTCACAGCCTCCACGGAGCCCTGCACATCCGCCTTCACAATCAGGTTCAGCTCCTTCAGATTACCGGCCTGAATCTGGGAGAACAGATCATCCAGGGACATCTTCGCCTTGGTATCCTCCAGCAGCTTCTCGCGGCCCTCGCTGATAAAGGTTTCCGCAAAGCTTCTGGCTTCCTTCTCTGTTTCCGGAGAGATAAAGATCTCGCCGGCTCCCGGGACATCAGAGAACCCTAAAATCTCCACCGGCATGGAGGGGCTGGCCTCCTTCACCTTCCGTCCCTTGTCGTCCATCATGGCACGAACCTTACCATAGCAGGAGCCTGCACAGATGGGATCGCCCACGTGCAGCACACCCTTCTGTACCAGCACGGTGGCAACGGGTCCTCGGCCCTTATCCAGCTGTGCCTCAATCACCAGACCTCTTGCCCGTCTCTTGGGATTCGCTTTCAGCTCCAGCACCTCCGCAGTGAGCAGAACCATCTCCAGAAGGGTATCGATTCCCTCATGCGTCTTGGCGGATACCGGCACGAACACGGTGCTTCCGCCCCAATCCTCCGGAATCAGCTGATACTCTGTCAGTTCCTGTTTCACACGCTCCACATTGGCGCTGGGCTTATCGATCTTATTTACCGCCACAATGATCTCAATGCCTGCGGCTTTGGCATGATTGATGGCCTCCACCGTCTGGGGCATCACGCCGTCATCCGCCGCCACCACCAGGATAGCGATATCTGTGGAATTCGCTCCACGCATACGCATGGCAGTGAATGCCTCATGTCCCGGAGTGTCCAGGAAGGTGATCTTCTCGCCGTTGCAGGTCACCACAGAAGCACCGATATGCTGCGTAATGCCGCCGGCTTCCCGGTCGATCACATGGGTGTCCCGGATAGCATCCAGCAGGGAGGTTTTGCCGTGATCCACATGGCCCATCACACAGACTACCGGCGGGCGGGTCACCAGAGTCTCCTCCGGATCCTCTTCCTCCTTCAGCAGTTCTTCCAGTACATCCACCTTTACTTCCTTCTCACAGATGCAGTTGAACTCCAGTGCGATCTCCTCCGCGGTATCGTAGTCGATATCCTGGTTCACCGTAACCATGGTACCCTGCAAAAACAGCTTCTTCACAATCGCGGCCGGCTGAATCTTCATCTTCTCCGCCAGCTCCTTGATGGTCAGGGTTTCCGGCAGAACCAGATTCTTAATCACTTCTTCCTTCTCCACCGGCTTCTGAACGGGAGCCGGAGCCTTGCCGCGGGCTTTGCCTCTGGTATTGTTATTCTTCTGGTTCTGCTGCTTATTGCGCTCCATCCGATCCAGCTTATCACCCTTTTCCGGCTTCTCATTGCGCCGGTCACTACGGGTGCCCCGCTCATTCTTTACGCGTCCTTCCTTCTCCAAGGGCTTGGTTTCCGCGGGAGCCTTCGGAATGCTGGGCATTCTTCCGCCGTTTGCACCGCGGCCTCTGTCATTCTGATTCCAGTCCTTATCTCCCTGGTTCCGGTCATTTCTCTGGCCCTGATAACGGCCGTCCTGGCTCCGGCTATTCTGGAAGCCCGGTCTGCCGGGCCTGGTTCCCCGGCTATTAGCCTGGGAGGACTGAGACGGAGACTGGGACCGTCCGTAGGCCTGGCCCCGGTCATTTCTATCGTTTCTCTGGCCCTGATACCGGCCATCGCTCTGGGGCCGTCCGTCCCGGCTGCCCCGGTTATCTGACTGACTCCGGCTGTAAGGCTGGCCCTGACCTCTGTTCTGGCCGCCGTCCTGGTAACGGCGCTCACCCTGAGGCCGTCCATCCCGGCTGCCCCGGTTATCCGACTGTCCTCTGCTGCCCTGAACCCGGCTGCCCTGAGGCGCCCTCTGCTCGGAGGATCTGGCCGCCGTACCGGAAACAGGCCGCGCTGCGCTGCTCTGAGCAGCGGTTCTGGCTGCTCCCTGAGCCACTGCACCCGCCGCTCCCTGAGGAGCCGTTTTTTCTCCGTTCTGGGCCGCTGTGTCTGCCGGGGTGGGTGCCGCACCTGCCCCGTTCTGGGCTGCCGGTCTGGCTGCTCCCGAAGCTGCCGTGCCTGCTGCAGAATTTCCGGTACCCGCTGCTGCTTTCGCCGCCCCCTGGGGTACCGCACCTGCCCCGTTCTGAGCTGCCGGTCTGGCTGCTCCCGAAGCTGCTGTGCCCGTTGCGGCGGTACTTACCGTACCTGTAGCTGCTGCTTTGGCCGCTCCCTGGGCTGCTGTGCCTGCCCCACTCTGGGCTGCCGGGGTTGTTGTGCCCGCTGCGGCGGTATCCACTGCACCTGCAGTTCTGACTGCTCCCGGAGCTGCTGTCCTTCCCGCGCTCTGAGCGGCTACGCCCGGTGCTGCCGCCTTTCCTGCTCCTGCCGGATTCACCGGCCTGCTGCCAGGTCTGGCCGCTCCCTGGGGTCTCGCTCCCGCCGGACGGGCTACTCCTGATCCTGCCGGGCGGGAACCCGGTCTCTGTCCGGGACGCACCATACCTGTTTTACTGTTCTGCGGACGGAATACCTGAATAATATTTTTCTTCTTCGGCTTCGCCTCCGCACCTGCTGCTTCTACTTTCTTTTCATTCATATTTTCCGATTCTTTTGTCATAGTTTTTTTCACAAATTTCCTTCTAATTTTTTCACAGTCATTGTCTTCAATCACGCTCACGTGGCTGGTCACAAGAACGCCCATCTCCGACAAGGTTTCCATAATCTCTTTATTCTCTTTCCCCAGCTCTTTTGCCAGTTCGTGTACCTGTTTTCCCATACTCAAGCCCTCCGTTCATCCATATTCTGAAGCTGTTTCGTCCCCTGCGGTAAAAGGGCCTTAAGGCTTTCCATCTGCCTGATCAAAGCTTCCGAAAATCCCTGATCCGTCACAGCCAGCGATGCACGAAACTCCTGCCCGATACATCTGCCCAGCTCCTCCTTCGCTCCGTAAAAATAAAGAGGAACCTGATAGTAAGCACACATATTACTGAACTTTTTCTTTGTGTTCCCGGAAGCCTCCGATGATACCACCACAAGATATGCCTTGCCTGATTTTACCGCCGCTTCCGTGGAAAATTCGCCGCTGACCAGCTTCCCTGCCCGTTTGGCCAGGCCCAGCAGCGACAACACTTTATTTCCCTTCAATCGCATCAATCTCCTTCTTCAGATCCGCATACGTCTCCGCCGAGATAGCCGTTTTCAATGCGCGTTCCAGGGCCTTCGATTTTACCGCCCGCTCAAAGCATGCGGCGGAATAGCAAAGATAAGCGCCCCTGCCGTTTTTTCTTCCTGTGGCATCAAGAAGCACCTGGCCATCCTCCGTTCTCAAAATCCGCAGCAGCTCCTTCTTGCTTTTCATTTCCTGGCATCCCACACATTTTCTCAGAGGAAGCTTTTTTGTCTGACCCATATGCTACTCCTGATTCTCCAGGCCGGTGTTCTCCACCGCATCCTCATATTCATCCTGAGCGTTCCCGCCGTCGACAGCAAAGTCATCCGCATACTCCTCCGGAGCGTAACCGCCCTCCTCGTCGTATCCTTCGCCGTTCTCACTCTCGTACTCTCCGTAATCCCCGTACCCTTCCTCCTCATAATACTCGTCGTCCTCATAATAGTCGCTCTCGTATTCCAGAAGGTCTCCGGACTCACGGGCCTGGGTTTCACTCTTGATATCAATCTTAAATCCGGTCAGGCGGGCCGCCAGTCTGGCATTCTGTCCCTCCTTGCCGATGGCCAGGGAAAGCTGATAGTCAGGAACCACCACCTTGGCAGTCTTCTCATCATCATCCGCCATCACATAGATGACCTTGGCCGGGCTTAACGCATTCTCAATCAGCAGCGCCGGATTTTCATCCCAGTTGATGATATCAATCTTCTCACCGCCCAGCTCCGACACCACGGAATTCACCCGGGCGCCGTTCATACCCACGCAGGCTCCCACCGGATCCACATCCGGATTGTTGGAATAAACAGCCATCTTACTCCGGCTGCCCGCCTCTCTGGCAATGCTTTTGATCTCCACAGTACCGTCCCGCACCTCGGTAACCTCATTCTCAAAGAGCCGTTTCACCAGCTCCGGATGGGTTCTGGATACCAGAATACGGGGGCCCTTCGGTGTGTCCTTCACCTCCATCACATAAACCTTAATGCGCTGGGTCGGATAGAAAGACTCACCCCGGATCATCTCGTTCTCATTCAGCATCGCATCCACCTTGCCCAGGTTTATGCTGACATTCTTGCCCACATAACGCTGAACAATACCGGTCACCACATCCTTTTCCTTCTCATAATACTGATTATACAGGGATTTGCGCTCTTCCTCGCGAATCTTCTGCAAAATAACGTTCTTGGCATTCTGTGTCGCAATCCGTCCAAATTCCTTGGACTTGATATCCACCCGCACGATATCCCCCAGCTCATAAGAGGCATCCTTCAGCTTTGCGTTGGTCAGGCTGATCTGAGTCAGTTCATCCTCCACCTGCTCCACCACGGTCTTTTCCGCGTAGATCTCAAACTCACAGGTGTCCGGGTCAATATTCACCACCACATTGCTCACTTCATTTTTGCCGTAATGGTTTTTACAGGCCTGGAACAGGGACTGCTTAATGGCCTCCAGCAGCGTATCCTTGCTGATGTTTTTTTCTTTTTCGAGAATAGTTAATGCCTCGAACAGTTCGTTATTCATTTTTCCTACTCCTCCTTAAAAATCAAACGCGAGCCGCACAAGCGCGATGTTATCCCTCGCGAAGTTCCTGATTTCATTATCTTCCAGTTCAATCACAATAACATCTTTATCAAAGCTTTTTAAAACTCCGGTAAATTCTTTCTCATGGTCAATGGCCCGGTAGGTGCGGATCTCCACTTCCTCCCCGATACTCCGGGCAAAATCCTTATCTTTCTTCAGGGGCCTGCCCAGTCCCGGGGAACTTACCTCCAGAATATACGCCTCCTCAATGAAATCCTTCTCATCCAGCAGATCGCTCAAACGCCGGCTCACAACCTCACAGTCATCCACCGTGATTCCTCCAGGCTTATCAATGTACGCCCGCAGATACCAATTGCCGCCTTCCTTGACATATTCCACATCCACCAGTTCAAACTGATACTCCGTCACAATGGGGACCAGAAGTTCTTCGGTTTTCTGTTCATAGGTTTCTCTTTTACTCATTCCCATCCCTCCCTTTTTCAGGACTGACTGGCGGACCCTCTTCCTTCGCAAAATCAGAGCTGACCCTGCGGACCTTTCCAATGCCGTATTCACGAAAGAAGAACGGGTTTTTTAACCCGTTCTTCCGTCAGTAGTACAATATTCAGCTTTATTCATTGTAGCACTGTAGATTCCAAATTGCAAGGGGAATTTCTGTTTTTAGCTTGTTTTTCTCAACCAATCTTTTTGTAAATTCCGATTTCTATTACTTTTTTTCAGAAATCAAGTCCAGAGTCTTATGCATTTTCACCGTCTCCCGCATACCACCTTACAGCGTTTCCTGCAGAAAGCAATACCGTAGGTCAATATATCTGTCCTGCCGTCATTGCGAAGCCTTTCTTCATACCGCTTTTCCTGAATCTGCCTCAGCGCTTCCTCACAGGCTTTCTCAAGCCCTGCAACGCTGGACGCATATTTCACCTCGATGACAATCCCGGTGTCCGGGTCTTCCGGCTCAATCAAAATATCTCTGAAGCCATCCCCGGACTCTGCATTAGACATAATCAGCCAGTTGACTTCGCTTCTCAGCAATCCCAGAAGCAGGCCGTGGTAAAAATTTTCCTTTTTTTCATCCGGAGCCTTTGCGTCCAAAACACTGATCATCCGGTTCAGGATGATATTAAGCCGTTTCTGTATGTCCTCCGGCTCTCCCTTTAAGAATGCATGGCAGAATACACGCATCGGTTCTTCATCATCTGCCACATGCTCTTTGAACCACTCCTGGATCTGTAGCACGAAAACCTCCCGCACCTCCCGGTTCGGGATCACCAGCTTATAGACGCCGTTTACCGACCTGCCCTCTTTCGTCAGATAGCCGGTGGTAAAGAGTACGCTCCACAGATTGTCGATGCTGGAATCCAGCTCATTGTACGTCAGATCCAGACGAACCTTCTTCTCTATTGCCTCTCCCGCAATCAGACGCTCGATCTCATTCTGGGTCGTCTTATCCGCCTTGTCAATAAAGCGTTTCACCAGATCGTTTCCGCTGGTATTAATCCAGAAGGCTTCCGGTTCTGCATAAGGATCTGCTGAAAGGCGATCCACATAACTGATTACATCCCACGGGCAATAAATATCCGCATTTCCAAAACGGTATCCGTCATACCACTCCTTTACGATACCGGCCTTTTCTTCCATTTCATAGCCTTCCAGAAGCTCCCGTACTTCCGCTTCCGTAAAGCCAAAATACTCATCAAATCTGGTGTCAGTAATAGAAAGTACTTTAAAATTATTCAGCCCTGTAAAAATACTCTCCTTCGACACCCGCAGGCACCCTGTCAGGACGGCAAACTGTAAAAACTCATTGGTCTTCAGCGCCTGCCCGAACAGCCCGCGGATCAGCGATACCATCTCGTTATAATAGCTGTGCTGGAACGCCTTATCCAGCGGAACGTCATATTCATCAATTAGGAGAATCACTTTTTGACCATAATGCCGGCAAAGAAGCGAAGACAATATTTCCAGGCTGGATGTAAGCATTGCTTCATCCATAACATACTGACCTTTATCCAGTGCTACCAATGCTCTGTATTTTTCTTTTTCATTCACAGACAGCCGGTCACTATCTATCAAAAATCGGAATCGCTCTGCTTCGGTTCCCACTTTCTTTATCAAACGTTTTCTCGCATCCTCAAACCGTAGTCCGTCCACATCCTTCAGTGAGATAAATATCACAGGGAACTTCCCCATATATTTCTCGCACAGTGACGTTTCTTTGCTGATTTCCAGCCCATCAAATAAACTCTTATCCGCCCCGATCTCGAAGAAGTTTTTCAGCATGCTCATATTGAGCGTCTTACCAAATCGCCGCGGACGGGTGAACAGATTGACCTCACCCCAGTTGCTCAGCAAATCACGGATGAGGCCCGTTTTGTCTATATAGCAGAAGCCTTCCTTACGAAGCTTTCCAAAATCATCAATTCCAACAGGCAGTTTTTTTCCCTGCATTCGGCTCATCCTCCTTTCCTGGCTGGCACAGAGCTTCCCGTGCCATTCCAGCTTTATTGTACCTCAGAGATTGGGGAATAGCAAGTCAGTCACGAAGGCTTTTTATTGAGACGGCTATCCATGAAGAAGCGCATTAGGGTACCCCCTATGGATTAAATATCAGCATAGTGCTGGTTTAATCCACAGGGAGCATCTATATTTCTATCGTTTATTTCTTTACCTTGCCTCCCTTCTTTTTCATATTTAATGCAGTCTCCTTGGCCTGCTCCAACTTAGCTTCATTCCTCATATCTTCCATCAGCTTGCACATTCTATCCTGACCTCCTTTCGTCTCCTTCAGTTTTCTGACCTTATCAGCCAGTTCAGAATAAAACATATCCACAGCGCTCACGCACCTGAAATCATGCATCAGCCGTCCAATCGGCTCATCATCATTCTTGTATGCCCCGTTGACATAAATAATTCTGTTACCATCGCCAAAATAATCATTTTCTGTAATGAAAATAACCACGCTATCCGCCATTTCCTTGAAATCCTGCTTGGGCTTTAACATCGTACTATCTAATACCGCACTGTGGAACCTCGCCCTTCTTGGATCTGCCCCGTGATCTGCACGCTGAACCTCAATGTCCGATTGCTTTCCCTCATTGTCTATCGTGTGGATATCCATACGGATGGAACGAAGCCCGCGACCACTGACAACCCTCTGTGTTTCAAATCCAGTAACTTCCCACAGAAGCAAAGGCGCTTATTGATCAGGTGGCTTAATTTATTCTTGATTTTTTGTTCTGAATCCATCCAGCAGATCCTCCGACCATGGAAGCAGGCGGTCCAACTCCTCCGGCTTCGGGAAAGGTCCCATCTGCCTCAACTGATCCAGTACATAAAAGAAAGCCCCTGTGGAAAAATTTAATCTCCACAGGAGCCTCGTTTCTACAGCAAAAACATTTTATATGCTTTCTCAAATTCTGCTACATTCATGTTAGCGCGTTTTGCAGCATCTGAGACGGAGAGGATTCCGTCCTTTACAAGACCGAAGAGAGTCTCCAATACGCCTTTCTTTTCGCCTTTCTTTTCGCCTTTTTTCTGCGCTTCCATCATTTCATCTTTCATTAATGTTTTCATCGCTTCACACATCTCAGGATACCTCCTTTTCAATTCGTTATACAGATCATAGTTCGCCGAAACGCTCACCTGCAGGATCGCATCCACATTAATAAGGTCGCCCTGATCGGTAAGCTTACAGGCATCCTCTATGAACGCCCTGGCGTCTTCCTCCAGCGCATCCACTGAAAGAACCCTTAAGTTCCTGTGCTTTTTACGATCAAGCTCCTTTGTCACAACGATCTGTGCCGGGAGATGGAGTCCATATACATAGTATATTCCTTCAAACTTCTTATCAACCGTGAATCCGTATTTTTCCAGGCTCCGGAACAATTCTTCCGGCTTTCCTTCCCTGACTACCGAAACTGTTAACTGGTTAATGGGAATCTGGTCAACCGTTTTCCCCTGGCTTTTATATAGCTCCGCATAAGCAAACGTTTTAAAGAAATCGTCAATCGTCAGCCCATCTTTGGGAGATTTATATTCTATCACATTGTACTTCCTGAAAATCCAGCCAATCTCATTCTCAACGTTCACATCATCCAGCTTTTCAACTATAAGAAGATCTATCTGTAATGGCTTCTTACTCAGGTTATATTCACGCTGGAAATCAAGCTCGGTCTTGTTCTCCTTAAATTCCAGCTCCGCCGCCGCACAGAAAGCGGGATGCCACTGTATGTCCATGTCTGAAAGTGTTATATTTTCGTTTTCCACTGGCATCCTCCTTTCCCTTCAATACATCTTTGTATTCTTTGCTATTTTAATTCTACCATCGAATTTTACGCATTGCAAGCGGGTGGGGAAAAGATTTTCTGAAATGTCAATCTACTTCTCTTGTATCTTCCTTTTCTCCTTACCCTCTTACTCCCCAAATAGAACGATCATCTTATTTTAGCAAATCAGATAAACTATATTCACCTTTGGGGATATTTGCCGTTCTGCGATATTCTTTTATCGCCTTCACCAAAGTCTGAGGATCATTAAAATAGCCTTTCACAAAATCATACGATTTCACGTCATGTATACGAAGTTCTGTTTTGCAAAACTCGCTCGGCTTTTTTCCTGAACGCTTGAAACGGTCATACACTCCTTCATTATGGATAATCAGCATCTCTATTTCCGGAGCAGTAATGACATTGATGACATCAATTTTATGTTCATAAGCCTTACTGAGATGAAAGTCTTCTCTACGAGAATCCAAAATACGGATAACCGAAATCTGGTCAGTGAAACCTTTACGCAAGTATCTCTCTTCAAATCTCTTAGCATTTCTGCATCGGATAACGCTTTCATCCAGCATCTCTTCTCTGGTAAAAATCAATAGGTCATTATCAACCAATATGTCAATAATCGCTGCCTCCGCTGATCCTTCACATATACACGCCTTATATTTTGCTAATTCCATTCCGCCGCCTCCTTAGTTAATTGAAGCAGCCAGATTTTTCTTCAAGCGCATATACGCTTCATATGCCGGGGTCGTTCCTTCCAAAAAGCCACTCTGGTATGCATCGCTCTTTTTAATGTCATTACGCTTCAAAATATAGCTCAAATTTTCCACTATGATACCATTGCGATTCCTCACAATGCAAATTCCATCGTTTCGATCATATTCGTCCAGCAATTCCGGATAATGCGTTGTAAAAATAAGAGTTCCGCCCTTTTTGTTGAGACGGCTATCCATGAAGAAGCGCATTAAGGTAGTTACGATTTCTTTATTGAAATGATTTTCAATCTCATCCACCAGAAGGTACCCACCTGACTTGAGTACTTCTTTTACCATCGAGAATGTAATAATTCCTTTGATTGTACCAGAAGACAAATACTGTTCAATATCCATCGCATTATTTAAGATGATCTCATCTTCATCTCTGAATTTCAAATGGATGAAAGTTTTTCCTTCTGTTTGTTCAAAGCACAACTTCTCGATTGTCGGATCAAGAAAGGCAATCACTTCCAGCGGAATATCATCCGTGAAAGGCAGAACATTTACATTTGTATAGGAAAGCAAACTGAACACTTCTACTTTATCATTGGTCTTTTTGTTATGTGCAATAATAAAGCTGACATCATCCGAAAGATATGCCTCATCCCCATTACGGGATGCTGTAGGCTCCATTCCAGCAAAATCTGTCAAATACTTTTTTGATTTCACGCTGGCAATCGGTTTCTCCCACAATCTTTCAGACAGGATCGAATACACATACTCTCCCGTCTTCGCTTTCTTTGACGTAATCACTGTTTCCAAGCAGCAAACATATTTACGTTTATCATAAAAGTAAGTGCATATCGTAGCTTTCTCTGTCGTTCCAAGAATGCTTTTAGATTCCACATGATTGACAGGCTCATTCTTAATAATGCTCAATGCCAGGTTAATGACCTTCAGCACAGAGGTTTTTCCGGATGCGTTGATACCAATAAATGCGCAGGCCGAATGAAGATAGTAGTTGTCAACCAGATTATACAGTCTATCCTTATCGTCTTCACTTACACGCTGCTGTGTGTAAAAACAGACGTCCAGATTTTCCTTGAACAACGGAAGTCCCTGTGCTGTAATACGAAGTATTTTCATGTCTTCCCTCCCCCCATTCTAAAAACGGTTTTTTCGTTTTTATTTTCCAGCAGTCTTATTATATCCTATTCACAAGAAATTATCAACAGCTTTTTCGTTTTTATTTTCTCGGATTGTACTTATTTTGTAAGTAGGTAATTATCTGTTTATTGAAAAATATAAAAACGTAAGTAGGTAATTATCCGTACCTTGATTTTTGAAAAAGAGCCACCTGTTGATCAGGTGGCTTAATTTATTCTTGATTTTTTGTCCTGAATCCATCCGGCAGATCCTCCGACCATGGAAGCAGGCGGTCCAACTCCTCCGGCTTCGGAAAAGGTCCCATCTGCCTTAGCTGATCCAGTACATATGTCAGGTATACATAGGGTTTCAGGCCGTTCAGCAGTGCCGTCTCTGTAATGCTGTAAACAACGGCACTGGCATCCGCTCCCCGGATACTTCTGGCAAAGAGCCAGTTCCGGCGTCCCACCGCGAAATTCTTGATCGCGCGCTCCGCGCTGTTGTTGTCAATGCTCACGTGCCCGTCCTCCAGATAACGGCGCAGATACGCTTCCTGGTTCAGTGTGTATAAAATGGCATCACCAATAAGGGAAGACCTGTCCACAGAATCTTCCATCGAATGCAGCCATTCAAATAGTGCGTCCACAACGGGCCGGGACTGTTTCTGGCGTTCCTCATACCGTTCTTCCGGTGTTTTGTTTCTGATCAGTTCCTCGATTTTGTACAGGATCCCGATCCGTGCCATTGCCTGATATGCGACGGTCTCCTTCAGCTGCTCCTTTGTGAAATCCTTTTTCAGTGCCGTGAGAGCTGCATCAAAACGGCGTCTTGCATGGGTAAAGCATCCGGTCACGGTGATGGAAGCGTCCAGTCCGTGGTATGCCTGATAACCATCGCAGGTCAGGTATCCATGATAACAGCCGTCCAGGAACTTCACCGGATGGTATCCAGCCCGGGTTCTCTCATAATCAAAGAATGCCATCTGTGGGGAACCGCTGTACTCGTCCGTAAGATATACCCACATCCAGTTCTGGGTGGAACCCTTCTGATCCGGCTCACCGGTCACCTGTATCCGTGTTTCGTCTTATGAAAAGTATTTTATTATGTAAAGGATATGGGAAGAACCTGTTAAATGAAAGCTCTCCCACGATTTAAACTCTACATAATTTTTAGATGTTGTTTTTTAATGTTGAACGGCGAATTCTGATCGCCACCAACAGCACATTATTTTATCCTTCT
>CAMNQN010000035.1 GCA_946549155.1 uncultured Lachnospiraceae bacterium | reverse complement strand
GCCCGGAATCGGAGGGCGGCTCCATCCTAGCGTTTCTTGTATCCGGAGCAGTTTTTCAGAGGGATCTGCCCGCCCGGCCCCGTCTTTTCCTGCGTCCTGGTAATTAACTAAACAAAAAGAACCTTGGTTTAAAGCTGCTCCCCGTATAGCAGACGCTCATACTCCTCCAGCGGCATGGGCATATAGTACAGAAATCCCTGGGCCTGGGTGCAGCCGGTCCGCTTTAGCAGTTCTTCCTGGGCTCTGGTCTCCACGCCCTCACAGAGCACCTCGTAGCCCAGCCCCTGAATCAGAGCTACGATCTGTTTCAGCAGGTAAAAGCCTCTGGGATTCCCGTCACACCACTCCAGCAAGGAATGATCCAGCTTCACCGTGTCCACCGGAATATCCGCCAGCATATTAATCATAGAATAGCCTGCCCCGAAATCATCCAGAGACGTTTTCATCCCGGCTTCCCGGAAAAACTGAAACAGTTTTTTCACACTCTCATAATTAGAAACCGTCTCCGTCTCCAGAAGCTCCACCTCGATCAGCGCCGGATCCACACCGTACCCCTGCAGAAGCTCCAGATAGCGCTCCGCAGTCTCCGGTCTGGAAGCCAGCAGCACCGACGCATTGATGGAAATGGGAAGCTGCCGCCGTCCCAGCTCATTGTTTTTCTTCAGAAAGCGCACAATCTCCTCAAAAATATAAAGATCCAGATCCGTAACCCGCCCGTTCCTCTCATACAGCGGAATAAAGGCATCGGGGGAAAGCAGCGTACCGTCCTTCTTCAGCCACCGCACCTGCGCCTCCGCCCCCAGGATGGAGTGATCCTTCAGGGACACCTTGGGCTGCAGATAAATCCGAAACTGTTGGGCAGTGATGGCCTCATCCATGCCGTTTATGATCTCGTTCTCAAAGCGCTGCTTCGCCTGCAGCTTATCATCGTAAATCATTACCGCGCACTCCCTGCCCTCGCCGATCTGCTTTCTGGCATAGCTGGCCGCGTCGATGGCCGACGACGCACCGGCGCAGTCCTCCGTCACCGGATAAATCCCCGCCCGCAGACGCAAAAGGCACTCCGGGAAATGGCTGCTTTGCTTTTGTACAAACTCTCTGCTTAACGCCAGTACCCGCCTGGCCGCCTCCTGAGGATCGTCATCCGGCAAAAACAGCACAAACTGATCCGCCACCACCCGGGAAAAATAAGTCTTGGGGCCCAGCTTCATCCGGTCGATAACAAAATTGCTGAATTCCTTGAGAAACCTGTCCCCGGCCTGATAGCCGTACTTCTGGTTAAAATAGCGGAAATTATCGAAGTCCCCATATACCATCACGTAGAGCTGCGCGTCCTTCCCTGCGATTATCCGCCCCACCTCTTCCCGAAAACGGGTAAAAGACAAAAGCCCTGTGAGGCAATCGTAATCGGGCACGGAAACAATTCCCCGGTGAAACGCGTTAATCATCATATTTTTCGACAGATGAGCGGAAATCAGCTTTGTCAGCTCCCCGATCTCGCTGCGGCTCTTTTTGGTCCAATGCCGCTTATTGGCGCAGGTCACATAGGAAATCGAACCCACATACTGTCCTTCGCAGTACATGGCGGCATTCAGCACCGTTTTCGCATCGCCCTGTATCAAAAGCTCCCTGCCCTGGGGGGAATACTGCCCCATATCATCGTAATGCAGCACCGTAGTGCCGTACTCATCATAGCTGTGAAACAGGGTGCGGAAGTCCTCCCGGGTAAAGCTTTTTGTCTCCGTCAGGGCCTCGGGAACCCCCACGGCCTTCCACTGATACCCTCGCTTCACATTCTGATTCTTGATATCCGTCTGGATCACGGTAATGCGGTCCAGACGCTGGCGAATGCCCGTCACCCTCATCAGCAGCTCCAATGCGGCATCAAAGCTGTTCATCTTCTCAAAAATCTCAAAGGCAGTGGACACAATATCATTTTTCAGGTATCTGATATCAATATCCCCGGCCTCTTCCCAATTATTCTTTTCCAGCGTCTTATAGCGGTACAGATTGTCGCAGAACTCAAAGCGGTCCCGCCCGTTAAGCTTTGCATAGTACAGGGCCCAGTCAGCGTTTTCAAACATCTGATCGTAGGTAAACCCGGTCACATTCTCCGGCAGGAAGCTGATACCCACGCTGCAGCTTAAGACATAGCCATTCTCAGGAAAACGGCAGTCACGTATCCGGTCCATTAGCTGAGTTGCCTTCTTTACCAGAGCCTTATTTTCAGTATTTTTCAGAAAAACCACAAACTCGTCTCCGCCGGTCCGGCTTAACACATCCTGACTGTCAAAGACTTCCCGCAGAAGGCGGGACAGCTCCGCCAGTACCCGATCCCCGAAAAGATGTCCGTAGGTATCATTTATATTTTTGAAATAATCAATGTCAATAACCAGCATCCCACAGGCATCATAGGGATTTTTACTCTCCAGATATTCCCTGACCAGCTCCCTGCCCCAGGAATGATTATACAGATGGGTCAGGGAATCCCGTCTGGCCTGCTCCTCCAGGTTCTCCTCCCGGGCCCGCTGTTCCGTAATATCCCGGGTATAGCCCACCAGAATATCCTCCCCGTCCTCCGACACCAAAGAAGCATCCAGCACCCGGCGCAGCGCATCCCCCGTCCGGTTGCGGGTCCGCACCTCCAGAGGGCCCTGCAGCCTGCCCCGGAAAAAGTCCATCAGTTTTCTCCGGTCATCCGGATGAATCATCCGGCTCGTCTCCAGATACTCTGCATAACCGGGATATACCCGGTCCATCAGCAGATGCTCATCATATAAAATCAGTGTATCTGTCTTCGGGAAATACTCAAAAACCGTCATTTCCCTGCACCTCAAAATAATCTCCAGTTTCACCAGCTTATTTTCATCCGCCAGGAAACGCCGCCTGAAGCGCTGTTCCTTTTCTTCCATTCCTTTAACTCCTTCTTGAGGGGTTCGCACGCGTCTATCCTTCCCCCGGTTCATCTGCGGGCTTTTGCGTGACGCCTTCCATCCTTCCAATGACAGCATAACACAAGCCGCCACAGTTCATCAAGGGCCAAACTTTGTGTTTGGGTAATTAGCGGGACGCAGGAAGGGGGAGGGCGGCTCCATTCTAGCGTTTCTTGTATCCGGAGCAGTTTTCCAGAGGCATCTGCCCGCCCGGCCCCGTCTTTTCCTGCGTCCTGATAATTAACTAAACACAAAGAACACAGGTAATCACCAGGTAAACCACGTACACGGCCAGCAGGAGCACGCCCTGCCAGCGCCGGAATTTTGAGCTGATCATGGAGGGCACCACCGCAATCAATCCCACCAGCAGACAGGCCGGCAGGTCAATCATTGCTGATGCGGAGGGCACCGGCAGGGACTTGCCGGAGATCAGAGCGCTAAGGGGCATAATCAGCGTCAGATCCATAATGTTGGCCCCCAGTATATTTCCCACGGAAAGCGCCGACTGCTTTTTTGCGATGGCGGTGATGGTGGTGATCAGCTCCGGCAGGGAGGTTCCCACCGCCACCAGCGTCACGCCAATGATCCGCTCTGAAATCCCGATCAGGCGGGCCAGTTCGCTGCCATTGTCCACCAGAAGATTGGCACCAACTACAATACCCGCAGCCCCCAGAATAAATTTTCCGATGTTTATCGCCACAGCCCGGCGGGACCGGAGAGCGTCCATCTCTTCCTGAAGCTGAGCCTCCGGAGCATTGCCCCTTGCCACGACGGCGTTTCCGCCCTCCCCCGTGCTGCGCCCGGCAGCCATGGTTTTCTTTGCACTGGAAATATTCTCCCACAGAAAGAAGAAAAATATCACCAGCAGCACCAGAGAGGCTGTTCGGTTAATCTCGCCGTTAAAGCCGCAGGCCACCACCAGTCCGGATGCAAGCAGCATCAGAATCGATTTTATAAGATAATCCCGGCGCCGTATCACACCCGGCATAAAGATCAGCGCAAGAGCCATAATGAGGCCTATATTTGCGGTTACGCTGCCCACCGCGTTTCCAATAGCCATATCCACCTTACCCTGCAGCGCCGCCATAACGGACACCAGCATCTCCGGCAGCGTGGTGGCCACGCTCACCACCGTAGCCCCGATAATCAGCTTCGGTATCCCGCTGACCTTGGCCATCCAGGAGGCAGCGTCCACAAAGTAATCGCCGCCCTTCACCACCAGTACAATTCCCAAAGCAAACAATAACAACGTCACAACCAAATCCATAATTTCGCCTCAACTTTCTCAACGTCTGCCCACAAACCATGCTTTCTGTAAAACCGGACACTCCCGTCGTCTCACAATACCCCCAGCCCCTGCAGCAGAATTTTCACACCCATCAAAATCAGGATCACGCCGCCCACACGCTCCGCCGTGCTGCGGTACTTCATACCAAATACATTCCCGATTTTTACGCCCAACCCGGAGAGCAGGAAGGTGGTAAGACCAATCAGCGTAACCGCCGGAAGGATACTCACCCCCAGCGCCGCAAAGCTGACACCCACCGCCAGCGCATCGATAGAGGTGGCTACCGCCAGCGGCAGCATCGCCCCCGGCGAAAAGCAATCGTCGGTGATATCGCAGCTTTCACTGCTCTCCCGGATCATATTGATGCCGATCACTGCCAATAGCAGAAAGGCGATCCAATGGCCAAAGCTCTCAATCAGCCCCGAAAACTGTGTCCCCAGCAGATAGCCTAAAAGCGGCATCAGCATCTGGAAGCCCCCGAAATACAGTCCGCAGATCAGCATATGCTTCACCTTCATCTGGCAGACGGATAAACCCTTACAGACCGACACCGCAAAAGCGTCCATAGAAAGGCTGACTCCAATCAGAAACAAATCGATAATACTCATACGTTTTCCTCCTCTTTGGTAAAAACAGGGCATAAAAAAGCGAGGCTTACCTGTCGTATTAACAGATAAGTCTCGCTGTTTAAAACAAAGCCAGGGACAACTCCCAGGATGTTGGCCTTATCACGCATCATTTGCGCCAGCTACTCCCCTATTCATAACCGAAACTATAACACAGATGAAAATTCCCGTCAAGGGACTAAAATAAAATTAAGTTCGCTGGATTTATAATAATCGAACGAAATATGACATATTGGGCGGTAAATATCTGAAATTGATCGTATAGTGACAAATTCTGAGCTAAAAGCCCCCGTGGACTGGATAGTTTGTCTTTTATCGCCATTGTGATATCAATTTACGCAAATCAGGCATTTTCTGCTTAGGATGTTACATTCGGCGTGATTTTGTAAAGCTTACTAGGAACAGCAGGAAGGGCAATTAATAAAACACGCCCCCCCACTATCGCTTATCGCGGTCCACAAACTCCAGGCTGACCACTCCCACTCCGGCATACAGCAACGCGAACGCCAGCAGGATTCCCCACTCCTTCAGGATATTCTCCTTCCGGTAGTCGTACTGCTCCACCATCAGATACTGGGCCGTGAAGCGTTCCAGATTCTCCCGGTTTTCCGCATCCAGCGCCTCATAAAGCTCCTCTACCGCAGGAATGCTCCGCAGCATCTGCAGTTCCCGCATAATCAGCGTAGAGGGCAGGCTGTTGTAATTGGCTTCCGTACAGACCGCATAGATTCCCCACTTGCTGATGGTGGCATTGGAGAGCTTTTCCGGAAATCCATGAAGCGGAAAAGCCACCCCGGCGAACACCAGCTGCACAATCAGGAGAAAGGGCATCACCGTCATAGCGGAGGTGGTGGTGTGCACGATGCAGGATACCATCAGGGCCATCATATCCGAAGCGTAGGTGATCAAAAACAGGGTGATCAGGATATCCGGCAGAAACCGTCCCGTCACCAGTCCCTCCCCGGGAAAGGTGATGCCGGCCGCCCAGTATACCGCCAGGGTAATCACCACCTGCAAAAGACAGAGAAAAGCCTGATAAATCATGTGAGCCGCCAGATAAGCGGAGATATGCAGTCCCGCCCGGTGCTCCCGCTTAATGATGGGCCGCTCCCGGCACACCACCTGAATGGAATTAAAAAAGCCATTCCAGATACAGCAGCAGACAAAGGCCAGCGATCCGATCTTCGTCCCCTCCATATTGAGAAACATATTCCGGCCCACCACATAGGCCACCATAAAAGCAATCACCGCCGCCATGGGCAGCACCTTCCAGTCCTTCTCATGGATGAAAATCCGAAACAGCTTTCCCAGGTAAATCCTCACCTGACCCAGTCTTCCGGTATGCCTGTTTCCATCCCCCAAAAGCCGCTTTTCTTCCGTCATACATCCTCCTCAATCTGCGATTCTTCCCTCTTCGGATCAACAGAAGCCTCCGCCGGGCCCTGGCTTTTCGTCAACTGCCGGAATTTCTCGATATAAGCATCCGCCAGTCCCTGGCCTCCCTCTTCTTTGGAATTCATCAGCAGCAGAATTTCCTCCATGCTGTCCTTTCCGAAGAAGCTTCTGGCCTCCTCCACCCCTCCGTAAAAGGCCAGATGGCCCACATGATCCCCAGTGCTCTTGGCCAGCACAATCACCTTGTCAAAGAGATCGATCACCCGGTCCGGCGTATGGGTGATCACCATGACGATCTTCCGGTCATCGGCAATCTGCCGCAGATACTCCATCAGCTCTCTGGCCATCACGCCGTCCAGCCCAGAATCCGGCTCATCCAGGATAAACAGATCCGGGCTGGCCACAAACTCCACCGCAATGGACAGCCGCTTTCTCTGGCCGCCGGAAAGCTTACTCACCAGCTCCTCCGCCTCCCTCTCCAGGCCAAACATGGCCAGAAGCTCCTGCACCCGTCTTTCTCTCTCCTGCCGGGTATAATGCACCGGCATCCGCATCTGGGCCGCATTCATCAGCGTCATGTAAACCGTATCGTCCATGCGCAGCAGATCCTGCTGGGGCACCATCCCGATATTGTATTTGAGCTGATTGTAGTTGCGGTAAATGTCCTTATCTCCCTCCAAAATCGTGGCCTTGGCCTTCTCATAGCCGGTGACAGCATTGATGAAGGTGGTTTTTCCCGCGCCGGAGCCCCCCAGCAGCAGTACCATCTCCCCGGGATAAATGGTAAGGTCAATGTCCTTAAGCAGGGTATGCTTCTTGAACAGCTGCCAGACGCTGCGCTCCTCAATGTGGATGGACAGGCGGTTTTCTGTATACTGGCGATGGCTGTATTTTAACTGGGTCCCCAGGAAATAGAACTGGGTGTCCCCGATGCAAATCTCGTCCTGCTCCCTTAAAATCTGGTTTTTCTCTATTTTCTCCCCATTGACCCGAACCCCAAATTTGGTGCTGGTATCTTCAATCTCCCAGACTCCTCCGCCAAAATGAAGGGCAGCGTAATGCAGGGGCATCTCCCCCGGGTCATCCTCCGCCTCCTCTCCTCCTCTGGCCTCCTCAAAACGGCTGATGAAAATTTCCCCGTTCTCCGGCTTCAAATCCAGATACCGCCATTCCGTCGGCGATGTCATTCCCTTTTGCTGCTCCTGCTCCATTTTTTCCTTTTCCATAAAGCTCCCCCTCCTGTATCCTCCGCCGCTTTTATCTGCTTTTTTGTTCCGGGATTTTGCTGTCTTAGGAGTGACTGGCCGAATTCAGCGTAATGCCGTAGCGGTCAAGGATAAACTTCATCTCTCTCGTCAGCTTCCGTCCCAGGATCGCTTTCTCTTCTTCATTGCAGGCCGCAGACAGCCGCACATTCACATTGCTGCCGCTTAAGGAATACACGCCGCTGTAGGTCGGGCCCGCCAGAATCTCCGGCAGCTTTTCCTTCAGCTTTGGCAGCTCCTGCTCCAGAATGCTCTCAACGCGCTCCAGCGTCATATCCTCTGTCAGTGCCAGACTCAGTTCGCAATAGCAGTGAGAATTGCGTTTGGTCATGTTAATGACTCCGCTGACCGCGCTGTTGCTGATGATCTTCACATTTTCGTTGGCATCCATGATCTTGGTGGTGCGCACGCCGATCTCCTGGACCGTTCCTCTCCAGTCGCCCACCGTGACGATATCCCCTACCTGGAATTCTCCCTCGAAGATAATGAACAGTCCCGCCAGGATATCGGACACCAGCTCCTTCGCCCCAAGGCCAATCACCAGAGACAGGATGCCGGCGGAGGCAAGAAGGGTCTGGGTATCCACTCCAAACAGCGCAAAGCAGTAATACAGCATCGCAATCACCGACACATATTTCACCAGATTGCGCAGCAGATGACAGATGGTGGCGCCCTTGGCGTTCATGGCCCGGGACAAAAGCTGTAAAATCCCTCTCAGGATAAGCACAATCACCATCCCCACACAGAGAATCAGGATACATCCGGTGAGGGCAAATACGTTCAGGCTGCGCTCCCAATTTCCGTCAATAATATGGCGGAAAATCGAATCACTTTCAAAGAGCTGCTCCTTATTCAGTGCGGCAAAGCAAATCACCACGGCAAAAATTCCGATGATAACCTGCAGCAGGGCCGCAATCTTCTGCTCCGGCGTCTTTTGCTTCCAGCGTATGCCGGAATTAGACCACCGGTTGGCCGCCGCCTCCGACTTCCCTTTGGAGCCATTTGGCATCACCACATCTACCATGGGCCCCTGCTCTTCCTCTTCCTTCTTTTCCACCATCTTCCCCTCCGGGATTCTGCCAAAGGTCAGCAGCAGGAACACCAGCAGCAGACAGATCAGACAGGCCCCGCCGCTGGCCAGGGTCACCGGAAGGCGCGCAGCCATCAGCCGGTTCTGGGGCACCGCCACATAAATATACTGGTTATCCGTCTCCAGACTGGAAGCAAAATACTTCTGGTTGTCAATAGTAATGTAATCACAGTAGCCATCCCGAAGCTGTTTCTCCTCCATGCCGTACTCCAGCGCACTCTTCCCATTGATACGCTCCTCCGGGTAGTAGGAAAAAGTCTGGGTCTCCTTGTCCACCGCGAAGGCAAAGCCTCCCGCACTGGCCTTCACGCCCCCAAGCACTGCCGGGAGCGTGGTGGTCTGCAAAGCGTTCTCCAGCTTGTCCGGAATCACGCTCATCTGCACAAATCCATCCGCATTCCCCTCCTCGTCCCTTAAGAGTGCGCCGATATACTGGCAGTAGGCTCCGGAAATCTGATCCGGCTGCGCCTCCTGGATATAGTATTCCAGGCCCTGCAGCAGACTGCCGAAAGGATAGGACTGATCCTCCGGGTTATCGCTGATGCTGAAATTCACATAAGAGGAATCCGATACCACCTCATCCCCATTTTTGTCAAAAATCAGTAAAAATTCCGCGCCCAGGGCCTGGGAGAGCCGCCCCAGATCCTCTTTTGTCCAGAGCTGGTGATTGGCGCTCAGAATGTACGCCGCCGTCTGACACTTGTTCAGATACCTGCTGTTGTACTGCGCCGTCACCAGTTCCATATCCTCCTGATTTTTCGCCAGAGTATCGCCCACCTCCTGCACCTGGCGGCGATTGCTCATGGAGCGCAGGGACAGGGAAAAAAGGGTCTGCATATAGAAAGAAGCCACAAAAACCAGCAACAGTCCTACACCGGAGAAGGGAAGCAGCTTCCGTCCCAGAACCTCATTGTAGCCAAAGCCCCGCCCCTTCTCCGCTTCTCCCTCCTTCTGCTGCTCCTGTAAAATCAGGACAGAATACACCACCACCGTGGTAATCACGGCAAAGAAGATAAACAGCACCACCGCCACGGTGATATTTCTGGAGGAGGTAAGCTCCTCCTCGGGAACCGCGCAGACTACAAAGGCATCGTCCGCCGGGATGCTCTTCACTCCGCAGTAGAACCGCTCTCCGTTTATGGTCATCCAGGCAAAATGATTGTCCGCCAGATCCTCCGCCAACAGGCCTGCGTCCAAAGAATCCTGCCCCGCCAGCTCCTCATCCGGATGATATAAGAAGGTATAGTCCTGGTTGGACACCGCGAAGCAAAAGCCCTTTAAGCCTACGCTGATTTTCCCCAGAATACTCCTCCAGGAGGAGGTATCCGCCTGTAAAGCCTCCAGCTCCTCCGGATCCTGCGCAATCACCGCCTGCTGCTTCTCATTGATTTTCGCTCCGTAATAACGCCGCACCGTGCCGTCGATCTCCACCTCAAAGGCCTGGGAAGGCTCTCCGGTCTGAAACACAGTCCGAAGCTGGTTGTACCGGGAAACGGTATAATCCGCCTGCGTTTTCTCCGCCTTTGCCAAAAGCTTTCCTTCCCGGTCCAGAATCAAAATGTTATTCACGTTCATCAGCTTGGCCAGCTCTTTCATCTTGGCATCTGTCACCGCAAAGCTCTGGTCATAGTTCGCCATATAGGCCACGCTGGCCGCTTTGGCCTGATATACCTCGTCGTAGCTGGCCTCATTCTGTGCCGCCACTGCGTCCGCATCATCAATCACCTGCTGCATGGTATCCAGCTTTTCCTGGGTATTTTCCCGCTGATTCTCCATGGAAAGCCTGGTCTGCATCTGCATCAGAAACCAGCCAAACACCACAAGACAGATTACCTCCAGCAAAAACGCGGCAGCCATCTTCCCCCTCAGCCTCTTCATCCTCTCGTCCTCCTAATTCCATTTTTCAATCAGTGCTTCCACCGTGCCATCGTCCAGCAATTCCTGAACAGCCGCGGCCATAGGAGCACTCAATTCTGAATCTTTCTGAGTCGCCACCGCATAAGTTTCTTCTCCGATCTTGTCCTCCAGAATTTCCCGGTCATCCTCCATATAGGCTCTGGCGATGCAGCCGTCCATACAGGCCACGTCCACCATTCCCTCCTCCAGGGCCTTTGATACCTCCCCATAGGAATCCATATCCACCAGAATCGTTCCCTTAGCGTCATCTTCCGTCATCAGTCCCATCTCAATCATTTTCTGGACCAGCTTCGGCGCTGTATTCACACCCTTCAACACGCCGATTCGTTTTCCCACCAGATCGGTGATGCTGGTAAACAGAGAGGATTTCTCCACCATGATGCTGCTGTAATCCGTATAGTATGCCGGGGAAAAATCGAAGTTCTGCAGCCGGGTCTCAGACACCGAGTAAGCCGCGATCAAACAATCCACCTGGCCGGTTAAAAGCATATCCTTCCGGTTATCCGGATCTACCGTGACAAACTCCACCGTATCATACCCCAGCTTGTCCGCCAGCTTCTCCGCCAGATCGATCTCCAGCCCGTAATATTTTCCTGTGTTGGGATTCAAATATCCAAAATGCATAATGTCATCCCGCACCCCTACCGTCAATGTCTTGGCCGCCCACACAGTTTCCGCCATCACAGCCGCCAACACCAGGCATATAAAGAATGACACTGCCCTTCTTCTCCCTCCCATTCTCTTTCCTCCTCTTCGCGATTAAATCTGTGTAATCTCGTACATATAGTCGCCGATGTAGTCCACCAAAACATAAGCGCCCTCATACAGATCGCCATAGATCGACACATTTTCCTTCGCCGCGCTCAAGGTAATTCCATTATCCAGCGCCACAGTGATGGCAGACATGCCATAAGCAATCACGGTGCCGTAGGATTCCATGTCCTGATAACCGTAATCATCGTTATTGTCATTCATCACATTACCGCTGTCATAATTGTAATTGTAGTTGTGATCGTTATAATCGTCGATTTCGGTAGCCAGATAATTGCTGCCGTCGAAGGTGTAGGACACGCCGATCCAATCCCCCAGCAAAATGCCGTCCACGGTATTTTTGTAAGCGTCCGCGGTATAAATATAGTATTCGCTTCCGTTGCTGGTCTGCACCGTCAGCCCATTCGTAGCAGCATCCAGCACATTTCCTTCCAGGTAACCGCTGAAGGTATTTCTCTTTTCCACCGGAGCATCCCAGGAAAGGTAATCCGCATACACATAGGCAGCTCTGCCGCCGTAGCTGATCTCGATCCAGTTATTGTCCGTATAGCCAGTGGTGGAAACGCTCTCCCCAGCAGAGAGCACGCCCAAAATCCGGCTGTCCGTGGAATAGGCGTCCCGCACATTCACCTGCCCGGTGGCGTACATGGCGCCGCTCATGGCTTTCAGAATCACCGACTTTGAGGTGCTGACATAAGCGCCGCTGACATAAGCCGTCCCGCCGTTGTAGCTGATCTGAATCCAGCCATCCTCCGTATAGCCCGTCTCCTGCATGGTATCCCCCGCCGGGATGCCGCCCAGCACCGCGGAGGTCACATTATTCTGCGCCCGCACGTTTACGTCAGCGGTGGCATAAAGGGTCTGGCTGAGCTTTGTAAGCCCCACCGCCGGAGTATTCTCCTCCTTTTCCCCGTAGGCGGACAGATCCGGCAGTTTCACAGAGACCGTTCCAGTGCGGTGAAACACCGCGTCAGAATTCAGGATACACAGCTGGGGCGTATCGCCGCTCCTTACGGTGTAAGCCATCTCAATCTTTCGCTCCTGAATCATGCCTTCCGGGTCCACTTCCACCGTTCCCTGAAGGGAAACGATATCAATCCTATGCTCCTCCTGGGCGCCCTCCAGCAGCTTATCCCCATAGGCCCCCACTGTCTCCTGAGAAGCAGCGAAAGAATAGGTAGCCGAACCATCCCCGTTCTCCCTCCGCTCCAGCATGGACAGATATTGAGCTTCAAAATCCAGATACACATAGTAATTTAAAAGCTCCACCATGGTCTCCTGATTCATGGCATATTTCCGGTCTTTTCCGCTCTGATTGGAATAGAAGAAGCCATCCTTGTAATACTGCTGTTTCTTTCCATCGGAGGTCTGCACGTCAACCGCCGCCTGCAGCCCTCCTTCGGTCTGCAGTCCATTTGCCTGAATCTTCACAGTTTTCTCCGCTTTCGCTGCCTGCCCGGCAATGCTGACCACACTCTTCACCGTCACATCAAAGCCGTCCAGCTGATCCTCCAGCTTCACCGCCTCATTATAAGCCCGGCTCACTCCATCCTCCGCCACTGCTGCCTGGGTGCTGATTCCAAGACACAGAGCAGCGAAAAGGATGCAGAAGCGTCCTGCAATTCTTTGTTTTCTCATTTCCTATTCCCCCTATTTTACTTTGATCTTACAGGTCAGCTTCTTCGTTCTGGTTCCCACCTTAATCGTGGCGGTAATCTTGGCCGTCCCCTTCTTCTTGGCGGTGACATACCCCTTACTGCTCACAGAAGCCACCTTCTTATTGCTGGATTTCCAGGTGGTTTTCAGGCTCATGCCTGTGTTGCCCCGCACCAGAATGTGGTACTTCTTGGATTTCTTCAGGGTCTTGGAGGAGGCGGAAAGGCGCAGGTTTGCCATGGCATCCTTCTTGTTGGTGTAGGAACGGTAAATATACCCTGTGCGCATCTGTCCGCCCACATTCAGAGAAATGCGGTACCAGGTCTTGGACTGGGCCAGAATGTTCACCACATCGCCGGAATAGATATCCGCAATCACGTCCGCCGAGACACTGGGGGAGCAATGGACATTTAACGCAGAGCAGCTGCTCTTCACCGCTGCGCTGTAGCCGGAAATAGTCGTAAATTTTTCCAGGCTTTCGGTGGTCTTCTTCCTGGCCACATCCACCCAGGCAGAGGAAACATAGCCCTGGATCTGGGTACCGCCCCGATAATAGCGTACCTTCGTCCAGCCTGTGTTGGTGTAGCCCAGGGCATCCACAATCTGGCCCTTGTACAGGTCGTCTATAATATTGCTGTTTAGCTTCACCGGCGTCCTGTGCACGTTTAAGGCGCTGGCCAATACTCTGGCCTGCATATCCCCGGAGTAAGAATACAGGACGGGCGCCGCGTTGTACACGTCAAACCATCCTTCTGACCCCAGCACCCATCCGGTATGGCCGCCGCAGGTCACCTTCATCCATCCGGTCTGGTAATTTACCTGATCCACCGTCAAGTGATTCCCCCGTCCCAGCGTCGTCAGCCGATTCTCAGCCGAAGCCAGCGGCGTGCGGTGCAGATTCACTCCGTCGGGAGCCGTCACAATCAGCGTCTGTCCCGACGCGAAATTTACATAGGAGGCAGCCTGTGCCGTCCCGTCCGGCACACAGGCAGCCATCAGTGTCAGAGCCAGCAGAAACGCCGCCCATTTTTGCATTATTTTTTTCATACAGTTTCCCCTTCCTTTTTTCTTTCCTTTTTCCTGTCTCATTTCGCCATTATTTGGAAAAAATGGAAAATGCGACACATTTTACCATGTAATTATAAAACATTCCCCTATCATTTCTTTTTCTGGTTCTTCACAAAAGGCAGCCTATATTTCACGGCTGCCCCTCTCTCCTATATTTACCAGCATCCTCACATAAAAGATGCCCTTCTCCACGTTAAAATCAAACATGGCCCCGTTTTTCTCCACAAAAGCCCGCACACTCTTCATGCCGTAGCCATGGCGCGCTCCCCCCTCCGACAGAGGGTATCCCGTAAGCTTCGACAACTCCGGCTCCTTCACACAGCCGTTGGAAATTTCCAAAATCAGCTTTTCCTTTATGCCCCGGGCGGAAATGCGGACAAACCGCCGTCCCGGTTCTTCCACCAGATCGGCGGCGTTCACCGCGTTTTCCAGAAGGTTCGACACCACCGTAGCAAATTCAAACTCGTTCAGCCCCATTCTCTGCGGAATCTCCGTCTCTCCCTGGAAGGCGATTCCCTTCTCTTCCGCCTGTCTGGCGCAGTAATTCAGGATACCATTCACCGCCAGGTTCTCACAGTAGCGCACGGTCCTAGTTCTGCCAATATGCTCGTCCATCTCCTGCAAAAGCGCCCGGATCTCCTGTTTCTTTCCCTCCTCCAGGTAAGAATTAACCAAAATGCTGTAATGCCGCAGGTCATGACGCATCACCGCCATCTCCTGCTCCTTCTCCCAAACCGCGTCCGCCTCATGCTTTAGGCGGCTGGCATAATTTTCCAGATACTCCATCCCCCGCCGCAGCTCTCCGTCCCTCCGGTTCCGCTCAAAAATTTCAAAGAGCATAATATAGGAAATGATCATGATACCCACGATGCACAATACCCCCACCAGATTGCTGGGAATCTCATAAATATTGGAGGGCCACATAGAAACGGTATGTACCGCGGCATAAAACATGGCGGGAATCAGGCAAAGCTTCCCCCACTGCAGTTCCCCGCTCTCCTGACTGCCTAAAAAACCGTCCCGGATTTTCCAAACTAACAGCCCCAGCAGCGCCGTCTGAAAAACCGTCTGACAAAGCAGGCTTGCCATCACCCCGGCCCCCGCAATGTAAAGCACAGAACTGACCACACATCCGCCCAGCACATAGGTGGCCGCGGAAAAGCCCACAAACATGGCGCGAAAATCCCGATACTTGCCTATTATAAATGGGGTGCTCTGTAAGACCACAATCTCCGCCAGCGTAAAGACCGCGGAGATCCTTCCGTTCTGTTTTTCAATCAGATACCGATAATCCATAGCTCCGGTGAAAAGAAAACAACCCGCCAAAATAAGGATGGTCTTTCTCCTCTCATATCTGGAGGGCAGAAAAAATCCAAGAAAAATCAAAATATACAGTATGGCAATGCGAAACTGCCCAAACATCAGCTTCTGAATCACTCCACAGAGCCTCCCTTCACCAGAAATTCAAGATAGGCCCGTTTGGTCTCCGCCATCCGTTTCCGGCTGATGGCAATCTGCATTCCATTATCCAAGGTCAGATTCTTCGCCTCCAACGCCTGGATATAATTCATATTCACAAAATAAGACTTGTGCGGCTGTACAAATTCCGGGTGCTGGCAGATCAGCCCCACGCTCTCCTCAAAGGAGCTCCTGTTGCAAAGGCTGGACACCTGCCGCCCGTTGCTCAGCATATACACCGAGCAGCGGGAAATATTCTCCACATACATAATATCCGGTAAGCTGATACTTACCTGTCCATTTCGGGTGCGGATACTGATCTTTTCCAAGCTCCTGTGATTCCCTCGATTCGTCAGGGCTTCCAGAATATCAAACAGCTCCTCCCGCTTCACCGGCTTCTCCAGGTAATGGAACGCCCGGACGCCGAAGGCCTCGAAGGCAAATTCCCGGGATACGGTGATGTACACAATCATCGCCCGCTGATCCTCCCGCCGGATCCTCCGGCCTATATCCAAACCATTCAGATCCGGCATAAGAACATCCAGAAAGTACACATCAAAAGGCAGAATTTCGATGGCCGCCAAAAGAGCCTTCCCCTCCTGGAAACGGCAAATCTCCGCCTCCTCCTTCCCGTTCTCCTTAAAATATAGCTCCAGATATCCGCACAGCTCGTCCAGATTCTCCTTTTTATCGTCACACGCCGCTATCCTTATCATAGTATTTTTCCCGCCCCATACTTTTTTCTGCGCGCAGGCCGCAAAAGAAGGCATCTAACCCTGGGATTACATGCCTTTCAACACTGTCTTTTCGATTATTGATGTTTGTCTGTTCCATTATAATACATTCCGCCGTACTTTTTTACACATTTTTTTCGCAAAACCCACTAAATTTTCACGGAGCGGGGGAGACAATTTCATCCGCCCTGGCCCGGGTAAGGAGTTTGTGCTCCACCATGCTGTCCAGCACCTGTGCCACCCGCTTCGTAGCCAGCTCCCTGCTGACATCCGGGGAATAGACGGAGGGAGCGCCGGGCACGCCTGCCAGCAGGACGCACTCATATTCCTTCAGCTCCGGCGGTGTTTTTCCAAAATAACCCATAGCCGCCTGATAGATGCCATAATAGCCGCTGCCAAAATAAATAGAGTTTACATACAATTCAAAAATTTCTTCCTTGGTGTATCGTTTCTCAAGCTCCAGGGCGGCAAAAATCTCCGCTGCCTTCCGTTCCATCCGCTTTTCCTGGGTAAACAGCATATTTTTTGCCAGCTGCTGGGTAATCGTGCTCCCGCCCTCCCGAAAGGACAGGGTCCTGATATCTGTCCAGGCCGCCCGGGCAATGGCCAGCAGGTCAATCCCCCGATGGGACTCAAAACGGTGATCCTCCACGGATAGAACGGCCTTCCGGTAAAATTCCGGCAGGTCCGAATACACAGTAAAGTTTTCCATATTGCGGATTTCCTCCACCCGCTCCTCCAGGCTTTTCTCCTCCACCGCATCCCGATACATCTGGTATCCCCGGAAGCAGTAGTAATTGCCCGCCAGCAAAAGAAGCAGCAGCAGCGCCGCAATCAGGCGGGAGAGCCATTTGGAAATGTGATGAACTATTCGCTTCATATTTATACGTCCTCCTTACTTCTCCTGTGGGGCGGGGACTGCGCTGCGTCACCGTCCCCCGGCTATATCAGAGAAAAACAAACGGATCATGCGCAGCCCCGCGGATAATATACAAAAGGGAAGCAGCAAAATGCAGAAGATTGCTGCCAGTAGGAACACCGCCGCCTTTTTCATGCCCCTTCTTAGAACTTCAAGCCTCATCCCGCCTCTCTCCTTCCCCGCGGGATATCCCCGCCTGCCCAAACTGTATCTGGATAGAGCAGATCTCCGCCCGGGTCCCCACCCGCATATCGGGCCCGAACACACCCACCCCCGATGTTACAATTGTATCCATGCCGTCCTTCTCCATATATCCATAAGAATTTTCCCACAGCCCTGCGGTAATCAGATTCGCCGGAAACGTCTGGCCGTCATGGGTGTGGCCGCACAAATCCACATCCACACCGGCGTCGGCCAGCTCCTGAAATTCTTTCGGCTCGTGGTCCAGCACAATCACCGGCTTTCCCGAATCCAACCCCTCCATCAGTTCCCCCGCAGTTTTTCTCACAGTCACATTCCGCCCTGGCCGGGCCGCGTCCGGCCGCCCGTACAGATACACGCTGCCGCCAATCAGCACTGCCTCCTCCTTCAAAAGCCGGATATTGGCCCGCTCCAGGAATTCATCCATCCGCAGGCTGCTCTCCTTCTTCCTCCCGTCTGCAAAGGGAAAGCCCACCAGAAGCGTTTCCTCCACATCATGATTTCCATAGCAGGCATAAACGCCGTATTTCGACCGGATACCTCTGAGAATCTCCGCCAATTCCTCCGGATTTTCCAGCGCCTCATACTCATTATCAAAAATATCCCCCGCAATCACCACAATATCCGCTTTCTGCTCATTTATTTTTTCCACCATACGTTTCATCCGGGCGCTCCGGGTGCTGTACCCCAGGTGCAGATCCGCCGCCAGAACCACATGCAGGGAATCCAGCTCCCCGGCGTTTTTATCCACCGCAATCTCATAGGGGGTGACACGGATAACCCCCGCATTGTACATGCCCCACAGGCTCAGTGCTCCCACCGCCGCCCCGCAGATACCGCCGGTCAGAATACGGCGTTTTCTATCCGCATCCCGTTTTTCCGGAATCCTGCCCCACTCCTTTAATGCAGAAGCACCCGTTCTTTTTCCCGCAGCGCTCCCAAAACTTTTCTTCCCAAAAAAGCACAACAGCCGTACCCCATCCGCAGTCAATACCACCAGCACCAGATAAAGCAGCACTCCCAGCCACCGGTTTTCTATCAGCTTCAAAAACCGCCTGCCCTCTCCCGGCGCCGCGATGGAGGCAAGAAGCGGGGAAACCGCCAGAAACAGGTACGCCAGGCTCACCGCCGCCTGCCCTCCTCTCCGTTTAAAGACCTCATGACACGCACTCAGCCACCTGCGGATGCGAAACCACAGCCAGATATTTACCACAAGATAAATCGGAGCCAGGTATAACGCCAGCATAAGCATTTCCTCCCATCTTAAAAATTCCGCCGCCCTCCCTTACCGTCTCCTTCTTTGCAGCCGCCGTAATCCCCCGCCCCGCATTGGGCTTTGGGACGGAGCAGATCAGATCCACCCCAAACAACAGCGTCAGCACCAGGCACAGCAAAACCAGAAGCTTCTGCGGAATACGCCGAAGCATTCTCTCAAGAATCGGCACGAAGCCGTACACCAGTATCATGCCGCCTACTCCGAAGGCCAGCAGCCCCTCCACACAGATGCGTCCATTGAGATTTAAAAACCAGCCGCTGTAATCCCACCATCGCTTTCCATAAATCAGCTCCAGCCCCCAGGACACGCTGTATTCCACCACGCCGCACAGAAAAACAATGGCCACGAATTCCACCGCCCGCTTCTTCTTCAGTCCCCGGAGCAGCACTAAAATCATCACGCTTCCGGCCCCGTAAACCGGCAGCCAGGGCCCATGCAAAAAACCCCGGTTCACCCATTCCCCTCTGTCAATCAGATAGAGCACCACTTCCCACAGCCATCCCGCCATACTCATGACAAAGAAAATTAAAATCAAAGATACTCTATTCCCTATTCTTTCCATTTTACCGCCCTCTAAATCCCCTCTGTAACCTGACACACACATTTCCCTTCCAGTCCGGCAGGCCTCCGCCGTTCTATCCGGAATTATATCAAAGAGGCTTTCCGGGCTTCCATCGAATCCGCTTACATTTTCTGCCGTAAACCTTACGTTTTTGTAAGAGATCCCCTGAACATTTTAGCGTGGCATCCTCCGGTGATGCAGGTTACTGTTCAGGTGAATGTTCTTTGTGTTTTGTTAATTTAGAGGACGCAGGAAGAGGCGGGCGCGCAGGACCACAGGCATCTGGAAAATAACTCCGGATACCAAGAAAATCTAAGATGCAGCCGG
>CAMNQN010000034.1 GCA_946549155.1 uncultured Lachnospiraceae bacterium | reverse complement strand
TCCTGGTAGTTAATTAAACAAGAATCCCTCCACATTGCCGGAGATGGAGCTTGGGCTTACAGATATTTGGTGAATGGCTGGGCGATTTCTTCCCAGGGGATGGGACAGTTGTGCTGTCCCATGCGGATGGCGGGCTTTGTTTTTCCGTGGTAGTCGCTTCCGCAGGTGACAAAAATATGTTTGCCCCGGGCTGCCCGGTAAAAATAGTCCGCCTGCTTCGGGCTGTGGTAGCTGCTGTAGGCTTCGATGCCGTCCAGGCCGAGATTCAGGATATCGTCGAGCAAAAATTCTTTTCCTTTTAGATTTACACCCGGATGGGCCAGTACGGCGGCGCCGTGGTTACTGTGGATAATCTCTATAATTTCTTCCATCGCCGGATAATCGCTTTTTACGTAGCAGGGCTTCCCCTGCGCATAATAATCCCAGTAAAAATTTACATACGGATTATCGCTTCGCTCTCCGCCGGGGCGGTAGGGCTTTAGGAGGGGATGGGCGGTGTATTCCGGCATTGCCAGCAGAACCTCCGCAAACAGCTCCCCGTTCCAGAGCCCCTGCCAGTAGTTGTTTTTGGATAATGGCAGCATATCCTTTTCTGTGACAGAAAAGCCCAGGGCCTGTGTTTTTGCAAGCCTGTCAAGGGAATCCTGAATGCTCTGGTCTGCGATATGCTTTTCGATTTTTTCAAAATCATGGCTTTGGTAGTTTATGCCGTATCCAAGTACATGAAGGTTGATGCCTTTACAGGTGCAGTCAATTTCAATTCCCGGAAGATAGGCGATTCCTTTTTCCTTTGCGGCCTTTGCGGCTTCCGCATTCGCTTTCGCGCAGTTATGGTCGGTGACGGACACCAGGTGCATCCCCTCTTCTGCGCATTGGGCCATCAGCCCGGACGGGGTAAATTCCCCGTCATCACTGTATCTGCTGTGCATATGCAAATCTACCATACGATGCCTCCCGTCATAAAATTTGTAATCCTTAATTTGGCTCTTTTCGTATTTTTGATAACATTTTTTCATACATGGCAGCCATGAGTATCAGTATCGCCAACAGATAAAACGGAAACAGGAAAACGCCGATGTGGTTGGCGATAAAGCCGAAAAGCGGCGGCATGAAGCAGGTTCCCGTGTAAGCGGATGCCATTTGGACGCCGATCATGGCCTGGGACCGGTCTGCACCAAAATGCTCCGGGGTGGAATGGATGATGGAGGGATAAACGGGAGCGCAGCCCAGGCCAATGAGAATCAGGCCCCCCAGGGCGCTGGCGCTGCCAAGGGGCAGAAGCAAAAGCAGGATGCCCAATAATGTGATTCCCTCTCCCAGCCGTATCATTTGCGTGTCAGTCAGTTTCATGGTTAAAAATCCGCCCAGGACCCTGCCTGCTGTGATTCCTGCAAAAAACAGGCTGGCAAAGCCGGCGGCGGTTTCCGCGGATACTCCCCGGCGCAGCACAAGATAGCTGCTGGCCCAAAGGCCTGCTGTCTGTTCCAGCGCGCAGTAGCAGAAAAAGGTGATCATCACCTCCCGGGCTCCCGGAATTTTTATAATCTGACGCAGGGAAAGCGGTTTTGCTTTCGCGTCCCCGTCTGTCTGCAAAGCGCCGTCTGCTCCCTGCCTTTTCCACAGCGGCAGACTGAAGATCAATACGGCGGTCAATATAATCTGAAGGATGGCGATATAGCGGTAGCCCATGTTCCAGCCCTGTCCGCCGGTCAGCGCATAGCCCATGATATAGGGGCCAAGGGAAGCTCCGATTCCCCACATACAGTGAAGCCAGCTCATATGCCTGCTGGCGTAGTGGAGAGCCACGTAATTGTTCAAAGAGGCGTCCACGCTTCCGGCGCCAAGTCCGTAAGGAATGGCCCACAGGCACAGGGCGGCATAGGAATGGCTGACGGAGAAGCCGAATAAAGCGGCGGCGGTCATTAACACACTGAAAGCGGTTACTTTGCCGGTTCCCCATCGTTTGGTCAGCCGGTCGCTTTGCAGACTGGAAATGACCGTCCCCACAGCGATAATCATGGAAATGCCTCCTGCATAGGAAACCGGTACGGAAAATTCCCGATACATGGTGGGCCATGCGGAGCCCAGCAGGGAATCCGGTAGCCCCAGACTGATGAAGGCAAGATAAATGATAATCAACAATAACTGAAACATTTTATAATCCTCCTTTGACTTATACAAAAGAATACCGTCAAATAAAGCTTGATACAATACATTTCCAGACGTATAATATAAAAAAATCGCCAGATAAAGAGGGAGAACACAATGGCCTTACAGAAATGCGGATTAAATCTGAGCAAGGAATCAAAGGAGCTTCAGCCCCATGGCAGCCTCCAGTTTCCCTGTGCCGGGTATTCTTCTTATTACGCAGTCAGCCAGGAAGAGAGCATCCCCTGGCACTGGCATGAGGAAATGGAAATAGTATATATAGAAGAGGGACAGATGAAAATAAAGATACCCTCCAGGTCCTTCCTTCTGGAAAAGGGGGACTGCATTGTTCTCAATTCCAATATCCTTCATTCCGGGATTGCTGTTACGGGATGCCGATTACATTCTCTTGTTTTTGGTTCAGCGCTTATTACCGGAAACGATGATTCCGTATTTGCGGAAAAATATATCCTTCCGCTGTTATCCTGCAATTCCTTCTCGGGCTATTATATAAAGGCGGGAAGCAGGGAGGAGGTGACGCGCTGGTTTACCTGCGCTCACGAGGCCCTTTCCAGGGAGTGTTACGGGTTTGAATTTATTGTACGGGAAAATCTGTCCCGCATCTGCCTTTTCTTATATGGGGAATTAAATCCCCGGGCAGAGGCAGAAAATGCTGCGCTGAATCAGGATAATCTGCGCGTCAGAAAGATGCTTGCCTATATGCATAAAAATTTTGCGGACAATCTGTCCCTGGCGGAGATTTCCGATATAGCCGGGATCAGTGAGAGGGAATGCCTGCGCTGCTTCCAGAAAACGATCCAGCTTTCTCCGATTCAGTACCTGTTAAAATACCGGATTATGCAGGGGGCGGACATGCTGGTAAAAAATCCGGAGGAGAGTATTTCACAGATCGCCACTTTATGTGGATTTGACAGTCCAAGCAACTTTGCGAAACTGTTTAAGCGGTTCTATAACTGTACACCGCGGGGATACCGGCAGCGCAATGGGAATCAGGAGTCATGCAAATGCGGGGGATAGGGGACGAAAATGCTGGAAAGAATTGATTATATAGAAAAAAACGGGAAAGCAGTTATTTACCGGTGCTACGGGGAAGGCTCTATGGCGGAGCTCCCCCAGCGGCTGCGGGGACTTTCCGTGGCGGAGCTGGCGGATCATTGCTTTGCCAGGGAGGCTTCGGCAAGGTATAAAAAATATCAGATTCAGACCATCCGCAGGGCGGAGTGGGAAGGGGAAGCCGGCGGATATTCTGCTGCACCGGGGGACCGGAGGGATCTGGCCCCGGACTGGCCGGAGGGCGGGGAGTATCCGCCCCTCTGCGGGGAAGCGCTTCGGGAGATCTGGCTTCCGGAGGGCCTGGAGGCCACAGGAGATTACGCGTTTTATGGCTGCCTGAATTTGGAGACGCTTCATTTCCCCGCGTCTATGCGCCGGCTGGGGGGCGGTTCCTTTGTGGCCTGCAATAAAATAAAAAACCTTATTTTTACGGTGAGTGCCCAGGAGGAGACGCCTTACTGCCTGAAGGATGTGATCGGGGAGGTGACCTTTGAGACGGAGGTGCTTCTGGAGAATGCGGAGGGGAAGCCGCTTGTGCATCTGACCTATCCGGAGTACTATGAAGAATCTGTGGAGAACACGCCGGCCCGGATCATTGAGATCAACTTTCACGGGACAGGCTACCGTTACCGTCAGTGCTTTCAGGGGCGAAGCCTGGATTACGGACAGTACGATTCCCTGTTCGAGCTGGCCCGGGCTCAGGAATTTCTTCCCACGGTGCTGCGGATGGCCCTTTACCGTCTGCAGACGCCGGTGGGACTGACGGAGAGCAGGCGGGAGAACTATCTGGAATTTTTAAGGCAGGAGGGGGAAAGCGCGGCGCGCTGGATCTTTGAAGGAGAACGCCTGGACTTTTTGTACCTTTTGGGAGAGCAGGGATATTTTACGGAGGAGCTGCTGGAGCTGTTTATGAAAGCCGCCTCCACAGCGGGTGCGGCGGAGGCGGTCAGCTATCTGATGGACTATCGGCGGACGCATTTCAGGCCGGCCCAAAAGAAAAAATATATGTTTTAGGACCGGTCAGCGAAGCTCATAGCGTCCCGGGCCCACAGATGCGATATGGGTATTGTAGAATTCCTTCAGGGCGGCGGTCAGATACCAGGTATCCTTTGTGCCGGCAGTCTCGTAGGGAGAGTGCATCGCCAGCTGAGCCAGGCCGATGTCCACGGTGTTTAGGGAAACGTGGGAGTTGGAGATATTTCCCAGCGTGGAGCCTCCGGGCTGGTCGGAATGGTTGGCAAAGGTCTGGAAGGGCACCCGGGCCTTTTCGCAGAGTCCCTTAAAGAGCGCCGCAGACACGGAATCCGTGGTGTATTTCTGGTTGGCGTTAAATTTGATAACCGGGCCGTGATTCATATGGGGCCGGTTGGTGGGATCCGCCTTGTCCATGTGGTGCGGATGCACGGCGTGGGCGTTGTCCGCGGAGATCATAAAGCTGGAGGCGACGGCCATTTTATATTGCTCCGGACGGCGGTTTAAGCAGCTGTTGATGCGCTCCAGCGTATCGGACAGGAAGGTGGAAGCGGCGCCCTGCTTTGTGGTGCTGCCCACCTCCTCATTGTCAAAGACGCAGCAGACAGAAACGCTTTCCGGGTTTTGGCCCTCCAGGAAGGCTCTCATGGAAGCATAGGCGCACTGGAGATCATCCAGCCTGGGGCTGGAGAAAAATTCCCGGTTGGCGCCCCAGATGGTTCCGGGCATACGGTTGTACAAAAACAGGTCAGTGGCCAGAACGTCCGCGGTCTGCGCGCCGATGGAGTCCGCGATCAGGCTCCGGAAGGCGCCCTTTGCGGTCTCGTCCCCGAAGAGGGGAATCATATCCTTCTGGGCATGGTAAGCGTAGCCTTCGTTGACCTGGCGGTTCATGTGGATGGCCGCGTTGGGGATCATCACCAGATCCCGGTCAATGTTCACAAGCCGGGTCTCGAAGGAGGAGCCGGTTCGCACCACCGCCTTTCCGGCAATGGACAAGGGGCGGTCAAACCAGGGGGCGCAGATCATGCCGCCGTATTTTTCCGTGTTCAGCTCCACATAATGGCCGTCTGTCAGGAGCTCCTCGTTTTCCTTGATTTTAAAGGAGGGGGAGTCGCTGTGGGAGGCCACGATCTGGAAATTCACAAAATCCTTTCCGGGAATTTTGAAGGCAATCAGGGAGGAGTCCCCCCGGACAGTGAAATATTGCCCGCCTTCTGTTAAGCCCCAGGGTTTCGTTTCCGCCAGCTCCGTAAAGCCTGCTTCTGTCAGCAGGGTGCGGAAGTTCTGGATGACATGGTAGCAGCTGGGGCTTTTGGCGATGAAATCGATCAGATTTTGAGTGGCAGTTTCAAACATAATGGAAGATCCTTTCTGATTTAAATTTAAATAGAATGAGAATGCAGCACACGGTGCCTTATTCTGTTGGTATTATAGCAGAAGAGGAGGAGTTCGGAAAGAGTGGAATTTCCCGGGAGAAAGGAGTATAGTGGAGAGGAAATACAGAAACGCGGGAGGAAAAACGGATGGATAAGAATGAAAAATGGCTGCAGTGGGCGGTGGAGATTCAGAGCATTGCCCAGGCCGGGTTATTTTATGGAAAAGACCGGTTCGATTTGGAGCGGTATGAGCGGCTGCGGGAGATTGCGGCAGAGATGATTGGCTGTAAGACGGAGATTCCTATGGACAAGGTACGGGAGCTCTTTTGCGGGGAAACGGGCTACCAGACGCCGAAGCTGGATACCAGAGCCGCCATTTTTCAGGATGGAAAGATCCTTCTGGTGCGGGAGAACAGCGGAAAGTGGTCCCTGCCCGGAGGCTGGGTGGATGTGGATTTATCTGTGAGGGAGAATACCATCAAGGAAGTGAAGGAGGAAGCAGGGCTGGATGTGACAGCGGAGCGGATCATCGCCGTACAGGACCGGGAGAAGCATAACCTGCCGGTATACGCCCATAAGGTGTGTAAGATCTTTGTGCTTTGCAGGAACAGAGGAGGGGCTTTTGCAGAGAACAGTGAAACCACTGAGAGCCGGTATTTCGGTTTGGATGAGCTGCCGGCGTTGTCCACGGAAAAAAATAATGAAGAGCAGATTGCCATGTGTTTTCAGGCATATGAGGACGAGAACTGGCAGCCGCTGTTTGATTAGGTATCATAAGCTTTAAAATCAGAAAACAAGAAATGAGGAAGAGGAAATGTTGGAAATACTGACCCGGGCCGGATGCTTTGTGGCGATTATTGTTTTGGGATATGTGCTTCGCAGGAAAGAATTTTTTAAAGAGGGGGATTTTCAGGTACTGTCAAAGATAGTGCTGAAGATTACACTGCCGGCGGCCATTGTATCCAGTGTGTCCGGCAGGGAGATATCACCTTCCCTGCTGTATATCAGTCTGATCAGCCTTGGTGCGGGTATCCTTTATATGATTTTAGGGTATCTGCAAAACCGTGGGAAGGGCAGGGAGAAGCAGGCGTTTGCACTGCTGAATACCTCCGGCTACAATATCGGAAATTTTACGCTGCCCTTTGTACAGAATTTTCTGGGGCCGGTGGGGGTGATCACCACCACGTTGTTTGATTTTGGAAACGCCTTTGTATGCGTTGGCGGCGCCTACAGTATCGCCACAGTTGTGAAAGGAAATTCCGGAAAGATTTCCTTAAAGAAAATGGCGGCGCCGCTGTTAAAATCCATCCCCTTTGACTGTTATGTTGTTATGACTGTCTTGTCGGTGGTGCATATTTCTTTGCCGGCGGCGGTGGTTTCCTTTGCGGACATTGCCGGGGGAGCCAATGCATTTTTGGCTATGCTGATGATCGGCGTAGGATTTCGGTTGTCCGGCAGCCGGGAACAGCTGGGGGAAATCCTGCGTATCCTGATCACCCGCTATAGTGTGGCGGTTTTGCTGGCGCTTGGCTGTTACTTTTTGCTGCCGCTGCCCTTGGAGATGCGTCAGGCCCTTGTGATTTTGGTATTCAGTCCCATCGGATCTGCGGTTCCGGCTTACACAGCGGATCTGGGGGAGGATGTGGGGCTGGCCAGCGCCACAAATTCCGTGTCTATTTTAATCAGTATCGTGTGTATCGTGATCCTGCTGGCAGTTATGCTGTAGAGGTCATGCCGGGAAGCGGATGCTGCTATATGGATTCGATATTATATTTATAGAAAGAAGTGGGTTTATGGTAGAGAGACTGGAGGATACGAAAAAGGCGGTTCCCCTTTTTGGGGATTGGCAGGAGACCTTGATTTGGTCCTACTTGCAGCAGGTGATGGGGAGCATTTATGCGGACGATTTGGAAAATCCGCGGTCAGCTATGGCGCATTTGGGAGATTTTATGTTCTTTGCGGGAGAGCCGAACCGGGAGTTAGCGTTATATCAGCCAAAGGATTACGGGAAGGAGCTTGTGCTGAAGGTGCCCCAGAATGAGGAGTGGGCCGGATTGCTGCGGGACTGCTATGGCAGCCGGGCCAGATGGATCACCCGATATGCGATGAAAAAGGAACCCAGAGTGTTTGACCGGGAGCGGCTGCAGGCATTTATCCGGAAGCTGCCTTGGGGCTGCTGCCTGGAGCTGATCGGTGAAGACTTGTTTTACCGGTGCCGGGAGCAGGAATGGAGCCGGGATCTGGTTTCCCAGTATCCGGAATTTGCGCAGTACCAGGCGCTGGGCTTGGGGGTGGTGGCTCTGAAGGATGGAAAAATCGTGGCTGGAGCTTCTTCTTACAGCAGCTTCAGGGATGGTATAGAGATTGAGGTGGACACAGTGCCGGAGCAACGCAGAAGGGGGCTGGCCACCGCCTGCTGTGCCCGGCTGATTCTGGAATGCCAGGACCGTGGCTGGTATCCAAGCTGGGATGCCCACAATCGATGGTCTGTGGGATTGGCAGAGAAGCTGGGGTATCATTTCAGCCATGAGTACGACTGCTGCGTGGCTGCCTGCGGCAGCTGGCCGGGAACAGATTGGCCGGAGGGAATACTATGAATAAGAATCAGATTGCGGAACAGTTCGAGGCGATATCCATACAGATCTTTCAGAATGCCAGAACGGAGCTGTATATGAATATGAGATATCTGGATCTGGCCCTGAGCGGACTGCAGTTTCAAATTACAACTGAGCTGTGGGGCATTGGCACCGACGGCTCTTTCCTGTTTGCACACCCCAAGATTCTGGCAGATCGGTATGAGAAGAACCGGATTTTGGTGAATCGTGTTTATCTGCACTGCGTGTATCACTGCCTGTTTTGGCATCTGTGGAAAAATGGGAAGCGCCAGGAGAGGCTTTGGCGGATTTCCTGCGATATAGCGGTGGAGGCGCTGATCGATTCTATGAACTGCCGCAGTGTGCGGATGGGGGTCAGCCGGTTCAGACGGGATTGGTACGACAGCCTGCATCGGGAACGGAAGGTGCTGACGGCGGAGGGAATTTACCGGACGCTGCAGCGAAGGCATCTCTCCCCCTATGAGCTGCGGCAGATGGAGGAGGCTTTCTGCATCGACGATCACAGCCTCTGGCCCAGGGAGGAGCCGCCGGGGAAACCGCCCCTGCCCCAGATGGAGCTGCAGCAGAATAAGTGGCAGGATATCAGGGAAAAAACCCAGACAGAGATGGAGTCCTTCTCCAAGGAGGCTTCCCGGGGCTATGGCGATTTACTGGACGAGATAAAGGTGGAGAACCGGGAACGGTACGATTACCGCGCTTTTCTGCGGAAGTTCGCGGTGATGCGGGAGGAAATGCAGGTGGATCCGGATACCTTCGACTATGTATTTTACAGCTATGGGCTGTCGCTGTACGGCAACATGCCGCTGATTGAGCCTCAGGAATACAGGGAGGTTCACAAAATCCAGGAGTTTGTCATTGTGGTGGACGTGTCTCTTTCCTGCAGCGGTCAGCTGGTGAAGACATTTCTGGAGCAGACCTATGCGGTGCTTACGGAGAGCGAAAGCTTTTTTAGAAAGGTGAATATCCGCATTCTGCAGTGTGATGAGCAGGTGCGGGCAGATCAGATAATCACCAGCCAGGATGAATTGAAGGAATATATGGAACATTTTACGCTGACGGGAAATGGGGGAACCGATTTCCGGCCCGCCTTTGCGTATGTCAACCGGCTGGTGGAGGAGGGGGCCTTTCAAAATCTGAAGGGAATCATTTATTTCACGGACGGTTACGGGATTTACCCGAAAAAACGTCCGGACTATGAGACGGCGTTCGTGTTTATGGAGGAGGATTTTTCCGACGCCCAGGTGCCGCCCTGGGCGATCAAGCTGGTGATAGAGAAGGAAGAACTGGAGGAGCAGTCAGAGCTGGCTGGGTCGCAGTTCATCTGGGAGGAGGAGCAGAGATGAATATCAAGCGTGCGAAGCAGGAAATCAAACATTCGATTTTGGCCTATTTACAGAAGGATGAGTTTGGGGAATATCTGATCCCGGCAGTGCGGCAGCGGCCGGTGCTGCTGATGGGACCGCCAGGTATCGGGAAAACCCAGATTATGGAGCAGATTGCAGAAGAGTGTGACCTGGCGCTGGTGGCCTACACCATCACCCATCACACGCGGCAGAGCGCCATCGGCCTGCCCTTTATCCGGGAAAAAGAGTATGACGGCGTGAAGCGCTCCGTCACAGAATATACCATGAGCGAAATTATTGCTTCGGTTTATGACAAAATGGAGGCCTCCGGTAAACGGGAGGGCATCCTGTTTATCGATGAGATTAACTGTGTATCCGAGACGCTGGCTCCCACCATGCTGCAGTTTTTACAGTGCAAGAGCTTCGGAAACCAGCAGGTGCCGCCGGGATGGATCATTGTGGCGGCGGGAAATCCGCCGGAATACAACAAATCGGTGCGGGAGTTTGATGTGGTGACGCTGGACCGGGTAAAGGTTATAAACGTGGAGGAGGATTTTTCCGTCTGGAAGGAGTATGCTTACTTAGCCGGTATCCATGGCAGCGTGATTTCCTATCTGGATATTCATAAGGATCATTTTTACCGCATGGAGACTACGGTGGACGGCAAGCGGTTTGTTACCGCCAGAGGGTGGCAGGATCTGTCCGAAATGATTTTTGCTTATGAAAAGCTGGGGCTTTCCATGGACAGGGAGGTTATCATCCAATATCTGCAGCACCCCAAAGTGGCCAAAGACTTTGCCAACTATCTGGAATTATATAATAAGTACAAGACGGATTATCAGATCGATGAGATTTTACAGGGAAAGATTCGTCCGGGCACTTTGAACAAGCTGAAATTTGCCCCCTTTGATGAACATCTGGAGGTGCTGGGCCTGCTGCTCGCCAGAATGGCGGAAAATTTCCGGAAGGTCAGGCAGCAGGATGCTCAGACAGCGTTGCTGTTTGATCTGTTGAAACGATTCAGGGGGCGGCTGGAGCAGCCTGCTTACGCAGAGCAGACGCCGGATCAGATATTGGAACGGCTGCTGGAAAAGGAAAAGCGGGATGTGGAGCGAAGGGCGCAGGCCGGTCAGAATGAGAAGGAGCTGCGCCGCAGATACCGGAGCGTATTTCTTCTGGCAGAAGAGTACAAAAAGCTGCTGGCCGAAAACCGGGACTGCTCCCGGGAGGCGGCATTTTCCCTGGTGCAGGAACGCTTCGCCGGGGAGAGGCAGGCGCTGGAAGCAAGCACCCAGGCGGCCCTGGAGCAGCTGGAGTACGCCTTTGATTTCATGGAAGCGGCTTTCGGGGAAAGCCAGGAGATGGTGGTGTTTATCACGGAGCTTTCCGTGAACGAGAATGCCCTGTGGTTTTTGCAGGAAAACGAGTGTCCCAGATATTACCGCTACAACAAGAGCCTTCTGTTTGAGGACCGGCAGGCGGCGATCCGGCGGCAGTTGGAAGAAGTGCGGGGCAGGATGGTGGGGGAGCCCTGAAAAAGGGTAACAATTTTCATAGAATAAGGAGAAACGACGGATAAATTATGGCGGAATATGGAAATAAAATCGGGCGGGTCCTGTTCCCGCTGCTGCTTCATACGGCCATCAGCATCGCGGTGGCCTTCCTGATCGGAGGCATAAGAAGCTGGTGGGGAGGAACCGGAGCGGGAGAGGCTGTTTTAGACGGAACAGACGCCACCCTTATCACAGTGGCGACGGCGGCGGTCTGCATTCCGGTTTTCTGGAAGATCTGGAAACGGGACCGGGCGCGGTTCCCCATACAGAAAAAAGAAAAAGCAGCCCTGTGGCTTTACGCTGCCGCCCTTCTGGGAGGCATTTTGGCCTCCTGCTTTTTCAGCCTTCTGATGGATGCCGCCGGTGTGGAGCAGTATTTCTCCAACCAGGTGCAGGAGGAATTGTTTTCGGCGGGATTTCTCCTGCAGGTGGTGGGCCTGGGCGGAATCGTCCCGGTGCTGGAGGAACTGCTGTACCGGGGCATTATGTATCAGCGGCTGCGGGAATTTCTTGACGTGAAGCCCGCTGTGGCGGCGGCCACCCTGATTTTCGCCCTGGCCCATGGAAATATGATCCAGTTTCTCTATGCGCTGCCCATGGCAGTGATCCTGCATCTCCTTTGGGAGAAAAGCGGCAGCCTGGTACCTCCGATCCTGTTTCATATGGGGGCGAATCTCATATCGGTTTTTGGAAATTTAATGCAGTAGAGGACGCAGGAAGAGGCGCGCCCGCCTCTTCCTGCGTCCTGACCATTAACGAAACAGCTTTTCCGATTTTTTACAAGAAAAGAATTGACAAACACTCAGAACGTATTATACTAAAAACGTGATATTTCATATATTTTTTTAGATATTTCTGTATTATGACGTAGATGTTTTGGGGAAAGGCGGGTTTAGGAGAAAAAAATGAGGAGATATGTGGGTAAGCGGCTGCTGCTGGCACTGATTACGGTTTCGGTGGCGCTGGTGATTAATTTTGCGTTGATTCATCTGGCACCGGGGGATCCGACGAAGGTGCTGGCGGGAAACGGGCATCCTTCACCGGAGATGGAGGCGGCTCTGACTGTGAAATATGGGCTGGATAAACCGCTTTATGTTCAGTTTATCAGTTATGTGAAAAATCTTCTCTGCGGAGACCTGGGCAATTCTTATGTATATAATCAGCCGGTTACGAAATTGATTGCGGAGCGGTTTGGCCCCTCCTCTCTGCTGGCGCTGACCAGCGCCATTCTTGCGGCGATTCTGGGCACACTGCTTGGATTGGTGACGGCTACCAGGCAGGGGGGATTTCTGGATCGCATCATCAATGGAGTGTCCTATTTCTTTTATTCTATGCCCTCTTTCTGGCTTGGAATGATGGCGATTCTGATTTTTTCCACCTCGCTGAAGGTGCTGCCTACGTCGGGGATGGTGAGTATGCGCGCCTCCTACACCGGTATGGCCCATGTGATGGATGTGATGAAGCACATGATTTTGCCGGCGGGGACCTTAATTATTATCCAGATTCCGGTATATCTGCGGATTTTCCGCACATCGGTATCCCAGACCATGACGGAAGATTTTATCACAACGTTCCGGGCCGTGGGGATGGATGAAAAGAAGATTTTCCGGCGTTACATATTCAAGAACAGTATTCTGCCGACGATCACGGTGTTCGGCATTAACCTGGCCTACACGGTCATGGGCTCCGCCCTGATCGAGGTGGTATTTGCGTGGCCAGGGATCGGACGGATGATGCTGGATGCCATCGGAAAGCGTGATTATCCCCTCCTGATGGGAATTTACCTTGTTCTGTCTGTATCGGTGGCGCTGATGACGATGATTACGGATTTGGTGTATGCGGCGGTGGATCCTCGGATCCGGTATAAATAAGGGTACTATTGGAGGAGAAAATGTCAGTTATAAAAAAATACTACAGGGCCATGGAGGGAAACCGCGCATTAAAGGGCGGGCTGATTCTTCTGACGATTCTGATTTTAATTGCGGTGCTGGCGCCGTTTTTGGAGCCCTACGGGGCGAAGAAACTCAGCGATGACGTATTGATGGCCCCATGTCAGGCCCACTGGCTGGGGACGGATGACCTGGGCCGGGACGTTTACAGTATGCTGATTGAGGGCTCCCGGGTTTCCCTGACGGTGGGAATTATCGCTGCGATGATTACCGCTGTCATCGGCGTGATTTTTGGCGCGGTGGCAGGGTATTTTGGCGGAGCGGCGGACAAGATTATGAATGAAATCATTAATATTTTCATGATGCTGCCCACCTTTTTTCTGGTACTGATTATTGTGGCGCTGTTTGGGAGCAGTATGCTGAATGTGATGATTGTGATCGGCCTTACCAGCTGGCCCTCCAACGCCAGGCTGATGAGGGCGCAGGCCATGTCTTTGCGGGAGCGGACGTTTGTCCGCAGCGCGGAGGCCATCGGGGAGAGCCGCTTCTCTATTATTTTCCGTTATATTATTCCCAATGGAATTTTTCCGGTGATCGCGAATACCACCATGAACATCGGCGGAGCGATTCTGACGGAGGCGTCCCTGTCCTTTTTGGGGCTGGGTGATCCCAATGTGGTGAGCTGGGGGCAGATGATCAACCAGGGCCGGGGCTATATTGTCAACGGCTGGTGGGTAGCTGCCTTTGCCGGGCTGGCGATTCTTCTGATTGTGCTGATTTTTTACCTGATCGGCGACGGAATCACGGCTCAGATGAATCCAAAGACGAGGAGGCGATAGACATGGCGCTGCTGGAAATTAAAAATCTGAACGTGACGTATCAGATGAAAGAGAAGGAGATCGCCGCCGTGGAGGATGTGTCGCTCTCCATTGAAGAGGGAAAACCGCTGGGAATCGTGGGAGAGAGCGGATCAGGGAAATCCACGCTGGCCATGGCGGTGCTTCGCATGCTGCCGGCGGGGACGAAGGTGGAGGGAGAGATTTCCCTGAAGGGAAAGGAATTGCTGACGATGCCGGAGGCGGAGCTTAAGGCTCTGCGCTGGAAAGAAATGTCGGTGGTTTTTCAGAAATCCATGAATACCTTGAGCCCTGTGCATAAGATTGAACGCCAGCTGATGGATATGTACCGTGTTCATGACGGACAGACGCCGGCGAAGGAGATAAAGCAGCGGCTGGCCCAGCTGCTGGCGCTGGTGAATCTTCCAGAGCGGGTGCTGCGTTCTTATCCCCATGAGCTGTCCGGCGGCCAGCTCCAGAGAGTGTCGATTGCAGCCAGCCTGATGCACAACCCGCCCCTTGTGATTCTGGATGAGGCCACTACGGCGCTGGATGTGATTACGCAGGGACAGATTCTCAATGAGATCAAAGAGCTGCGGGATAAGATGAAGGTGACCTGGCTGTTGATTACCCATGATATTTCTGTGGTGTCCAGCTGCTGTGAACAGGTGGCGGTGATGTATGCGGGGCGGCTGATGGAGTACGGTACGGTGGAGCAGGTGATCTGCCACCCGGCCCATCCCTATACGATGGGGCTTCTCGGTTCGTTTCCGCTTCTGTACGGGGAACGGGAGAACCTTAAGGGCATTCCGGGAAATATGCCGGATTTGTCCAAAAAGCCGGAGGGGTGTGTGTTTGCTCCCCGCTGTCCCTATGCGAAGGAAGAATGCCGCTGCGGCAGGACTGGTATGATGGAGATTGAAACGGGGCATCTGACGGCCTGTCCCGTTGGAAGGCGGTGATAGAATGGCTTATTTAGAAGCAGAGCATCTCTGCAAAAAATATATGGTGCGGGGCAGCAATGGAAAAAGCTTTCTCCAGGCGGTGGATGACGTAAATTTTTCCCTGGAGCAGGGAGAGATTCTGGGCGTGATCGGGGAGAGCGGATGCGGGAAATCCACCCTGGGAAGGATGCTGATTGGACTGGAACCCATCACATCCGGCAGGGTAACCTATGACGGCCGTAAGCTGGAGGGGCTGATGAAGGAAGACCTCCGCCGTTTTCGGGGAATGGCCCAGATGGTGTTCCAGAATCCCTTTGATACGTTCCCGCCGAAGCAGACCATGCAGAATATTCTGCTTCGGGTTATGAAGATTCACCATATCGGGGCGGATAAGGAAGAACGGCGGCAGAGGTGTCTGCGGCTGTTGGAGGAGGCTGGGTTGAAGCCTGCGGAGGATTTCCTGAACCGGTATCCCCACGAGCTGTCCGGTGGACAGCTGCAGCGGCTTTCCATTGTCCGGTCCATGATGCTCTCGCCTTCCTTCCTGGTGGCGGATGAGCCGGTATCCATGCTGGATGTATCCGTCAGGGCGGATATTATCAATATGCTGATGGATATCCGGAAAAAGAAGAATACGGCCATGGTATTTATCAGCCACGATCTGGCCACTACCCGGTATATCTCGGACCGCATCGTTGTCATGTACCTGGGGCGCATCGTGGAGAGCGGCGGGACAGATCAGGTTTTGCATAATCCGCAGCATCCTTATACAAAGGCGCTGCTGTCCTACTGCGGTTCGGTGGATCCAAGGGAGAAGCGGGAGCAGGTGGAGGTGCCGGGGGAGGCTTTTGCGGGCGCCGGTGAGCGCAGCGGCTGTTCTTTTGCCCCGCGCTGTTTTATGGCCTGCGGCCGATGCTTCCGGGAACAGCCCCGGATGGAAACGGTGGAGGAGGGCCACAGGGCAGCCTGTCACTGCATGGGAGGCAAATCAAAAACAGAATGATAATCTGCTTGACTGTCAGTATAGGAAAAGCTGATTTTCAGAAATAGAAAAAAAGTAGGAGGAAGAAAGTTATGAAAAGGAAACTGAAAAAGCTGGCGGCTTTGGCACTGGCGGGATGTATGGTGCTTTCTGTAACTGCTTATGCGGAGGAGAAAACTCCTGATCCCGCAATCAGTGAAGGAAAAACACTGATCGTGGGTCTGCAGGGCGATCCGGCGAGCTTTAACCCCACGGCGGCCCCCGATGACTGGGGCTACTATGTGGCGGAAAACATGTTCAGCCGTCTGGTAAAGCTGAACTGGAAGGGGGAAACGCTTCCGGATTTAGCCGAGAGCTGGGAGATCGCGGAGGATGGACTGACGGTGACCTTCCATCTGCATGAGGATGCAAAATGGAGCGACGGGGAGCCGGTGACAGCCGCGGACGTCAAGTGGACCTTTGATAAGATCGTGGAGGACCAGGCGTATCTGGTATCCTATCTGGGCAGTGTTGAGAGTATTGAGGCTGCGGATGATTATACTGTGGTGTTCCATATGTCTGCCCCGGATGCAGCGCTTTTGTCCAATATTTCTTTCCTGGGAGCCTTTATCCTGCCGCAGCATGTGTATGAGGGCCAGGATTGGATGACCTGTGAGGCAGCCACCTCGGCTCCGGTTACCAGCGGCCCCTTTATGCTGGAGGATTATCAGCAGGGCGTTGCCGTGACACTGACAGCCAATAAGGAATTTTACGACGGCGCGCCGGCCTATGATAAGCTGGTTTATCAGATCATTCCGGATGGAAACACAGCGGTTCAGGCGTACAACAACGGGGAACTGGATGTGCTGGGTATCATGGCTCCCGCGTCCCAGATCGGGGCTCTGGAGAGTGATCCGGGAAATGTGGTGGTTCACAATGCCAATTTCGGACGGTACTATTACGGATTTAATGTGAAGTCGGAAGCCCTCTCTGATGTGAAGGTGCGGGAGGCCATTACCATGGCGGTAGACCGTCAGGAGATTGTGGACAAGGCCTTTGGCGCTGCCGGACAGCTGGCGGAAGGCTACTATACCCCGGCGGTGGAATGGGCCTACAATGCGGATGCCCAGATTCCGGCCTTTGATCAGGAAAAGGCAGTTGCCCTTCTGGAGGAGGCTGGCCTGACCAAGGACAGCGATGGGAATTACCTGACCCTGTCCATAGCCACCTTCAACCTGGAGCCGTTCACCAATATCGCGCAGATCATGCAGGCGAATCTGGCGGAAATCGGCGTGAAGCTGGATATCAATACCATGGAAGCCGCCGCGTACATGGAGATCAGCGCGGAGGAGGATGCCTATGATCTGTTTGCCATGGGCGGACAGGTGGGACCGGATCCGTCCATGTTCTATCACCGCATCGGCACCAACGGTACGATGAACTTCTCCCATTACAGCAACGGGGAAGTGGACGCTATGTTTGAGGAAGCCGCGGGAATGACGGATCAGGGCGAGCGCGGAGAACTGTATAAAAAGATTCAGGAAATCTGTGCGGAGGAGTATCTTATTGTGCCGCTTTCCGAGGATATCGGCATCAATGTGTATAAGACCTATCTGACCGGGCTGCCCTATGACACGGCTGTGAATACAGCGGCGCAGACGGAGATGACCCGCGTAATGTTTACAGAGGAACCGCAGTATTAAAGCCTGCGGACTGAAAGGAAAAAGTATGAAATATAGCCATGTATTAGAGGAAATACCCGATTATCAGGAATTTCTGACCGTGGCGGAACTGGACGCAAGCTCTCTTGAGCTTGCGTCTCGTTATCCCGAAAAGGTTCAGATCTCTGTCATCGGGCATTCAAGAAAAAATCACCCTATTTATTGCCTGAAAATAGGGGAGGGAAAACGAAAGGCACTGGTATTTGGCTGTCCTCATCCCAACGAACCCATCGGGGCTATGACCGTGGAGTACCTCTCCCGGGAGCTGGCAGAAAATGAGGAGTTTTTACGGGAGACCGGCTGTACCTGGTATCTGATCAAATGTGTGGATCCGGATGGGACGGCGCTGAATGAAGGATGGTTCAAGGGGCCCTTTACGCTGCGCAATTATGCGGAGCATTATTACCGTCCGGCCATGGACCAGCAGGTGGAGTGGACCTTTCCGGTGGACTATAAACAGCTTCATTTTCACTCCCCCATACCGGAAACCCAGGCCCTGATGAGGCTGATCGACCAGATACGGCCGGAGTTTATGTATTCCCTTCACAATGCCGGATTTGGCGGGGCATTCTGGTACATTTCCAAGGACCGGCCAGAGATATACCGGCAGTTTGGCCCGATTTCACAGAAGTATGGGATACCGCTGGCCCTGGGAGAACCGGAAATGCCCTGCTGTGTCAACTATGCCCCTGCCGTATACGAGATGTTATCTGTGGAGAAGATGTATGATTTCTATGAGGCATATGTCTGCCCCAACCCGTCGGAGCTGCTGGAAAACGGGGCTTCCAGCGACGGTTACGCGAACCGGGTGGGCGATACGCTGACGCTGGTGTGCGAGCTGCCTTATTTTTACAATCCCCAGGTGGAGGACGAGCGTCCGGCGCAGATGAGCAGACGGGATGCCATGCTGATAAATTGTGAGACAGCAAAGCGCTGCTGCAGGTTTTTGAAGGAACAGCGGGAACAGATCAGAGGTGCGGTGGAGGAGACGAATCCATTTCTGCAGATGATTGATTGCCTGGTGAAATCCATGGGCGGCGATGCGGAGGGCAGAGAGAATATGCTCCGCAGCAACCCGGAGTTCGAACGGCCGGCCAGGGTGTGCGAGGTGTTTGACAATCTGTATGGGAATGTCTTTAACTGGATGACGTTTCTGGGACTTCTGGTACATATGATCCGTGAGGAACAAAAAACGAAGCCGCAGCTGCCCCGGAGCTTGGAAAAGGCATATGAGGCAGGTCTGCAGGCGCTGGATCAGATGGATGCGTATCTTGGGGAGCATGTGGATTACCAGGTGATTCCCATTCGGAAGCTGGTGGCCATTCAGCTGGAATCTGCGTTCGCTGTGCTGGAGCATATGGGGTAACCGGGAGGGAGGAAGAAGATGTTATATTACAGAGAGTTTGGGGACCGGAAAAACCCGACGATTCTGTTTTTGCCGGGAGCCGGAATGGCACAGACCTTTTATTGCCAGTACCCTTATGCGGACCGCTTTCATCTGGTGGAGGTGCACCTGCTGGGAACCGGTGAGGAAGCGGCACAGCGCTGGACGCTGAGAGGAAATATCCAGGGGGTACTGGAAATTATCGCGGAGATTGGGAAAGAGAAGGTGTCCATAGCAGGCTTTTCCATGGGGGCCCAGCTGGCGGTTGCCCTTCTGTGTGAAGCACCGGAAAAGTTTGACCGGGCAATCATTATTTCCGCGTGGCTGATCAAGCCGCCGAAGGAGGTAAAAAAGCTGTGCCGGCTGATGAAGCTTACGTTTTTCCTGGAAAATGCCGCCTGGTTCGCGAAAAGGCAGGCGAAGCAGATGGGAATGGATGCCCGGACCACCGCGGATTTCCTGCGGCAGGGAAAAAACAACCGGAGGGATAATTATGATGCCTATTCCTGGGACGGTGTGGATATAGAAAAATACTCGCAGTTTGCCCAGGTGAAGGTGCCCATGCTGGCACTGGTGGGGGAAAAGGAAAATAAAGAGATTATGGTGGAGTCCACCCTTCGCCTTGGCCGGATGAACCCCAACTGTATCAGCCAGGTATGGCCGGGACACGCCCATGACATTCCCTATGTAAGACCGGAGGAATTTAACCGGGTGTTCCTGGAATTTATGACCGGGGCCCCCCACCAGGCGAAGTAGGGGAGGCTATCTGCTTTCTTCGTGTTTTGTTAATTAGCAGGACGCAGGAAAAGACGGGGCCGGGCGGGCAGATGCCTCT
>CAMNQN010000033.1 GCA_946549155.1 uncultured Lachnospiraceae bacterium | reverse complement strand
TAATTTTTATCAGAAAGCTTCACGTTCCAAAGACACAAGATTTTTTACGCCCTCGAATAGAACGTGGACTTGCTGCCTGCTTTTGTTAACCGGCAGTTGGCATTAAGTCAAGCTTCTTTTTCATCTCCTGAATTTTTTCTATACTGTAATCAGCTAAATTGGCGATGATATCATCAGAGAGCAGTCCGATTCTCAGCAGTTTTTCCACTATTTCCTGTCGACCTTGTTTTAAACCTTGCTCCAGGCCTTGTTCCAGGCCTTGCTCCAGGCCTTGTTCCAGGCCTTGTTCCAGGCCTTTCTCCAGTCCCTGTTCCATACCTTTCTGCAATCCTATTTCAGTTGCTACTTTTACGACATAATCTGAAACATTACACATGAGATTCAACTCCTTTCCTTCGTCGTATTCCATACAAATAGAATATTCTGTTTCCAGTATTTTTCGTTTTTCTTCATAAGGCATCAAGGGAGAGAAAAGTACATTCAATAAATGTAAAAGCTTATGCTTCGCCGGCACTTTTTCATTTAAAGTAATCAATACGATGGAAATTTTATCGTAAGTCCAGGGGTTATCAGGAATTCCGGCGCTGAGATCCGTTTTCGTCATATGGTAATCGGATATGGCATTACCGATATAATTCGGGGCGTCCAAGCAAATCCAGATGGAATATACTTTCTTAATGTTGTCGTAATGGGGGATGGAAAATTCTGTCCCCAACTGCGCAGATATCATTCTGGCATCATAGAAGATGCCGCGAGTGACAATCTGATAGCCAGGATAAAAAGAGCTTTGAGCTTCCAGGTTGATGAGCAGGCGTATATACTTGTCGCTGGAAGGAAAAACAACAGCAAAACGGATATCATAATAAATGCTGCCTTCTCCCGCAATCTTATCTTCATTTGTCATGCCGGTTATTTTTTCAATATTTGCTGCACCGGGCAGAAGATTTTCCGCTGAAATTTCCGGGGGGCCCTCAATACAGTTATAGATTTCTGAAATATCCATCGCAGCAAATTCTGATACGGTGTATTTCAATATCCAGGCTAATATAATCTTTTGACTTAGTATCTTTTTGCATTGTGTGTCATATTTTGTTTTGGTTCTGGCAAGGGATAACTCCTGCGCTAAAGATGTTTTCATACGGTTTTCTTCACTCTCATCCCACAAACCTATTATATATGAAAATAATAGAAAATACAATTGTTTTGTTGCATTTTTTTTGAAAAAATAATCTTTATTTTATATAAGAGACGGCACAAATATTTAATTGCTGATGGCTTTATGGATATGGAAGAAATGCAGAGGGAGTCTGCTGAAATTTCGGGATAAATATTCCAGGCAGAAGCCTGCGGCGTACTTTGTCAGGCATTGGCAGATACGGAATAGAGTAATTATAAAATGCACCGGGAGAGAAAGGCTGTCTGGATGCCGTTCCCGCCCGGTTTTGTGTCCGGTCACTTCCCGGAGGGATTGAAATGCTCCTCCACATGGGCGTCTGTCGGATCTACGATGAGAATTTCCTTTCCCAGGGCAGCGGCTTCCTGCACGCTTTTTTCCGGCGCTTTGTTATCGGTGATGATAATATCCAGGGCATTCAGCGGAATGCTGTTGCAGATGGAGCTGACGTTCCATTTGGAGTGGTCCAGCAGCAGGATACGGCGGCTGGCGATGGAGGCCAGGGCCCGCTTGGTGGTGGTCATGGTTTGGGAATGTTCAAAGGCTCCGCCCGGTACCTGAAAGGAACGGCAGGAGAGAAAGGCCAGATCCACCTGATATTTCTGGAGGGCTTCGGAATCCTCCAGCAGCAGCGTGCGGTTGCTGTGATGGAGAAAGCCGCCGGGCAGCAACACCTGTACCTCTTTTTTGGAGGAGAGAGTCAGGGCAGCGGTCAGGCTGGGGGTGATTGCGGACAGGGGCAGCCCATCTGGGAGCTGTTCCACCATCTGCTGAACGGTGGTTCCGGAATCCAGACAGATGCTGCTCATGGGCTTTAGGTAGGTCAGGGCGGCGGCGGCGATGGCCTTCTTTTCCAGGGCGTTTTCCTGAATCTCCACATAGTAATCTGTGGATTTTGCCGGTGTCAGCAGATAGGCGTATCCGTGCTCCCTGCGGACAAATCCTTTTTTCTGCAGTTCATCCAGGTTTCTGCGGACAGTCATTTCCGTGCATCCCAGTTTTTCGGCCAGCTCTTTGATGCTGATCACATTCTTTTTTTCCATGATTTCGATGATTTTTGCGTGTCTGGTCAGGTTCATAGCTCCTCCTGTATATAATCGCGAATGGTGGAATCTGCGATCCCGCAAAATCCCCGTCGGCGGAAAATTTTTATATTTGACTTCAACTATTTTCTTCATCCATAATAGAACATTTTTAAAAGAAAAGCAATGGTAAAAGAATAAAGACGTTTTAAACTACACATTTTTGAAATTGGTCTCCAGAAAAATGTTCTAAATAGAACATAAATAGCACATAAATAGCAAATTTTACGTTGACAAACGATAAATATAGCGCTATAATGTGGTTAAAAGAAAGCGAGACTAACAGACCGCTGCCGGGATCGGGTCAGATCGCAGCAAAGCGAAGTAAGAGGAAATGAAACAGTGACAGAAACGGAGGGTGGAAGTATGAGTACATTTTATATACTGGGGATTGACCAGAGTACCCAGGGTACGAAGGGGGTGCTGGTGGACGATGGGGGACGCATCGTGGGACGCTGCGACCTGCCCCACCGGCAGATTGTGAATGAAAAGGGCTGGGTTTCCCATGACCCGGAGGAGTTCTATCAGAACAGCCTGGCGGTGTGCCGGGAGGTCATTGAGAAAACCGGGATTGACAAAAGCCTGATCCGCTGCATGGGCATCACGAATCAGCGGGAGACCACGGTGGCCTGGAGCAGGGCCACGGGAAAGCCGCTGGCCCACGCTATTGTGTGGCAGTGTGCCAGAGCCACGCAGCTGTGCGGGGAGATCGAAAAGAGGACAGGCTGCGGGGAGGATGTTTGCAAGCGCACAGGACTGGTGCTGTCCCCCTATTATCCTGCATCCAAGATGGCCTGGCTGCTTCGGAACGAAGAGAATGTGAAGCTGGCTGCGGGGCAGGGGGATCTGGCCCTGGGAACGGTGGACAGCTATCTGGTGTACCGGTTGACGAAGGGGGAAAGCTTTTGTACCGATTATTCCAATGCCAGCCGGACCCAGCTTTTTAACCTGAAAACGCTGGCCTGGGATGAGGAGCTTTGCCGGATCTTCGGTATTCCGGTGAACGCGCTGCCAGCGGTAACGGATTCAGATGCGGTGTTTGGGGAGACGGATCTGGAGGGTTATCTGGAGAAACCCATCCCCATCTGCGGCGTACTGGGAGATTCCCACGGAGCGCTGTTTGGTCATAACTGCCGCCGGCCCGGCGGGATCAAGACTACCTACGGTACCGGCTCCTCCATTATGCTGAACATTGGCGACGAGCTGAAGCTGAGCAGCCATGGGCTGTCCACCTCCCTGGCCTGGAAGGTGGGGGGGAAGGTTTCCTATGTGCTGGAGGGGAATATTAATTACACCGGGGCTGTGATCTCCTGGCTGAAAAACGACCTGGGGCTGATTGCTTCCGCGAAAGAGACGGAGACGCTGGCAGGGGAGGCCAATCAGGAGGACGGAACCTACATGATTCCCGCATTTTCCGGTCTGGGCGCTCCCTGGTGGAAGAATGACGCCAGGGCCATGATCTACGGAATGAGCCGTTCCACCGGAAAGAAGGAGATTGTGAAAGCGGCCTGCGAGAGCATTGCCTATCAGATCCGGGATGTGGTGGATGCCATGCGCAGGGATACCGGGCTTCGCATCGGGGAACTCTGCGTGGACGGCGGTCCCACAAGAAACCATTACCTGATGCAGTTCCAGAGCGATATCGCGGACGCTTCCATCAGGATTCCGGATGCGGAGGAGCTGTCGGTACTGGGCGCGATTTTTGTGGCAGGTATTTCTGCCGGACTCTGGAAGCAGGAGGAGATGTATTCTTCTATTTCTTATGAGCATTACAGCCCCAAAATGGAGGAGGTGCTCCGGGAGGCAAAGATTTCCGGCTGGAAGGAAGCCATCGGGAAGCTGCTGTGAGGAAGGGCGGCTGGAAGAAAGCGCCGGGAAGCTGCGGTGAATGGAGAGAACAGCGACGCAGTGAAGGAACGGATAGATTTGCAGGAAAAGGAAGAAAAATCCAGATGATAGAAACGGGCACGGCCCGTAAGGAGGAGATTATGAGCTTATCAGGTGAGAAGAAAAAAGAATTGATGCTGCGGGCGGCGGATATTCGGGAGAAAACAGTGGAGATTGTGATCGGCGGAAACGGCGGCCATATCGGCGGCGACCTGTCCGAAACGGATGTGCTGGTGAATTTGTTTGACTATATGAAGCATGATCCGAAAAATCCCAAATGGGAGGGAAGAGATTATTTTATTCTCAGTAAAGGACATTCGGCAGAGGCTTATTATGCGATCCTGAATTATTATGGATACATCGGGCAGGAGGAGCTGGACCAGTTCGGAAAGCTGGGGGCGAAGCTGGGAGGACATCCTACGAAAAAGGTGAACGGTGTGGAGGCCAATACCGGTTCCCTGGGCCATGGCCTGGGGCTGGCCACGGGAATGGCCCTGGCTCTGAAAATGGACGGAAAGCCCAACCGGGTATTTGTGCTCACCGGAGACGGGGAGCTGGCGGAGGGCAGCAACTGGGAGGCAGCCATGTCCGCGGCAAAATTCGGCCTTACCAATCTGACCTGGATTATTGACAGAAACCATTTGCAGATCAGCGGAAATACGGAGGATGTGATGCCGCTGGAGAATCTGCACGGTAAGTCAGAGTCCTTCGGTTTTCAGGTAATTGACCTGGACGGCCATGACCATGACGCGATCCGTGAGGCGCTGGAGAGCCGGACAGAGGGTAAGCCCACTTGTATTATTGCCAACACGATTAAGGGCAAGGGGTTGTATTGCGCGGAGAATCAGGCAGGATGGCATCATAAGACGCCCACCATGGAGCAGTTTGAACATATGAAAGAGGATATGGCGCAGTACAGAAAGGGGATGGCGTAATGGAAAAGGCAACATGCAGGGGAGCATTTTCTGAGAAGATTTTGCAGGAAGCAAAAAAGGATAAAGATATCGTGGTGGTATGTACAGACTCCAGAGGTTCCGCGTCTTTGGGAAGCTATCCCGACGAGCTGCCGGAGCAGTTTGTGGAGATGGGGATTGCGGAGCAAAATTCCGTGACGGTATCCGCGGGAATGGTGGCCATGGGCAAGAAGGTGTTCGCCATCGGACCAGCCAGCTTTTACAGTATGCGTTCCGCGGAGCAGGTAAAGGTGGATGTGGCCTACTCCCATAATAATGTGAAGATCATCGGCATCAGCGGCGGCATCAGCTACGGTGCGCTGGGGGCCACCCATCACTCCCTTCAGGATATTGCCCTGATGCGGGCGATCCCGGATCTGATTGTGGAGATTCCCTCCGACGCCAATCAGATGAAGGGACTGGTGGACGCATTTCTGGAGGACAAAACGCCGGCTTATATCCGTGTGGGCAGAGGCGCGGTTCCGGTGCTTTATCCTGAAGATGTGAAGGTGGAGATCGGCAGGGCCCAGGTGTGGGGCGATGGCAGGGACGTGGGGATCATCGCCTGCGGACAGATGGTTTACCGGGCGCTGGATGCGGCGAAGCTGCTAGAGGAGCAGGGCATCCACGCCACCGTGCTGGATATGCACACCATCAAACCGCTGGATGAGGCGGCAGTGCTGAAGCTGGCCCGGGAGTGCGGATGTATCCTGACGGTGGAGGAGCACAGTATTTATGGCGGTCTGGGAGGAGCGGTAGCCGAAGTGCTGGTGGCTGACAAGCCGGTTCCCATGACGATTGCCGGTATCCCCGACCAGGATGTGCCAAACGGTGCGGACGCGGAAGTATTTACACTTCTGAAGCTGGATGTGGAGGGAATCTGCGAGAAGGCCAAGGCACTCATAAAGAGGAAGCAGGAAATGGGTTGATGGTCAGCCGGACGCAGGATGAGGCGGAGCCGCAGGGCCACATACATCTGAAAAACATCTCTGGATACTCTAAGGAAATGTTTTTCAGATGTATGTGGCCCTGCGTGTCCGCCTTTTTCTGCGTCCTGATAATTAACGAAAAATATCTTATAGCAGTAGAACTGTGGGGAATATGATGTTAAAATGTATTCAGGAAAGACGCTGATGAAAGCGTATACGCTGAACGAATGCAGGGGGGAAGATGGAGAGGGCAGTGAGGGAACACACATAAGGAGGAGAAGGATGAGCGGTATGGGAAAGGATGAGTTTAACAGACAGGGAGCAGGAGGAAGCGCCAGGATTTACTGGGCCAGGCTGCGGGCTGTTCCTGGTGAATGGAAGGAGGAAAACATGAAGGCTGCGAATAAGAGAAGAATAAAAAATATATTGTTGTTTGCTGTGATTTTTACCTGTATCGTTTGTATGAGTGCCTGGGGAGCGGAGGAGGACTGGACATGCACCAACTGCAATTCGGTGAACGCTGCGGAGAATAATTTCTGCGGTAATTGCGGATCCCCCAGACCGGCGGGCAATGCGGTGTGGATCTGTCCGGAATGCGGAAAGGAGAATGACGGCGAATTTCATTTCTGCGTGAACTGCGGGGCAAAGAAATCGTCAGGAGAGCAAAAGGAAACAGGAGCTGCGGCAGGCTCCGGCGCAGGGCCTTATGCCTACGGACAGCATATGGTATATTGGGACGGATATACCTATGTGACGGGGGATGATGGTATTTACCGTATAGATGGCAGCAATCAGTTTGAACGGATTTTAGGTATCGATTCTGTGGCAAATGGTATCTTTGCTGTGGGGAAAAAGGTTTACTTCATGAAAGAGGGCGTGGGCGATTTTTTGTATGTCTATGATATGGAACTGGAGGATTGTGAGGTTCTTTACGCAGCGGGAGACGGCAGCCTTCTGATTGGCGCGGATGATAGAGCCGCCTATTTTCTTCAGCCCTCCGGTCAGTCGGATTATACGGGAGGAAAGGATTTGATCCGCTATCATTTCGGGGAAGAGGAAGCGGAGACGGTTGCCTCGGGTATCGGAACCGCTCAATTCTGGAACGGAGGCATCGTAATCAGCGGGGCCGCATCGGATGTAAGCCCCGTGGAGCTTGCTGTGCTGGGGGCGGATGGAACGTCCGGGCTGGTGGGTGAAAACTGCAGTCAGAGTTTTTATATTGACGGTGACAGACTGTATTATATCAAATACAAGATGACTTCAGATACGGCCTGGGATGGGGCTTACATCTGCTGCCTTGATGAGACGGGGAACCGGGAGTTTTTCCTGATTGACGGAGAGTATGCCACTCCTTATATTGTGGGGGAGGTTTCCGGAAATATCGTGGTTTCCTTCTATGAGGATGGAAGGGCACAGTACATCCAGATCAATCCGGAGGATGGAAGCTGGGGGGAAATGGAGCTGCCGGAGGGGGCCAAAGCTGTAAGCATTTTTTATGACGAAAACGGGAATCGGTATTATTATGCGAACAGTTCCGTTTATGTGTGGAAGGGCAGCGAATACAGAAAAGTTGCTGACGTAGCCACGGACGGAACGGTGCTGGGAGTAGCCGGAAATTATGTCTTTTGCTGGCGTTATAATGAAGGGGGCCATCCCAGCCTGTTTCAGTATCCGATTGAAAACGGCAGATAATTAACTGTTTTTATGCCGCTGCCCTTCGTAATCTTTAAGGGCCCGCAGCGCCTCCCCCGACATGGGCAGAAGCGCCAGCATGTTGAAAATGGTCATCAGGCCGATACCGACATCTCCCAGATCCCAGACGAAGGTGTAGGCGGCCAGACCGCCGATAAAGAGCATTACCAGGGCCACGATTTTGTACAGGGTTTGGGACCACCAGTTATCGCCGAAGAGGTAGGCCACGTTGGAGCGGGCGTAAAACAGGATTCCGATGAAGGTGGAAAAGCTAAACAGCCATAAAGTCGCGGCAATAAAAATAACCCCGAATTTGCCCAGATGATACTGCATGGCAGTTTGGAGCAGATTCATCCCTTCCAGCCCCTGGGTCAGCCCGGAGGGAGCCAGCAGCATAATCATGGCGGAGCAGGTACAGATGACAATGGTGTCCAGAAATACTCCCAGCGCCTGAAGCAGTCCCTCTTTGGCCGGATGGTCGATGTCGGCGGCAGCCGCGGCGCAGGGGGCGGAGCCGGAGCCGGCCTCGTTGGAGAAAAGCCCCCGCTTTACTCCGTTCATCAAAACGGCGCCAAAACCGCCTGCCGCCACCTGGCGCAGGCCGAAAGCCTCTGAGAAAATCTGCCGGAACACAGTGGGAAGCTGTCCTGCATTTTTAAGGATGATAAAAATTGTAATGAAAAAATAGCATCCTGCCATCACCGGCACCATAATATCCAGCACCCGCACGGTAGCGTTTTTCCGCAGCACGATCACTGCGGCCAGAGCTACCAGCAGAATCGTAGTGTAGAGAGGCGGAATATGGAAGGCGTTGGAAAAGGAGGAGGAAACGGAATTGCTGATTACCTGGCTGATGCCGCACCAGCAGATCAAACCGGACAGGGCAAAAAGCACGGCAATGACGCTGCGCCGGCCCTGCGGGGAAGCCTGCTTTGCCCCGCGGTTTCGTTTCCGTGTAAAATAATGATGGATATAGTAGGCCGGGCCGCCCCGGTATCCGCCGTAAAGAGGATCCTTTTCCTTATAAATCTGGGCCAGGGTGGCCTCCGCGAAGGCGGTGGAGGAACCCAAAAGCGCCGTCACCCACATCCAGAAAACCGCGCCTGCGCCGCCTGCGGAGATGGCGGCCACCACACCCACCAGATTGCCCATGCCCACCCGGGTGGCGGTGGAGATAATCAGCGCCTGAAATCCGGAAATCCCGTGCTTTTGGTTCTTTTCCCCTTTTTTGGTGAAAATCTTCAGCATTTCCGGAAACAGCCTTACAGGAAGAAAACGGGTTCGGATGGTAAAATAGATTCCGGCGGGAATCAGAATCAGAACCAGAAGGGAAAGTCCCACAGAGCTTCCTCCCGGCAGCGGAATTGTAATTAAATCTCCCCAGAGCAGTTGATAGACAGCCGTAAACAGCTTCATAAACAGGTTCATGATAATCTCCTCATTGCATTCTTTTTTCTTTTAGTTTATAGTAGAAAGCAGCATTTGTAAAATCGATAATTATAATAAGAGGAATTGAAAAAATAGATGGAGGAACCGGATGGATATCAAAAACCTTACGACCTTTTTGCAGGTGGCTGAGCTGAACAGTTTTACCAAGGCGGCGGAAAAGCTGGGCTATTCCCAGTCCACCGTTTCTTTCCAGATCAAGCAGCTGGAGCTGGAGCTGAATGTCCAGCTTTTTGAGCGTATCAATCACACGGTGGCGCTGACGGAGAAGGGCCGGGAGGTGTTGGAGTACGCTCATCAGATCAGCCAGTGTACCAGAGATCTGGAACGGCGTATTAAAGCGGAGGAGTCAGTGGGCGGCCATGTCCGCCTGGCACTGCCGGACTCTCTGTGTGCTTCTCTTTTAAAAGAGAAATTTGCGGATTTCAGGAGGTGCTATCCGGGCATCACGCTGAAAATTATAGCGGCGGGGACGGAAGAAATGTTCCGCCTGATCAATCACAATGAAGCAGACGCCATATTGACGCTGGATAATCATATTTACAATGCGGAGTATGTGATTGTGAAGGAGGAAAAGATAGACGTGCATTTTGTGGCCAGCCCGGAAAATGCGCTGGCCAGGCAGGAACATGTCTCGCTTCCGGAGCTGGTATCGCAGCCGTTTATTCTGACGGAAAAAGGGATGAGCTACCGCCGGCTGATGGACCAGCGGCTGGCGGAGCTGTCCCTGGAGATCCGGCCGGTATTGGAGCTGGGCAGCACCGGCCTGATCTGCTCGCTGGTGGAACAGAAGGTAGGCGTATCCTTTCTGCCGGATTTCGTCACCGCGAAGAAGAAGGCGGAGGGAAAGCTGGTCTATCTGGAGCCGGAAGGCTTTCAGATTCATGTGTGGAAACAGCTTCTGTACCATCGGGACAAATGGGTTTCCCCCCAGTTAAAATCTGTGATGGATTACTGTATCAGCCGGGAGTTTTAGGCTCTGCGGCCTCGGCTCATCCTGCGTCCTGATACTTAACAAAACACGAAGAACATAGCGCGGGCACTTGCTTTTCCCATGCTTTTTGTATACAATAGACATAGAAAAATATGTTTATTTGCCGGAATAGGACGATACCGGCGTATTTGTGTAAGGCATTGGTGGGGGAAATTATGAGGGAATTGAAGTTAAAGGCCATGGCCAAGATTAATCTGGGATTGGATGTGCTGAAAAAGCGGGAGGACGGATATCACGATCTGAGGATGATTATGCAGACGGTGCGTCTGTATGACAGAGTGCAGTTAACCGTGACGGAAGCGACTGGGATCCGGGTAAAGACCAATTTAAGCTTTCTGCCGGTAAATGAGGATAATCTGGTCTACCGGGCAGCGGATCTGCTGATGGAAGAGTTCGGGATAAAAAAAGGAATTTTTATTAATCTGGACAAGCGGATCCCGGTGGCGGCCGGATTAGCCGGAGGCAGCTCCGACGCAGCGGCTGTGCTGGTGGGAGTGAACCGGCTCTTTGAGCTGGGACTGACGCAGCAGGATTTGATGGAGCGGGGCGTGAAGCTGGGAGCGGATGTACCCTACTGTATTCTGAGGGGAACAGCTCTGGCGGAGGGCATTGGGGAGAAACTGACGGTACTGCCTGCGCCGGTTCCCTGCCATGTCCTGATTGCGAAGCCCAAGATTCATGTGTCCACGAAGTTTGTATATGGAAATCTGCGGGTGAATGAGCTGAAAGAGCATCCGGATATCGATGGACAGATCGCTGCACTGGAGGCGGGGGACCTTTATGGAATGGCGGAAAAGATGGGCAATGTGCTGGAGACAGTGACAATCCCTGCCTTTCCGGTGATTCAGGAAATCAAGGATGAGATGAAGCGTTCCGGGGCTGTCAATGCCATGATGAGTGGCAGCGGCCCTACGGTGTTTGGCCTGTTTGAGGATAAGGGAAAGGCCCGGAAGGCGTATGAGAAACTGAAAAAGGGCAGTATTGCGAAACAGGTTTACCTGACAGAGTTTTTTTACAATGGAGGAAGCGGTTATGGCAGAGCATGATCTTCAACTTCAGACAAATGAATATCTGCCTCTTCGGGACGTGGTGTTTCAAACCCTGCGGCAGGCTATCCTGAGAGGAACCCTTCAGCCGGGAGAGCGGCTGATGGAGATCCACCTGGCCCAGAAGCTGGGGGTCAGCCGGACTCCGGTGCGGGAGGCCATCCGGATGCTGGAGCTGGACGGGCTGGTGATTATGGTGCCCAGAAAGGGAGCGATTGTGGCGGAGATCACCGTGTCGGATCTGGAGGACGTGCTGGAAGTTAGGGGAGCCCTGGAGGATCTGGCAGTGCGGAAAGCCTGTCAGAATATGACAAAGGAGCAGTTAGAGGAGCTGAAGGCGGCGGCGGAACGGTTTGAAAACTGTCTGAAGGGGGAGGATCTGCTGGCCTGTGCACAGGCTGATGTGGAATTTCATGAGATGATCTGCAGGGCTACGAAAAACCGGCGCCTGATTCAGATTTTAAATAATATCCGGGAGCAGATTTATCGCTACCGGTTGGAAAACCTGAAGGATAAGGGGAGCCATGAGAATCTGGTGGAGGAACACGCCGCGATTTGCCGGGCGCTGGAGCAGCGGTCGGAGGAGAGGGCGGGGGAAGCGATCCGGGTGCATATCGAGCATCAGAAGTGCTCGATTATAGAGAGCCTTCATATTAAATAGGGGGTTTTTTAAAAGGGGGACGCGCCGCAGGGAAGCACCGCAGGATGGGCGGGACGGGGTCCTGATATCCGGTGTTCACCTTGTCCTTCCGACACCTGTCCGCAATGCACGGATTTTATCCGCGCTTTTCGGACACGTGTCTCGGACATGTGTACACCTGGATATTCAGGACCCCATCCCGCCCATCCTGCGGTGCTTCCCTGCGGCGCTGACGGTTGGAGGAATAAACATTATCAAAGAAATTTGCTTGTTGAGAAGTTTCCCGTACCCTCTTGGTCTATATTAACTGCGTCCCTGGTATTCTGTTCTGATAATCTCCTCCATTTCTTCCGGCGTTTCTTTACAGCCGCCGGCCAGCCACAGTTTGACAATTGCATTAAAGCCGCTTCTGAAAAATTCGATATGGTATTCGATGTGTCGATCATTAAAGTGACGTTCGGCTTGATGAATATCATAATATTTGAGTTTGAATTGGTTATCGTAGCCGAGTTTGAAATAAGTGCGGTAAAACAACTGATTTTCCTTGATATGGCGGAACAAACGCAGATAGTCATTGCTGTTAAATTTCTGTGTTTCTTCTGCTTCATAAAGCCGGTTTACTTCACTCTCTAAATGAATTCTCATCTTATCCGCAAGTTCGTATATATCTATGAAATTAGCATAAAAGGTACTGCGGTTCAATCCACATCTTTTGCAAATGTCTGAAACCGTGATTTCATGCAATTCTTTTGTCTGGAGCAATTCGATAAATACTTTTTCTATCCGTTCAACGGACTCGCGCCGCCGCCGGTTATTTTTCGTGTTCATTCAGCCCGCCTTTCATTATTTCAACAGATGTGCAAAGATTGATGATTGTTTTTCCACACCGCTCTCATTATACTTGACTTACAAAGAAACAACAACTGTTGTTTTAATAATTCAAGGAGGAATTTTCAGATGAAGAAAAGCAGTTTTGTTGCAATGGTGCTGGGAACAGTCAGCGGAGTATTGTTTGCACTTGGCATGTGTATGGCGCTAATTCCCGAATGGGATGCATTTTGGCCGGGAATTATTTTTGGCTGTGTTGGACTTGTCCTTGGTCTTATTACTTTGATTGTATGGAGAAGAATGGAACATAAAGAGCCTGTCCGTTTCTCTGCAAAAACAATCCTTACGGTCATCGTCGGCGTTGTCGGCGCATTGGCGTTAGGCATTGGAATGTGCTTTAGCATGGTTTGGGGAAAAATGGTGATGGGTATTGTAATCGGTCTTGCCGGTATCGTTGTCCTGCTCTGTTTAATTCCTTTGACAAAAGGGATCAGGGAATGAGCCGTGAGATGTTATCTGCACTCTACATGGGACAGGGGAATATTGAGGTCAGACGGGTTCCTGTTCCAAATGTCGGTGCGGAAGATGTGCTTATCCAGAATATTTATTCCAGTGTCTGCGGGACAGATGTTGCCGTGTATGCCAAAGGAGCCGGAACAGGGCACCGAATTACCGTAGGGGGGGAGTTCGGGCATGAAACAGTTTCACGCATTGTGGCTATCGGAGAGAAGGTCAGCGGGTTCCAAATCGGTCAGCGGGTTTATCCCTACCCCCGCTACGCAAAAGGGGATACGAACAGGGCGGGAACAATCGGTGGCTTTTCAGAATATATCCTGATTCCAGGCGCGAAACGGAACCATTCCCTTTATCCTGTACCGGACAAAATCAGCGACAGAACAGCCTGTCTGATAGAGCCGTTTACGGTTGGCTGCCGTGCGGCCAGGAGAAGCTGGCCGCGAAAAGGAGAAAATGCTATTGTGTTCGGCGGCGGGACAATCGGTATTGCCGCTGCGATTTCCCTAAAATGGTTTGGAGCAGGTAAGGTTATGGTTTGTGACCTTTCTGATTTCCGGCTTTCCATCATAGAAAAAATGGGATTTGCAGTTTGCAATACAATGCAGGAGAATTTCATGGAAAGAACCAGGGAATATTTTGGAACAGCCCCTGCGCTTTCAGGAGAAACCGCCGATATTGATATTTTTATTGACGCGGCAGGAGCAGAGGAAATGTTAAGCCTTTATATGGAGCACGGAAAGATCGAAAGCCGGTTTGTATCTGTTGCAGTGAACAACGCGCTCCGTAAATTGGACTTACTGCATTTGACCTTTGCCCAAAAGAGTATTATTGGTTTCGGCGGTTATATGCCGGAAGATGTAGCAGATGTATTTTCCATTATGGAATACGGGAAATGGGATATATCCTCTATCATAACCCATGAATTTCCGATTAAAGAAATTGAAAAAGCAATTCAAACGGCGGCAGACACGGCTCATGCGCTGAATGTTGTCATAAGGTTTGACGTATGAATATCCGGCGCAAGATATTGGATAAACTGGAAAGCACAGGGCCCGGAAAAAGGATTGTAAAAGATGTGGAATATCGAACGGTATTGACAGCGGCAGTCAGTTTTTTAATTAATCTTCTGTATGCTCTTTATAATGGGGGACTTGGCATTGTGCACAGGTCTTTGTGGTTCGTTACTATGTGCGCTTATTACACAATATTAAGCACCATGCGTTTCTGTGCTGTATTATGCAGCCGCAGACGATGTCCTTCCGATTCGGCAGATATGACATATTTTGTAATGAAGCTGTCCGGCGTATTACTTGCAATATTAAGCTTCGTCTTGACGGGTGTGGTTTATATCAGCCTGTCAGAAAATATTGCAACAAAGTACAATACAATCGTTATGATCACCATTGCTACTTATACTTTTTATAAAATCACAATGGCAGTTATGCGTGCGGTAAAGCAAAAGGAAAATCCTTCCCCGCTTCCTGCGGTGATTCGAACGATCGGCTATGCGGATGTGGCGGTATCCGTTTTAACCCTGCAACGCTCCATGCTTGCATCTTTTGGTGAAATGACAGATACAAAAGCACATACCATGAACATATTGACAGGAGCGGCAGTCTGTTTTTTCGTTCTTTCACTGGGGATTGTATTAATGCTCAAAGGAATAAAATTAAGTAACCGGCAGAAAAAGAAAGGAATGTAATCATGGCAAAGTCTAAATTGGTAAAGGCAAATGAAAAAATTGCGGAAAAAGTCGTTGGAGCATTTGAAAAAATGGAAGATACGGTTGTGCATAAGTACACAAAAATAGAGGACGCATTTGTTGACCGCTATCTCACCAGGGACGGAGAAACCGTAGAGGAAGCAAAGAAAAGAATTAAGGAGGAAAGGTAAGGGGGCTTCTTTTCAAAATTTACAAAACAGAGGGTGTGATATGCGCCTTCACTTTTAAGGACATGGCGGTACTACGAAGGTACTGCGGATGTCCTTTTTTGGTTACTGTTCAGGTGCCACTGTTCCGCGAGGTGTTCAGGTGCAGAATTGCACCTGAATCCCGAGGGCAGCAGCGCGAAATTGTACCGAAGGTGCAATTTCTGTGCATTGTGTAGCGTGTTGCTGTGAACGAAGTGAACAGTAACCTTTTTTGATTGGCGGGTATTTACAGGCGGGGGAAGATGGTTTGGAATAAGGGGGCTGGCGAGGCGTTATGGAGGAAAAATAGAAGTTTCAGGCATATCCGGGGGGAAAAGTGGGAAGGTTAGAAGGAAAAGAAGATAAGTTTACGGTGAAGGAGGCAGGGCGCGGATGGAAAAAGAGATGGAAGAGCCGGGACAGACCAGGGAGATGGAAGAGCCGGTTCCGGGGCAGATTGAGCGGGTGGAGGAGTTTCTTCAGAGGAGGTGTGCGGACTGCGATGACATTATCGTCCGGGATATGGAGCTGGGGCAGGGCAGGAGGGTGAAATGTCTGGTGGTGTATGTGGAGGCGGCAGCCGCCAATATGATGCTGGAGGATTCTGTGATAGGGAAGCTGCTGAATCATCTTTGGGAGATGGATGGGAAGGAGATTCACCGGGCGGTGACGGATAATGGGCTGGGAATCTCTGACGTGAAGGAGCTGGAAACTCTGGGAGAGTGCATGGCGGCCATGCTGGCGGGCAATGTGGTATTTTTCCTGGATGGCTATGACCGGGCGCTGAAAATCAGCAGCAAGGGCTATCCGGGGATGGGAGTGACCAAGGCGGATTCGGAGAAGGTTTTGCGGGGCTCCAGAGAGGCATTCTGCGAAGCGGTGAAGGTGAACACGGCATTGGTGCGCAAGCGAATCCGGACCACAAAGCTGAAATGCGAGGAGCTGTTTCTGGGGGAACGCTCCAATACACTGGTCTCTCTGGTTTATATGGAGGGGCTGGCTTATCCCAGCCTGCTGGAGGAGATTAAATCCCGGCTGTCGGCCTTTGAGATTGACGGGATTCTGGACAGTGGGGTGATCGAGCAGCTTACCGCGGACAACTGGTATTCGCCGTTTCCACAGTTTCAGACCACGGAGCGTCCGGACCGGGCGGCTGCGGCGGTGCTGGAGGGAAGAATTCTTTTATTGTGTGATAACACGCCGGCGGCGCTGCTTTTGCCCACCACCATGAACAGCCTCTTGCAGACGGGGGATGACTATTACGGTCATTTTGAGATTGCCTCGCTGCTGCGCTGCATCCGGTATCTGGCCATTGCGCTGGCGTTTTCTCTGCCGGGGTTGTACCTGGCGGTTACAAATTTTCACCCGCAGATTTTGCCCACGAACCTGCTGCTGTCTATGGCTGACGCAAGAGGAGGAGTGCCCTTCCCGGGGATTGTGGAGGTGCTGCTGATGGAGATTTCTTTTGAACTGATGCGGGAGGCGGGGCTTCGGATGCCGGGGCCCATCGGGAATATGATCGGTATTGTGGGCGGGCTGATTATCGGGCAGGCCGCGGTGACGGCCAATTTGATCAGCCCTATGATTGTGATTATTGACGCACTGACAGCGCTGGGGTCCTTTTCGATTCCCAATGAGGAATTGTCGGAGGCGTTTCGTTTGCTGAAATACGGGATGATTTTTCTCTGTGGATTTTTTGGAATTTATGGTTTTGTGGCGGGATGGCTGCTGCTTTTGATCCATCTCTCCGGTCTGAGAAGCTTTGGAATCCCCTATCTGATGCCCTTTGCAGCAGGCGGCCGGGATGGGATTTCCCGGTGGACGGATGGGATTTTCCGGGCTCCTATGAGGCGGATGAACCGTCGGCCGGTGTACGCAGTGAGGGAAAACCGCAGAAGGATGAGATGGGTGGAGGCGGATACGCAGGATAAGCCGGACGGCGGGGCGGAGTGATTTACGAAAGAAGGCGCAGGTACGGGAAGAAAGGGATTTGCCAGGGGAAATGGCAGGAAAGGCGGAAATATGTTTTCAAACAATCGCAGGATTTCAGATCGTCAGCTTCAGGCGCTGCTGCTGGCAGACTGGATTGGAAAAATGGTACTGCTGCTGCCGGGATTGGCCGGGGGGTATTCAGGGCTGGATCTTTTTACAGGCACGGTACTGGGGCTTTTGCTGGCGGCGGGGGGCCTGCTGCTGATTTTGCGGGGAGCCTGGTCCGCCCCGGTGGATTATTATACTTATGTAAAAAAGCAGGAAGGCAGGGCTGCCGCAGGGATTTTGTATCTGGTTTACAGCGTTTATTTTTTGGCGCAGACGGTTTTGCTGCTGTTTTTGTGCGGGGAGATTGCTTCGGTTTATCTCCTTCCGGAATACACACGGCCGGTTCTCATGGTGCTGCCTCTGGTGGTGGGATACTTTTTGGCCCGGGGCGGTCTGGAGATACGGGGACGGGTCAGCGAGATGCTGGCCTGGGTACTGGCGGCGGTTCTATTGGCAATGCTGCTTCTGGCGGCGGTTCAGATCGAACCCGCCCGGCTGTGGGAGGCGGTGCAGCCTGCGGAAAATAGCCTGGGGGGAACGGGGCAGCCCCTCCGAATGGATCTGTCCGGGATATTCTGGTGCGTTGCCCTTACAGCGTCGGGTTTTGGCAGTATTTTGACGATTCCCCTTGTGCTGCCGGAGACGGAACAGAGAAAGGGCTGGAAAAAGAAACTTTATCTGGCTTTTTGTATGGCCGGCATTTTCCTGCTGCTGGTGTATCTGTGCGGGTACGGGATTTTTGGCGCAGCCGGGATGAAGCGGCTGTCCTGGCCCATGATCACTCTGATGACCAGTATTGATTTTCACGGTATCTTTTTTCAGCGCTGGGATGTATTTTTGACGGCGCTGCTTTTGGTTAGCCTGTTTCTCTCCACAGGCAACGGCATTTATTATATGGAAAGAATAGTCCTAACCCTGCGGGAGCAGCAAAGAAACCGAAAGCGCGGGAGGCAGACAACGGAGGCCGGGGATCTGACGGGAGTGAATAGCGGGGGTGGAAGCGTGCGAATTGGCTGTGCAGTGCTGGCGTACTTGCTGGCCTGGGGGGCGGGAAGCTGGGAGCGAGTCCGGTTTTTTTATGAGCGTGTTGCAATCTGGTTTTGTGTGCCGGTGCTGGCGCTGTTTGTTTTGCTGGTGAAACGGAAAAGAAGAACGAAAGCGGTGGCAGGCGTGCTGGCCCTTCTGACTGTGGCGGCCTTTTTGCTGACCGGCTGTGGGGCCAGAGAGCTGGAGAGCAGACGGTTTCCTCTGGTTCTGGAGCTGGATGCAAAGAAGGGTGAATTGATTCTTGGCTGTGCCTGGCCTACCGTTAAGGAAAATGGCGGCAAGCAGTCCCAGGAAGACGGGATGGGAGGCGGGGAGAAGAGCCCAGAAGCCCAGGCGGGCTCAGAGCAGGATGCCGCTTCAGAAAATACGGATAAGCAGGGAGTGGAACTGGTGAACGATGAAAGAATCACCAGGGCTGCGGGAGCGGGTATGGCGGAGGCGGTGAAAAATGTGCAGAGCCTTCAGGACAGATATGTGGATTACAGCCAGGTGAAGGCGATTCTGTGGAGGAGCGGCTTGAAGGAGAATCCACAGCTGGAGCGGGAGGTATTGCTGTGGCTGGAGGAAAATCCGGCGATTTCCGGGAATATTCTGGTTTTTCGGGGAAAGACCCAGGATCTGAGCCTGGAAATCATACAGGAGCATGCCCAGGGACAGCCGGGGGATTATCTGGAGAATTTGTACAGAAATAATGAGGAATTTCAGAACTATACCTGTACGCTGAACGATCTGCTGTATCCCTGAGAAATTTTTGGCAATACTCTGGATAAGAGGTGATAGCAGATGCAAAAAAACGTTGCAGCAGGACGCGGACAGAGAAAAAATGGTCTTTTTGCGGTGGGAAACATAAAATTCTGGGCTTTTCTGGTGTGCTTTCTGGCTGCCTGGCTGGTGGGTACCGGGATCCGGCAGGCAAAGGCGGCCGCCCTGCAGAGGGGCATCAGCCGGGAGGTGCTGCGCTTTCATGTGCTGGCCAACAGCGACAGGGAAGCGGATCAGCAGGTGAAATTGAAGGTGCGGGATGAGGTGCTGGAATGGCTGGAGGGCCAGGTGACAGAACAGGAGGAGAATGATCTGGCAATGCTGGAGGTCCGGATTTCGCAGCTCCTTCCGCAGATAGAGGAGCAGACGGAAGCGGTTTTGCGTGAGGCAGGTTTTCCTTACGGAGCGGAGGCCAGGCTGGAAGAGGCCGTATTCCCGGAGCGTACCTACGGAGACTGTACTTTTCCGGCAGGAAAATATAAAGCGCTGCGAATCCTCCTGGGAGAGGCCCGGGGACAGAATTGGTGGTGCATCCTGTTTCCCAGGCTCTGCTTTCTGGACTGTGTTCACGCGGTGCTGCCCAGTCAGAGCCAGGAGCAGCTGCAGAGGGTGCTGACGGAGGAGGAGTATGAGAGCCTGTTTGATCCGGCGGAGGATGAATACAGGATCTGCTTTAAGTATTTTTGAGGGGTGGTAGATAGGACGCAGGATGGGGAGGGGGGGGGGGGGGGGGGGGGGGGGGGGGGGGGGGGGGGGTGGGGGCCGTGGGGGGGGGGGGGGGGGAAGGAAAAAAAAAAAAAAGGATAAAAAAAAAAAAATAAAAGATAAAAAGTGAGGGGTGGGTTGAGTATAGTGAAGAAAGACAGAAAAG
>CAMNQN010000032.1 GCA_946549155.1 uncultured Lachnospiraceae bacterium | reverse complement strand
CCGGTGCCCGGAATTTTCGCCCGGCTGCATCTTAGATTTTCTTGGTATCCGGAGTTATTTTCCAGCTGCTTGTGGCCCTGCGCGCCCGCCTTTTCCTGCGTCCGGGTAATTAACCAAACACAAATTTAAAATCCGAAATACCGCACTGCATTGTTGTAGGAAATCCCCTTCACGATCTTCTCCAGCGCCTTATAATCCTCCGGATACTCCCCGTTTTCCACCCAGCCGCCGATCAGGTCGCACAGGATCCGCCGGAAATACTCGTGGCGGGTGTAGGATAAAAAGCTTCTGGAATCGGTGAGCATTCCGATGAAGTTGCCCAGCAGCCCCAGGTTGGCCAGGGAAGTCATCTGCTCGATCATACCGGTCTTGTTGTCATTGAACCACCAGCCGCTGCCCTGCTGAAGCTTTCCTGCCGCGCTGCTGTCCTGGAAGCAGCCGATGATGGTGCCGATGGCAGCGTTATCGTTGGGGTTCAGAGAATACAGAATCGTCCTGGGAAGCTCATCCGTCTTTGCCAGCTCGTTTAAGAAATCCGCCATCTCCGAGGAGGGGGCAAAGTTATTGATACAGTCGATTCCGGCATCCGGCCCCAGTTGGGCGTAAAGCTTTCCGTTGTTGTCCCGCTTTACCCCGTAGTGGAGCTGCATTACCCAGTTTTTCTTGTGATATTCCCGGCCCATAGCCACCAGGAAGGCCGTCTCGAATTTTTTCGTTTCCTCTTTTGTGGCCATAACGCCGGAGAGCCGCCTGGCAAAAATCTCCTCAATCTCCTCCCCGGAAGCCGACGCATACATTACATAATCCAGGCTGTGATCCGATATCCTGCAGCCCGCCTGTGCAAAGTAATCCATCCGCACCCGCAGCGCCTGAATCAGCGCGGCAAAGCTTGTGATCTTCACACCGGATACCTGACTTAAGCGCTTCAGATAATCCGGATAATCCGGTTTTTTCATGTTCATGGCCCGCTCCGGCCTCCAGGCGGGAAGCACCTGTACGTCAAAGCTTTCATCCTCCGCGATTTTTTTATGCCACTCCAGCGTATCCGCCGGATCGTCTGTGGTGCAGATTACCGTTACATTGGACATTTTGATCAGGCTTCTGGCGGACATCGTTCCGCCGGTGAGTTTTTCGTTGCAGAGCTTCCATACCTCCTTTGCTGTATCTCCGTTTAAATATCCCTCGTAGCCAAAATACCGCTTCAATTCCAGGTGGCTCCAGTGATACAGAGGATTTCCGATGGCAAGCTCCAGCGTTTCCGCCCACTTCTGGAATTTTTCCCGGTCCGGGGCGTCCCCAGTGATATCCCTTTCCTCCACGCCGTTGGAACGCATCTGGCGCCATTTGTAATGATCGCCCCCCAGCCATACCTGGGTAATATTCTCGAACTGGCGGTCCTCATAGATTTCCTGAGGATTGATATGGCAGTGATAATCGATGATGGGCATCGCCTCCGCATACTCGTGATACAGCTTCCGCGCCGTCGGAGTGGACAGCAGAAATTCCTCATCCATGAATTTTTTCATTTTCCTTCTCCTTTTTTCCTGAACGTTTTTGCAATACGGATACAGCCGGACAAAGCTGCGCTTTTTGTCCTCCGCAGATTTATCCGGCACTTATCATTTACACGTATTTTTCCAGGGTGGCCCGCACGGCTCCCGGCCCTGCGATCATTTCCTTAAAGTAACCGCACACTCTGTCCGCCAGCCCCACCTCCCGGAGGTTTACACCGAAAATTGCCTTATTTTCCAGCACCGGGCGCAGGACATCCACGTCCGCCTCTTTTCCCAGACAAAATCCTGCCACCACCGGGCATACCGTCTCCAGAAGCGGATCGGCGCTGAGTTCAAAGGCTTTGCCGCTGTCGTCCACCGCCATCAGATAACGCAGCCAGCCCGCATACACCAATGGAATCAATTTCAGGTCCGACACAGACAGCTCTTCGGAGGCTGCGTAAGCCTTCACGGTCTCGCCAAAACGCACGCCCAGCTTCTGGGAGGTGTCGGTGGCAATTCTCTGAGGCGTATCCGGCATAAAGGGATTGGGCAGCCGCACCTGAAGCACCGTATCGATAAATTCCTTCGGGTCCAGCACGCCGGGATTCACCACCACCGGAAGGCCCTCTTTATATCCGATTCCCTCCACCAGCTTTTTCAGCAGGGGGTCCCGCATCTCCTGGGAAATCTTCTCAAAGCCCAGCACGCAGCCGAACACAGCCAGCGCGGTATGCAGCGGATTTAAACAGGTGCAGACCTTCATCTTTTCCACCTTATCCACCGTTTCCCCGTCGGTGAAAATCAGGCCGCCTGCTTCCAGCTGGGGCCTCCCGCCGGGAAACTTATCCTCCACCACCAGATACTGGGTCTCCTCCCCATTGACGAAGGGGGCAATGTAGGTCTTTCTGTCTGTGACGATGGGGTCCATCCCCTCCAGCCCGTCCTTTGCCAGCAGCCTTTCCACCGACTTGTCGGGACGGGGGACGATCTTGTCAATCATGGTCCAGGGGAAGGACACCTTTGTCTCATCCCTCACATAAGCCCCGAAGCCTGCATTCACCAGTCCTTTCTTCTCCCAGGCCTCCGCAAAGGCCAGAATCGACGCTTTCAGCTTATCCCCATTATGGGAGCAGTTATCCATACTCACCATAGCCAGAGGCTTCCCTCCCGCCTGGAACCGGGCATGCAAAAGGGCGGCCACTCTTCCCATATAGCTGACCGGTTCGGCAGGCCCCCTGGCAAGATCCTCCGCCACCTCCGGCAGGAGGGAGCCGTCTCCCCTCTTCAGGCTGTAGCCCTTCTCCGTGATGGTGAAGGTGACCATCTGCAGGGAATCCTTCCGAAAAATCTCCGCCAGACGCTGCAGATGACGCTCCTGCCCCGCATCCATGGTCAGAGCCTCCGCCACACTTCCGATAACCATCTTTTCCACGGTACCGTTGGCCTTCAGGGTGACCATCAGATGATAATTGTCGTGGGGCCAAAATAGCCTTTCCACCGCCTCATGCCCGCCCACAGCGATCAGTCCCCGGTCAATGACTCCGGTATCCAGCAGCTTTTCCACCACAGCCGCCTGATACGCCCGGAAAATATTCCCTGCGCCAAAATGAAGCCAGAAGGGCTTCTCCTTTGTTTTTTCTATCATGGCCGCCCTGTCATATTCCGGCAGCTTATAGCCGGCGGCCTCCCATTTTCCTTTGTCCAAACGTAAACCCTGTTCGCTTAACTGCATATACCTTGTCCTTTCCTGCTAAAGTAATCCTGCCGCAGAGGGAAGTCCCAGAGACATTGCCGGCACATAGGTTACCAGTATCAGTCCCAGCAAAATCGCCCCATAATAGATCAGCATATAGGGCATCACCTTCGTCAGTGAAGTCCTTCCCACCTTGATTCCCACAAACAGCGTATTTCCCACTGGCGGCGTGATGTTGCCGATGCAGAGGTTGTAAACGAGAATCAGTCCGAACTGTACCGGACTCATGCCAAAGGTTTTCACAATGGGAAGGAACAGCGGCGTAAAAATCATGATGGCCGGAGTCACGTCCATGAAGGTGCCGGAAATCAGCAGAATCAGGTTCATAATCAGCAGAATGATGATCTGGCTGTCGGTCACTCCCAGCAGCAGTCTGGAGATGGCCTGGGGAATCTGGGTGAAGGCCATCACCCAGCCCAGAATATTGGAAACGCCGATGAGGAATACAATCATGCCGCTGGTCTTTGCCGACTCCACGGTGATTCTCCAAAAGGATTTCCAGGTAATGTTCCTATAGCAGATGCCCAGAATCAGCGCGTACACCACCGCGATGGCGGACCCTTCTGTGGCAGTGAAAATACCGGCAATGATTCCCCCGATGACCACAATAATCAGAGACAGGGAGGGAATTGCTCTCAGCGTGGTACTGCCAAACTTCCTCCAGCTGAATTTCCCCGGTGTGCCCCTGTAGCCGTTTCTCTTTGCCAGAACCACCGCCGCCACGCCGCAGCAGACCGCCCAGATCAGCCCCGGAATATAGCCTGCCATAAACAATGCCGCCACAGAGGTGCCTCCGGATACCAGCGAGTAGGTGATCAGCGCATTGGAGGGAGGAATCAGCAGTCCGGAGGGGGCGGAAGCCGCATTCGTAGCCGCGCACAGCGCCGGATCATACCCCTGCTCCTCCTCTCCCTCCCGCACCATGCTGCCCACAGCGGCAGCCGCCGCGGAGGCGGAACCAGAAATGGCGCCAAACAATGCGTTGGTGCCCACGTTGGTCACCAGAAGAGCCCCCGGCAGCTTACCCAGAATCGCCAGAACAAAATCCACCAGTCGTCTGGCGATGCCGCCCTGATTCATCAGATTTCCTGCTAGTACGAAAAAGGGAATCGCCGTCAGGGAAAATTTACTCATACCCACAAAGGTTCTCTGTGCTGCGGTAAGTACGGCCACATCCAGATCGATCACCATCAGGATGGCAGCCAGGGCGGAAATACCGATGGAATAGGCCACCGGAACGCCAATGAACAGCAGCGCCAGCATTACAGCTAAGATTACAATTAACGCCTTGATCGCCATATGCTATGCCTCCTTTTCCAATTCATCCGGGGTTTTCAGAGAGATCGTGCCGCTGCAGATGTCCACAATATTCAGCAGCGTATAAATCACATTCAGCCCACCGCTGACGGGCAGCACCCAGTAAAATACACCGATGGGAATCCCCAGGGAGGAGGTCATCTGCACCATAGCCAGAGAGGCGATCTGCACCCCTCCGTATACCAGAATCACTGCTGAGAAAATACAGGCGGTCAACTCCGCAAAAATGACGAAGGCTTTTCTTCCGTTTATGCCAAAACGCTCCACCAGCACCGGGATATTCATATGCCCCCGCTCCCCAGCCACCAGGGACGCGCCAAAGAGCGCCATCCATCCGAACAGATAGCCCACCAGCTCCTCGGACCAGGAGGAGGGGTGCTGAAGGATGTATCTGGTAAATACCTGCCAGCAGGTCAAAGCCACCATCACAAGGAAGCTCACCCCCGCCAGCACATCTAAAATCTTGTTTAAAACAAATCGAAACTGCTTCATGATACCCTCCTGCTTTTTTCTGTTTCCACCCCGTCCCTTTCCTCTTCTGCCTCTTCGGTGTACTGGGCATTATAATCCTGAATTTTATCATAAATCGGCTGTAGATCTGGATTCGCGGACAGGATCGACTCATGCAGAGAGATCACGGCTTCCCGGAAGGGCGCAGTATCCGGATAGAGAAACTCCACTCCCTGCTCCCTTTGGGCTCGATTCTTGGCCGCCTCCACAGCCTTCGTCCACTCTTCCCGCTGAACCCTGTTGATCAGCTGGTAGCCCTCCTCAAAAATGGCCTGCTCCTCCCGGGTGAGACTTTCCATAAATGCCACGTTCCCGATCACGATATCCGGAACCATCTGGTGCATATCGTAGGAATAATATTTACAGACATCGCCGTGACCGTTGTCCGTCAAGGCCAGCTCATTGTTTTCCGCTCCGTCGATGATCCCGGACTGAAGGGCCGTGTACACCTCGCCAAAGCCCATGGGGGTGGCGGATCCGCCCAGCAGACGCATCATCTCAATATTGGTGGGAGACTGCTGTACCCGAATCTTCAGACCCTTAAGATCCTTCGGACTGTTGATGGGCTTGTTCATCGTATAGAAGTTTCTGGTACCTGCGTCCAGCCAGGTCACCGCCACAAACCCGGCCTTTTTGGATGCCTCAAAGATCGAATCTGTCACCTTGGGATCATCCATCGCAGCGTGATAAGCCTGTGCACTGGAGAACAGGAAGGGCAGGTTAAAAATGGACCAGTTCTCACTGAAGGTTTCCAGAATGGAGTTACTGGCGATGCAATAGTCGATGGCACCGGTCTGAGTCAGCTGCACCATCTCCGCCTGGGAGCCTAAAAGCTCGCCGGGATATACCTCCACCTGATACTTGTCCCCCAGCTTTTCATTGATAAATTCCTGGAACGCCGTCAGCGCAATGTGGGTGGGATGGTTCTGAGACTGATTGTGACCGATCCGGACAATCCTTTTTTCTCCTGATCCGCTTCCATGGCCGCATCCGGTCAGTCCGAAAACCACCAATCCCGCCGCCAGTGCAAGTCCCCATCTTTTCCTCTTTTTCATAAATCAGTCATCCTCCTTGCCTTCTTCCCCGTCCAATGCCCTATTTCAGGCCGGCGGCCGCTTCCTGGGTCAAATTGCTCTCATAAACACATTGTACCCATTTTGCCCTAATTTATGAAAACCAGAAAACAACAAAATAAAGCAGAACGGCAGAGACACCTACATCTGAAAAGATTTCTAGATGTAGGTGTCTCTGCCGTCCTGCTCTATTCTTCGTCCCTTTTGTAAATTACTGCTCCTTCACCCGCACCGCCATCAGACAGAAGCTGATGAACAGACAGGCGACACAGAACCAGATGGTGGAGATGCCGTAGCGCAGGGAGATATTACCTCCCAGCCCAGCCCCCAGGGCGAAAAACAAAATCACGCCAAAGTAGTTGGCAGCTCGCTCCAGCTGCTCCCGCTTCCGCTCTCTAAGATAAGAGGAAAGCGCCACCGTGCCGCTTCTCAGGTTCCCGATGCACATGGTACTGGCATAGGAATACCCATCCACGGTACGGAAGGCCTGTACCTGCATGGCGCAGGCGAAGGATACCAATCCGGTGGCCAACATATTGAACCCTGTAGGGATAAATCCTACCATAGCCAAAATCCCGATCTCGATAAGAAGCACGCTCTGTCTCCAGTGAAGCTTCCTGGCATACCGGAATCTGGCTTCAATCCCCTCCGACACCACCACGCCCAGGACAAAGGCAAAAATCGGCAGCAGATAACGCAGCGCCCCCCGCCAGTCTCCCACCATGAAATGCTGGCTCATCAGCACTACATTTCCGGTCTGAGCATTGGAAAACACGCCCTCCCGCACATTGTAAGTGTAAGCGTCCTGAAATCCGCCGGAGAGCGCCAGAAAGGCTGAGTTGATAAAGGTCTCAGACATCTGGCCTTCTGTCATCTTTTGCATAGGACTTCCACCTCATTCCCATTTTTCTCCTTCTGTATCTGCGCAAAACAATCTACGCCTGTTTTTCCTTCAGATAGGCACTCCGTCCTTCCTCGTACAGGTTCCGGCCCTGGCTGTCGATGATCACCACCAGGGGCATCTCCTCCACATAGAGCTTTCGCAGCGCCTCTGCTCCCAGATCCTCGTAAGCAATCAGCTCCGCCCTTTTAATACACTTCGCCAGCAGCGCTCCGGCGCCTCCGATGGCTCCAAAGTAAACGCCGCTGTATTTCTTCATGGCCTCCACCACCTCCGGCAGCCTGGCTCCCTTTCCGATCATGCCTCTGGCTCCCACCGACATCATGGTGGGGGCGTAGGCATCCATCCGGCCGCTGGTGGTGGGACCGGCAGAACCGATCACCTGCCCCGGCTTGGCCGGTGTGGGACCCACATAGTAGATGGTGGCATCCGTAGGATCAAAGGGAAGGGCTTCTCCTCTGGCAAGGGCCTCGCACATCCGCTTATGTCCCGCGTCTCTGGAGGTATAAATCGTCCCGGTCAGATAGACCGTATCTCCGGCGTGGAGCGTCTCTGCCACCTCCTTGGTCAGCGGCAATGTAATATGCTTTTCCATTTAGATCACCTCCGTCTTATGGCGCGTCACATGACAGTTAATATTGATGGCGCAGGGCATTCCCGCGATATGGGTGGGAAGGGTCTCGATATTCAGGCCAATGGCCGTGGTTTTTCCGCCGAAGCCCTGGGGCCCGATACCCAGCTGATTGATTTTCTCCAGCATCTCCTTCTCCAGATCCGCATAGAAGGGATCCTCATTGGAGGAATCGATGGGGCGCATCAGGGCTTTTTTCGCCAGCAGCGCCGCCTTATCGAAGGTACCGCCGATGCCTACTCCCACCACCATGGGCGGGCAGGGATTGGGGCCGGCATTCTCCACCGTCTCCAGAATAAAGTCCTTGATTCCCTGCAGACCCGCGGAGGGCTTAAACATCCGAATCGCACTCATGTTCTCACTGCCGAAGCCCTTGGGCCCCACAGTAATCTTGATCTGCTCTCCCGGTACAATCTCCGTATAAAGCATGGCAGGGGTATTATCCCCGGTATTGCCCCGGCGTACCGGATCCTTCACCACGGATTTTCTTAAATAACCCTTGTCGTATCCCCGGCGCACTCCCTCGTCCACCGCTTCCGCCAGATTTCCTCCCACAATGTGTACGTCCTGGCCGATCTCCAAAAATACACAGGCCATGCCGGTATCCTGACAGATGGGTACCTGTTCTTCCCTGGCGATCTCGAAGTTTGTGATGATCTTATCCAACACACCCTGGGCAATCTCCCAGTCCTCACACGCTCTGCAATTTTTAATGGCGCACTGTACATCCTCCGGCAAATACTGATTGGCCTCGATGCACAGCTTCTCCACCACATCTGTAATCTGCTGTACCTGAATCTCCCGCATAAACGCTCACCTCCAAATTTTACAAAAATATTCCAATAAACTGACACGCCAGCACCACAATCACCAGCGCCACCGGATAGGTGGCCGCATAGGCCGACGCCACATCGTCTGTCTCCGTCACACGAATCAGGGTACCGAGGGCCGGCGTGCTGGTCATGCCGCCGCAGATGGAACCCAGCGTATTAAACAGGTTCAGCTTCAGCACCTTCACAGCAAAAGCGTACCCCAGCAGCATGGGGATCAGCGTCATCAGTGCGCCGTACACAAACAGCAGAACACCCTGCTCCTGCAAAATTTCCACAAATCCGGCTCCCGCCTGCACCCCGGCCCCGATAAGGAACAGGGCCAGACCGAACTCCCGCAGGCATTCCAGCACATGCTTTTCCACCTTTACGCTGAGCCGTCCGATCTTTCCGAAATGTCCCAGCACCAGACCCGCAATCAGTGGTCCGCCGGAGGTGCCCAGGGAAAATACTGCGCCGCCGGGCAGCGGTATCTGAATCTTCGCCAAAATAATTCCAAACGCAATGGCCAGGGAAAAGGGGAAAAATCCCATACTGTCCGCATAGAACAGCTCTTCCTTATGCTCCTTATGAAACTCCGCCACATCCACGTTGGAAGCCGCCTCAAACGCGGCCCGCTCCGCCGCCATATCGGTCTTTAGAAGCTTGGGCACCAGCTGTACAAACAGTACCACGCCCACCACGCCGAAGGGATAGGCGATGCCGTATCCCACGGAAGCTGCGTCAGAGCCAGTGGCCTCTAAGGCCGCCGCCAGACCGGGAGTGCTGGTAAGAGCCCCCGCCATCATTCCCACGCTGATATCTGTGGGTACCCGAAATACCGTAATCACCGCCACACAGGTCAAGGCTCCCGCTGCGATAATCAGAATGCCCAGCAGGATGTAGGAGGTGGCATTCAGCTTAAAATTCCGGAAAAACTTCGGCCCGGCGATAAATCCCACCGCCGTCACGAAGCAGATCAGGCCCAGCTCCCGCACCAGACCCGGAATCTCAAACCCAAAGTGTCCGAATACCAGCGCCACCAGCAGGATACCGGCGGTTCCCAGCTCAATGCCTGCAATCTTAATACTGCCCACCAGGTACCCCAAAACCGCTATTAAAAATACAATCATCAGCGTATTCGAAAACACGCTCTCCCGAAACCAGGTAAGTATTCCCATAATCCATTTTCCCTTTCCTGTTTCCTTTATCTTTCATGTCTGGCATACTTGGGCAGCAGCAGCGGAGATACCTCTCCCGTAGCCACGCCGGCAGCCTCCAGCTCCTTCGCGTATTTCTCCACATGATCCACGTTCAGGCTGCCAAGCTCCACATCCTTGGCCTTCGCCGCAGCAGCCTTTCCGGCATTGCGTCCGAATACGATAATATCCAGCAGGGAATTGCCCATCAAACGGTTTCTTCCATGGATACCGCCCACCGCCTCGCCTGCCACCAGCAGGTTGGGGATCGCTTTTGTGAAGCCATTGCCCTCAATATCCAAACCGCCGTTCTGATAATGCAGGGTGGGGTAAATCAGGATGGGCACCTTTCTCATGTCAATTCCGTATTTCATGTACATACGGAACATGGCGGGAATCCGCTTCTCGATGGTCCCCTCTCCACCCAAAATCTCAATCATAGGGGTATCCAGCCAAACACCCTTTTGTCCCCCCGGTACCTCCACGCCGCGGCCCTCCTGGCACTCGCGGATGACACCGGAGGCGTTGACATCCCGCGTCTCCAGGGGATGGATGTAAGCCTCGCCCTCCGCATTCACCAGCTGTGCTCCCACGGAACGAACCTTCTCCGTCACCAGGGCACCCAGAATCTGGGAGGGATACACCGCGCCGGTGGGATGATACTGAATGGAATCCTGGTACAGCAGCGGCGCTCCCGCCCGATATCCCAGGATCAGGCCGTCCGCCGTCGCTCCGTAATGGTTGGAGGTGGGGAAGCCCTGATAGTGCATGCGGCCTGCTCCGCCGGTGGCGATCACCACCGTCTTTGCTCTTGCCACAGAGTAGTCTCCCGTCTCCATATTTAAGAGAACCGCCCCTGCCGCCTGGCCCTTTTCATCCTTGATCAGCTCTACAGCCGCGGTAAACTCCACCACCGGAATGCCCAGGTTTAATACCTCGTCTCTCAAGGTACGCATGATCTCCGCGCCGGAATAATCCTTCGCTGCATGCATTCTCTTTCTGGAGGTACCGCCGCCGTGGGTGGTGATCATCCTTCCGTCCTCTTCCTTGTCAAATTCAACCCCCAGCTCATTCAGCCATTTAATGGCATCGGGAGCTTCCATCACAAGGCGCTTTACCAGCTCCGGCTTCGCGGCAAAATGACCGCCGCCGAAGGCGTCCAGATAATGCTGTACCGGAGAATCGTTCTCCTTGTCCGCCGCCTGGATACCGCCCTCCGCCATCATGGTGTTGGCATCCCCGATTCGCAGCTTGGTGACGATCATCACATCTGCGCCGGCATTGTGGGCCTCAATGGCACAGGAGGAACCCGCTCCGCCGCCTCCGATCACCAGCACATCCACATCGTAGTCCACCTTGCTTAAATCCACCTTGTCCTGCAAAAGGCGGCTGTTGGAATGTAAAAGATGTACCAGCTCCCGGTTGGCCTTCTGACCCTTGTTGGGGCCGATCTTGATCTCCTCAAAGGCCTCTTCTCGATAGTCCGGATGAAACTCCTTCAGGAGAGCGTCTTTTTCGTCCGCCGTCAGCCGTCTCGGTTCCTCTGACATACGCTTCTCTCTGGTGGCTTCCACCTTCCTGACCGACTCCATCATATACTCTGGATATGGTGTATACATGTTTGCTCCCCTCCTTATTTCTCAATCTCTCTGGAATTGTAAAGTTCTTTCATCTCCTCGATGGGCTTTTGCATGATCTGTTCGATCAGCTCATCGTACTGGCCGCGGTTGATCTCCTCCACACGGTTCGTCAGATGCTTCGCCTCGGGAGCGATGTACTTGCCGGTGAGACGCCTGGCCAGCTGCGCCACCTGAGGATGGGAAATGCCCGCCGGACAGCGCACGGAACAGCAGCCGCAGCCTACGCAGTCAAAGGACTCCTCGGCACATTTTTCAAACTCTCCCCGCTGCGCGTACGCAATGTACTGCATCACGTTCAGATCCTGCGTACAGGCATTGGTACAGGCATTACAGCCGATGCAGCTGTAAATTTCCGGGTACAGCTCCATCATAACCCGCTGGTCCGGTTTCAGCTCTTCTATATCGTAGGTCCGTTTGTCCGTGGGGAAGAAGGGGATGCTGGCCACATACATGCCCTCCTCCACCTGGGTCTGACAGGCCAGACAGGTTTTCAGCTCATTTTTTCCTTTGATTCTGTAAATGGTGGCGCAGGCCCCGCAGAAACCGTGACGGCAGCCGCAGCCCCGCTTCAGCGTATATCCGGCGTATTCCATCGCCGTCATGATGGTCAGATCCGCCGGAACCTGATAACGCTTACCGAAGAAATAAACATTTACCATTTTTTCCATCTGTTTTACCGTATACCCTTTCTGTTATCAATACTCATTGGGAAGCTCGTCAATTTCGTCATACCGGAATACCGGACCGTCTTTGCAGACATATTTGGAGCCGATATTGCAGCGGCCGCACTTGCCTACGCCGCACTTCATGCGAAGCTCCAGGGTGGTGTACACCTGCTGATCGGTGAAGCCCAGCTCCTTTAAGCCCGCCAGCACAAATTTGATCATGATGGGCGGCCCGCACACCAGCGCGGTCTTGTCTGTGTCAAAGCCCAATTCCTTTACATAATTCGGCACAAATCCCACATGACCGTCCCAGCCCTCCTGTTCCCGGTCGATGGTCAGATAGACATTGACGCCCTCCGCCTTCATCCAGACTTCCTGAATCTCCTTTAACTGCACTAAATCATCCGCGGAGCGGGAACCGTAGACAATATCCACCGTTCCGTAATTTTCCCGATTGTCCAGCACATAATTAATCACGGAACGCAGGGGAGCCAGGCCGATTCCTCCTGCAATAAACAGCAGATTTTTTCCCTTCAGCTCCGTCTCCACCGGAAAATAATTTCCGTAGGGCCCCCGGACCGTAATCTCATCCCCCACCTGCAGGCTGTGCAGATAGTCGGTGAGCATGCCACACTTTTTGATACTGAACTCCTGGTATTCCCTGTTGGTGGGGGAGGAGGTGATGGAGAACATCCCCTCGCTGATGCCCGGCGCACACACCATGGCGCACTGCCCCGGCATATGCTCAAAAAGCTTCCCGCCCTCCGGCGCATTGACCCGGAAGGTTTTTACATCCGGGGTCTCCTGACGAATATCGGTGATCACTCCCACCATGGGAATCAGGGTATCTCTTTTATAATTTGTATGGCAGGTGCACTGGTGAGCGCCGCCGTCCTGGACAGCTTCTTTCTTCTCTATCTCGTCATTTCTGCAATCGCTCATAACTGGTCACCTCCCGCCATTTCCGCCGCCTGGGCCTTCTGTTTCTCTTCCTGGAATTTCTTTATTACCTTCACAATATTTAAGGATGCCGGACATTTCTCCACGCACCGGCCGCAGCCCACACAGGAGTACATCCCGTCGTTATTCGCCGGGAAATAGACCAGCTTGTGCATGAATCTCTGGCGGAAACGCTGCATCTGGCTGGTGCGGTTGTTTCCGTGGGCCATCATGGTAAAATCAGAGTACATGCAGGAATCCCAGCAACGGTATCTCTGGACTCCGTGGCCCGTATCGTAATCCTTAATGTCATAGCACTGGCAGGTGGGGCACACAAAGGTACAGGTGCCGCAGGCCAGGCAGGGCTTGTAAAGCTCCTCCCACAGGGGGGAGTTAAACTTCTCATTTAAGGCCGCTCCATTCCAGCCGTCTAAAGACAGATGGGAGTAGGGAAGCTGCTCCACGATGGCCCGGATGGCCGCCTGCTCCCGGGCCACCTTCTCCCCGGCCAGCTTTTGCTGCTCCTCCGTCTCCCCGGTGTCCGTCAAAATACCCTTCAGCGCCTCCGTAAGCTTTTCGCCCTTTTCCGTTTGCGCCTTCCAGTACAGCTCCTCCCCGATCAGCCAGGCCGCCACGTCGGCGCCGCCCTTTTTATTCTCTGCCCCAGTCCCTTCTGCCGTCTCCGGCAGCGCACCGGGATTGGCGCAGTCGATGCCGAATACCTTACAGAAGCAGGACTCCTCCGGCTCGTGACAGGCCAGCGCCACGATGGCGCCGTGTTCTCTTCTGGCCGCGTAGTAGGTATCCACCGGCTCTGACAGGAATACACGGTCCAGCACGCAAAGTCCCTGCACATCACAGGAACGCATACCGAATACCACAAAATCCTTCTCCTGCAAATCCTGGGGACATACGTTCAGCTTCCTTCCTTCCTTTTGCACCGTATAAAGGTTCTCGCTCTGGGGAAAGAAGACATCCTTGGGGGATTTCACGCTTTTCAAGGTGTCCAGATCCACCACGGCTTCCTCGCTCCAGACGCCGAAGTTCACCTGGCCGGCCCTGCGCACCGGAAGATACAGCTCCTGCTGCTCCGCGATTTTCCGGAATAATGCGGACAGATTTTCTCTCGCTATCTTATACATCATTATCCCCTTTCTCCCACGATACCGGGCTCTGCATCGCCAAAATCAAAGCTGGTGAGAGGCATCTTATCCTCCGCGTTCTCGCCTGCCTGATAGGTTCCGTACAGCTCGTTGATATCCTTGATAAATTTCCGGTTAAACAGATGCAGCGGAATACCCTGGGGGCAAACGCGGCTGCACTCTCCGCAGTCGGTACATCTTCCCGCCACATGGAAGGCCCGGATAATATGGAACATTTTCTCCTCGAAGGAATCCGCGTTGGCCTTCTGGGAGCTGTCGAATTTATTACTGTCAAACACACACTTGCGGCAGCTGCAGGCAGGGCACACATTCCGGCAGGCATTGCAGCGGATACATTTGCTCAGTTCCTGCTGGAAGAAAGCGAATTTCTCCTCCGGGCTCATGGCCTCGATGCGCTCTACCTGTGCAAAACGGTCCGCATCTTTCGTATCCCTGGACTGGCCGATCAGCTCGTCGTACACCCGGTGCTCCTTGCCCTTGCACACATGGCAGCGCTCCAGAAGGGCCTCCCCATACGGAAGGGTTTTCTCTCCGTAGATGGTCCGGATGGTCAGCACATCGTCCCCGATGCCCTTAAGCTCCGTGCCCGGGTCACTCTCCTCCCAGACAAGCTGCGCTCCGTCGATACTCTGAATGCCCTTGATCCCTTTCCTTCTGATCTGCTCCACATCCAGCTTCCCGCCGCAGCCCACACCAATAATGTAGGCCTTCTCCCGGTCCACCCGGTGCTCCTTTAAAAGCTGGTTAAAGCTGTAGGTATCGCAGGGCTTCAGGCAGACTAACGTCTTTCCCTCCAGTTTGGAGGCCTCAATCATATATTTACTTAAATTGGCTCCGCAGAATCCGTCGTACACGAAATCCTTCAAAGCCTCCTGGGTTTCAAAATAGGCCGGCTCCGGATTGTAGGCCATATCCCCGGCCTTCCATCCCAGCACCCGGGCCACGGTGCCCTCCGCCAGAAGCGTGCTGATCCGCTCAAGAAGCACCGCCGGAGCGCCAGCGCAGCCGTTTTTCATTCCTTCCTGCATCTTAAGTCCTCCAATCTCACGTTCTTGCCCAGGGAATGAATCTTCTCCACAAACTCATTCATGGTCTGGGAAAACTTCACGCCCTCGGCAGCGGACACCCACTCCACGCGGGTGCGCCCGTTCTCCACCCCAAGATAGTCCAGCATGGAAAACAGCAGCGTCATCCTTCTTCTGGCATAATAGTTTCCGGTGCTGTAGTGGCAGTCACCGGGATGGCAGCCGCACAAAATCACGCCGTCGGCTCCCTTCTCAAAAGCCCGCAGAATAAACATGGGATTCACGCGGCAGGAACAGGGCACCCGGATAATCTTCACATCCGCCGGATAGGTCAGACGGCTGCTTCCCGCCAGATCCGCCCCCGCATAGCTGCACCAGTTGCAGCAGAAAGCCACTATCTTCGGTTTAAATTCATCTTTCATCGGCATATCGCATCCACCTCCGCAATGATCTGTCTGTTGGAAAAGCCCTGCAGGTCCATCGCTCCGGAGGGACAGGCAACCGTACAGGCTCCGCAGCCCTGGCACAGCGCGCTGTTCACCACCGCCAGACGGCGAACCTCCCGGATCCCGTGGTCATTCACCTGACGCTCCTCGTAGGTAATGGCGCCATAGGGGCAGACGTTGGCGCAGACGGAACAGCCGTTGCACAAAAGCTCATCGGATTTGGCCGTACAGGGATTGGTGGTCAGTTTCTCCTTGGCCAGCAGCCCGATGGCCTTCACCGCAGCCGCGCCGGCCTGAGCCACCGTCTCCGGGATATCCTTGGGCCCCTGGCATACGCCGGAGAGGAAAATTCCCGCTGTGGGGGATTCCACCGGACGGAGCTTTGCATGAGCCTCAGTGAGGAAATTGTTGGTATCAATGCTGGCCGTCAGCATGGTGGCGATCTTTCTCACATCCGGATTGGGCTCAATGGCCGTGGCCAGCACCACCATATCCGCCTCCTTCATAATCCGGCGGTTATCCAAAAGATCTACCCCCTGCACCAGAAGCTTTCCATCCGGCTGAGGGATCACCTTGCCCACCTGGCCCTTAATATAGTTCACACCGTACTGCTCCACAGCCCGGCGGTAAAACTCATCAAAATTCTTTCCGGGAGTACGCACATCGATATAAAATACGGTAACATTCACATCCGGATATTTGTCCCGAATCAGCATGGCGTGCTTCGCAGTGTACATGCAGCAGATCTTGGAACAATAGCTCTTGCCCCGCTCATCCGCACAGCGGCTTCCCACGCACTGGATAAACACCATTTCCTTGGGGGGCTTCCCGTCGGAGAGCCGTTCCAGATGACCCTTGGTGGGGCCGGCCGCATTCATGATCCGCTCCAGCTCCAGGGAAGTGATCACATCCTTGCTCTGGCTGTAGGCATACTCGTCATACTGATCTAATTTTATCGTATCAAAGCCGGTGGCCACCACGATGGCTCCGTACTTTTCCGTCACAATCTCGTCCTTCTGCTCATAATCAATGGCTCCCGCCTGGCAGACCTTGGCACAGACCCCGCATTTTCCCGTCTGGAACTTGATGCAGTGCTCCCTGTCGATCACCGGCACATTGGGAATGGCCTGGGCAAAGGGCGTATAGATGGCGCTCCGGTTATTTAATCCCCGGTTAAACTCGCTGGGGGTCTTTTTGGAGGGACATTTCTCCTGACAGACGCCGCAGCCGGTGCACTTGTCCATATCCACGCTGCGGGCCTTCTTACGGATGTCCACCGTAAAATCTCCCACAAAGCCGGATACCTTCTCCACCTCGCTGTATGTATAAATTCTGATCCTCTCGTGGGCCGCCGCCTCCACCATCTTCGGTGTCAGGATACAGGCGGAACAATCCAGTGTGGGGAAGGTCTTATCCAGCTGGGACATCCGTCCGCCGATGCTGGGGGTCTTTTCCACAATATCCACCTCGTAGCCAGCGTCCGCGATATCCAGCGCTGTCTGAATCCCGGCGATACCGCCTCCGATCACCAGCGCCCGCTTTGTCACCCGGCTCTCCCCCGGCTGCAGGGGAGTATTTAAATTCACCTTGGCAATGGCCGCCCGGGCTAAAATCACTGCCTTCCTGGTGGCCTCCTCCATATCCTTGTGAATCCAGGAGCAGTGTTCCCGGATATTCGCAATCTCCACCATATAGGGATTTAAGCCTGCCCGCTCCGCAGCCTTGCGGAATGTGGTCTCGTGCATTCTGGGGGAACAGGAGCACACCACCAGCCCGGTGAGCTGCTTTTCCTGAATTGCCTTTGCAATCAGGGACTGGCCCGCCTCCGAGCACATATACTGGTAGTCCTCCGCGTGAACCACCCCGGGCTCCAGGGCCGCCATCTCCACTACCTTTTTCACATCTACTGTCGCTGCAATATTGCTGCCGCAATGACAGACAAACACGCCGATTCTCTGCATGTCTCTTACCTCCTGTACCTACGAAATGCGCTGACCAGAAGCTGCTGGGGAAGCTCTGGATCCAGCAGCGCCGGAATCTCATCCGGCGACAAATACTCCTGTCCTCTCTGACGGATCACCAGCTGCCTGGCCGCGTCAATCAGCTTGCCCGGCTTCACATCCCTGGGACAGCGCTCCACGCAGGCAAAGCAGGAAAGACATTTCCACAGGGATTTGGAGTTCACCAGCGCCTCAATATTTTCGTTCGCCACATAGGATACAAACTGATGGGGCTTAATGTCCATCTCCTCAAAGGAGGGGCAGGATGCCGAACATTTTCCGCATTTCATGCATTTTAAAGGGTTCACGCCGCTGATCTCGGTGATCAGCTCCGCCTGTTTTTTCTCTCGGTTCACTGATTTCCCGCCTCCTTTTTCACACCCAGAGCTTCCGCCAGAAGCTCTGTAAAATAAACCACCGGAAGCCTGCCGTTTCCGCCTGCGTTCAGGTTATACAGACACAGGGGACAGGCAGTGATCAGAAGGTCCGCGCCGAAGCCCGCCGCACTGTCCATGATTTTTTCACACATGGAACAGGCCAGTTCCTTCTCCTTCAGAGATATGTAACCGCCGCAGCACTCGTTCCGGTAGGGATAAATCACCGGCTCCGCGCCGATGGCCCGGATAAATTCCTCCATGATGGTGGGGTTCTCCGGATTGTCAAAAGCCATGATCCTGCCCGGCCGCAGCAATAAACAGCCGTAGTATGCGCCAATCTTCTTTCCCTTCAGGGGATTCACTACTTTTTCTTTGATGGCCTCAAAGCCTACCCGGTCCCGCAGCACCTCCAGATAGTGGAGCACGTTGGTCTCCCCGGCATAGGGCTCGGAAAGCTGCATATAATTGTTGGCTCTCTGACGGATATCCTCCACATTCCGCATATCATCGTTCACCCGCTTGATCACATGATGACAGGCGGAGCAGAGCGTTACCAGCTCCTGCCCCTTCTCCTTTGCCTCATTCAGGGCCCGCACAGAGGACAGCTTCGTGGCAATCTCATCGTTTCCCAAGGGATACACGCCGCCGCAGCACTGCCAGTTCTCAATCTCCTCCAGTTCAAATCCCAGCAGACGGGCGGATTCTCTGGCGTATACATCCAGCGCCTTCGCTTTTGTCCGCAGGGTACATCCTGGATAATAGCTGTACTTCATATTCCGGCCTTCCTTTCTATAATTCAATCTGCGCGATCACCGCTTTCAGCGCGTCTGCGCTGGCCTGCAGCTTCGCAATCTCCGTCTTATTCATTCTCATGGGGATCTTGCCCTGGACGCCATTGGGGCCGATCAGGGTCAGGGTACTGATGCAGACATCCTCAATGCCGTACTCCCCGTGCATCATGGAGGAAACCGTGGCGATGGAATCGGAAGCTGCCAGCACTCTGGAACAAATCTGGCAGACTGCTCTGGACACCGCATAGAAGGTGGCTCCCTTATTGGCGATGATCTGGCCGCCGGACTTCTGCACGTAGGTCAGCATGGCATCCTTATCCAGCTTTTCGATCTCCTTGCCCCTGGTTTTCATCAGCTCATAGAACTCATCCACACTGACACCGGAGATGTACGCGCCGGACCAGGGAATAAAGGAGGTATCGCCATGCTCGCCGAACACATAAGCATGAATATTTTTCTGCGCCACACCAAAGTGATTGGAAAGACCGAATTTCAAACGCGCCGTATCCAGGATCGTGCCGGAACCGATAATCTGATTCTCCGGCAGTCCGGAAATCTTCGTAAACACATAGGTCATGATATCCACCGGATTGCTGACAATAATATAAATAGCATTCGGAGCCGCTTTCACAATTTCCGGGGTAATGCTCTTTAAAATGTTTACGTTGGTCTGGGTCAGCTCGATTCTGGTCTGCCCCGGCTTGCGGGCAATGCCTGAGGTGATAATCACGATATCGGAATCCCTGGCATCCGCATACTCTCCCGCCACAATGGAGATGGGATCTCTGAAGCAGGTGCCCTGCTCAATGTCCATGACCTCACCCGCCACTTTTTCCTTATTAATATCGATCAAAACAATCTCTGATGCAATGTTCTGTCCGGATAAGGTGTACGCGATGGTAGCGCCCACGCTTCCGGCACCGATAATAGTAATCTTGCTGCTCATAGTCTCTTCCTTTCACTGGTTGATAAAATTAATTTATATGTTATCTAACTATCGATTAGAATAACAGATTGTTATTATTTTGTCAATCATGTTTGTTAAATTTTTCACTTTTATGAAGATACTTCCTCACTGTGCGGGTTCCGATGTCCTTCGTGTTGGGTTAATTAGCGGGACAGCGGGACGCAGGAAAAGACGGGGCCGGGCGGGCAGATACCGCTGGAAAACTGCTCCGG
>CAMNQN010000031.1 GCA_946549155.1 uncultured Lachnospiraceae bacterium | reverse complement strand
GCTATTTTCCAGAGGTATGTGGCCCTGCCGTCCCGCCTCATCCTGCGTCCGGGTAGTTAATAAAACACGAAAAGCCTGCGGTTCATGGTTGAAATTCTCCGGCATTTATACTAAAATAGGACATAATTGTGAGTTGGATTGACACAAGGGAAGGCCATGCCCCGGGGCAGGGCGGTTTCCTGGTCAAATGCAAGCGTGTAATGGAAAGGAAAGACGGATGCGTTGGAATAAATTTCGGTTAAAAACGTTGTCCTCGGTGGAGGACATTGTGATTGCCACTCTGGCGGAGGCCGGCGTGGAAGGGGCGGAGATTGAGGATAAGGTACCCCTGACGGAGGAGGACAAGCAGCAGATGTTTGTGGATATCCTGCCGGATGGGCCGGAGGATGACGGCATTGCTTATCTGAATTTTTATCTGGAGGAGGATGCGGATAAGGAGGCGATTCTGGCCCGGGTGCGGGAGGAATTGGAAGATCTGAAAAACTTTATGGACATCGGGGAGTGTACCATCGAGGAGTCCCAGACGGAGGATAAGGACTGGATCAATAATTGGAAGGAGTTTTTCCATCAGTTCTACGTGGATGATATCCTCATCATTCCCTCCTGGGAGGAGATGAAGCCGGAGGATAAGGATAAGATGGTGATTCACATTGATCCGGGTACGGCCTTTGGCACTGGTATGCACGAGACGACCCAGCTGTGCATGCGCCAACTGAAAAAATATGTGACCAGCGGGACCCAGCTGCTGGATGTGGGTACGGGAAGCGGTATTCTCTCTATTGTGGCCTTAAAGCTGGGAGCGAAGCACGCGGTGGGCACCGATCTGGATCCCTGTGCCATCAGTGCCGCGAAGGAAAATCTGGAAGTGAATGAGATTCCGGCGGATGCGATGGAGATTATGATCGGAAATATCATTGATGACGAGCAGGTGCAGGATGCGGTGGGCTATGAGAAATACGATATTGTAGCGGCCAACATTCTGGCGGATGTGCTGGTGCCTTTGACTCCGGTGATTGTCCATCAGATGAAGAAGGGCGGTATCTATATTACCTCCGGCATTATTGATGAGAAGGAACAGACCGTGGTGGATGCGGTGAAGGCGGCAGGCCTGGAAGTGGTGGAGGTGACCCACCAGGGAGAATGGGTGTCTGTGACCGCCAGAAAGGTTTAAGATGTATCATTTTTTTGTGGCGCCGGAGCAGATCGGAGAACAGGAAATCAGAATCGACGGTTCGGATGTGAATCATATCCGGAATGTGCTGCGGATGCGTCCGGGAGAGCCGCTGCGGCTTTGTACCGGAGAGGATAACCGGGATTATTATTGTGAGATTACAGAGATTACGAATGAATATGTGACTGCACGGATTCTCCGGATTGAGGAGCAGGGAACAGAACTTTCCTCCCGCTTGTATTTATTTCAGGGCCTGCCGAAGGGAGATAAGATGGAGCTGATTATCCAGAAGGCGGTGGAGCTGGGGGTTTATGAGATTATTCCGGTGAGCACGAAGCGGGCGGTGGTGAAGCTGGATGAGAAGAAGGAAGAGAGCAAGCGGAAACGCTGGAACGCCATCTGCGAGAGTGCGGCGAAGCAGTCGAAACGGATGCGGATTCCTGAGGTCACGGGAGTGATGAGCTTTCGGGAAGCGCTGGAGTACGGAGCAAAACTGGATGTGAAGCTGATCCCCTATGAGCTTGCACAGGATATGGAGCAGACCAGAAGGATTGTGGACGGTATTTTGCCGGGACAGTCGGTGGGAATCTTTATCGGCCCGGAGGGCGGATTCGAGGAGTCTGAGGTGGGGCAGGCCAGGGAAGCGGGATTCTCTCCGGTTACACTGGGACGGCGGATCCTGCGCACGGAGACGGCTGGGCTGGCGCTGCTGGCCGCATTGATGTTTCGCTTGGAGGAATAAGAATGGAAGCATATTTGGATAATTCTGCCACCACCCGGGTGCTGGATTGCGTGAAGGATGTGATGGTGAAGACCATGACGGAGGATTTTGGTAATCCTTCCTCCCGGCACAGCAAGGGTCTGGAGGCGGAGCGGTATTTAAAGGAAGCACGGGAGGCCATTGCAGCTACCATGAAGGTGAATGAGAAGGAGATTTTTTTCACCTCCGGCGGCACCGAGTCCAACAACTGGGCGCTGATTGGGGCCGCCCTGGCGAATCAGCGGGCGGGCAGGCATATCATTACCACCTCCATTGAGCACGCGGCGGTGATTCAGCCGCTGATGTTTTTGGAGGAGCTGGGATTTCGGGTGACCTATCTGCCGGTGGACCGCCAGGGGCACATTTCCCTGGAGGATCTGAAAGCGGCGCTCTGTGACGATACCATTCTGGTCTCTGTTATGTATGTGAATAATGAGATAGGGGCGGTGGAACCCATTGAGGAGATCGGCAGGCTGGTAAAGGGCTGCCGCAGTGACATCCTGTTTCATGTGGATGCAATCCAGGCTTACGGAAAGTACCGGATTTACCCGAAACGGCTGGGAATCGATTTGCTGTCCGTCAGCGGTCACAAGCTGCATGGGCCAAAGGGGACCGGGTTTTTGTATGTGAGGGAAAAGACGAAGCTAAAGCCCCTGATTCTGGGAGGCGGGCAGCAAAAGGGAATGCGCTCCGGTACCGATAATGTGCCGGGCATTGCCGGACTGGGCATGGCAGCCAGGGAAGCTTATCGGGATTATGAGGAAAAGGTGGCTCATCTGTACGCGCTGAAGGCCCATATGATGGAGGGGATTCGCCGCCTGCCGGATACGCAGATCAACAACGGGGAGGGGGAGGAAAGCGCACCCCATATCGTCAGCGTCAGCTTCCGGGGCGTGCGCAGCGAGGTGCTTCTTCACGCGCTGGAGGAGCGGGGGATTTACGTATCCTCCGGCTCCGCCTGTTCCTCTAATAAAAAGCTGCCGGTGAGTACGGTGCTAAAGGAAATCCATCTGGAGAAGGAGCTGCTGGAAACGACACTGCGGTTCAGCTTTTGTGAGCAGACCACCATGGAGGAAATTGATTACTGCCTGGAGGCGCTGGAGGAGCTGCTTCCGGTGCTGCGAAGATATAAGAGGCATTGAGCCCTGTGTGCCAGACAGGGGCGGTGCAGATAAATAGAGGTATGCGCAGAGAGATGCGCTGCGCCTCACAGGAGGGATTATGTTTAAGACATTTTTGATTAAATACGGGGAGATCGGTATCAAGGGAAAAAACCGGCACCTGTTTGAGGCGGCGCTGGTAAATCAGATCCGCCAGGCGCTTGACAGCGTGGAGGGGGAATTTCAGGTCTACCGGGAGCAGGGCCGGATTTATATTGATGTGGAGGGCTTCTATGATTTTGAGGAGACGGTGGAGGCGCTTCAGAGGGTGTTTGGCATCGTAGGGATCTGCCCGGTGATGAAGGTGGAAGACCGGGGACTGGAGGAACTGGGCAATGATGTGATCGAATACCTCTCCAACACCTATGATATGAAGAATCAGACCTTTAAGATCGATACCCGAAGGGCGAGAAAGAGCTATCCGGTGGAGTCCATGGAGGTGAACCGGTGCCTGGGAGGACGGGTATTGGATGCGTTTCCGGGAGTGTCGGTGGATGTGCATAATCCGGAACTGATGATTCATGTGGAGATCCGGGAGAAGATTTATATTTACTCCAAAATTATCCCGGGGCCGGGGGGAATGCCGGTGGGCACCAACGGCAAGGCCATGCTGCTGCTTTCCGGCGGCATTGACAGCCCGGTGGCCGGTTACATGATCGCGAAACGGGGCGTGGCCCTGGATGCCACCTACTTCCATGCGCCGCCTTATACCAGCGAGAGGGCGAAGCAGAAGGTGGTGGATCTGGCGAAGCTGGTGGCCCGTTATTCCGGCCCCATTAACCTGCATGTGGTGAATTTTACGGACATTCAGCTTTACATTTACGACAAGTGTCCCCATGACGAGCTGACCATTATCATGCGCCGGTATATGATGAAGATCGCGGAACATTTCGCGGGGGAGACCAGGTCTCTGGCCCTGGTAACCGGGGAGAGTATCGGGCAGGTGGCCAGCCAGACGATGCAGAGCCTGGCTGCCACCAATGAGGTCTGCGAGATTCCGGTATTCCGTCCGCTGATTGGCTTCGATAAGCAGGATATTGTGGATATTGCGGAAAAGATCGGTACCTATGAGACCTCCATCCTGCCCTTTGAGGACTGCTGCACGATCTTTGTGGCGAAGCATCCGGTGACCAAGCCCAATCTGAATGCCATCAAACGGTCAGAGAAAAAACTGGAGGAAAGAATTGACGAGCTGGTGCGAACAGCGATAGAGACTACGGAAGTGATTCGGGTGGAGTAAGAAAAAAGTTACTGCAAACGAAGGGAACAGTAACATAAAAAGGCTGCCGGAGAGTGCGGAGTTTTCCGCATTTCCAGGCAGCCGCATGTACGACAGTGCTTTAAATCAGATAAGGCTTCAGGGTTTCCAGGATCGTGTCGATATCCTCTTCCGCATGGATACTTAAGTCGATGGGTTTGGACAAATCCAGGCTGAAAATACCCATGATGGACTTCGCGTCGATCACATACCTTCCGGATACCAGATCGAAGTCATAGTTAAATTTTGAAATGTCGTTTACAAAGGATTTTACTTTATCAATTGAATTTAAGGAAATCTGAACTGTTTTCATTATGAAACCTCCATAAAAGTTAGAATTTGGTCATAAGCCTATCTTAACGTCAATAATTCCAAAAGTCAAGATAGAAGCTGAATGGATTTGAAGTCTTTAAAGGAAGAATGAAAAGGACGCATGGATATGAATAAAAATGGGAAAAAAGCGGCGCTCCATAATCTGGGCTGTAAGGTAAATGCTTACGAGACGGAGGCCATGCAGCAGCTTTTGGAGCAGGCAGGATATGAGATCGTGCCGTTTGAGCCGGGAGCGGATCTGTATGTGATTAACACCTGCTCCGTAACCAATATTGCGGACCGGAAATCCCGGCAGATGCTTCATAAGGCGAAAAAGATGAATCCGGAAGCGGTCATTGTGGCGGCTGGCTGTTATGTTCAGACGGCGAAGGAGCGCACGGGGCTGGCGGTGGAGGCAGATATTCTCCTGGGGAACAATAAGAAGCAGAATCTGCTGGAGGCCCTGGAGGAGTATAACCGGCAGCGGGTCGCGTCTGTTTCGCCCCAGGAGTCCATCATCGATATTAACCACACGAAGGAATATGAGTCTCTGTTCCTGAAGCGGACCGAGGAGCACACCAGAGCCTATATTAAGGTTCAGGACGGCTGCGACCAGTTCTGCAGCTACTGCATCATTCCCTATGCCAGAGGCCGGGCCAGAAGCCGGGAGCTGGAGGAGATACTGCTGGAGCTGCGCACGCTGGCGGCAAGCGGTGTGAAAGAGGTGGTGCTTACCGGTATTCATCTTAGCTCCTACGGGAAGGATCTGGAAACCAGCCTGCTGGAACTGATGAAGCGGGCCCATGAGATAGAGGGGATTGAGCGCATTCGTTTAGGCTCCCTGGAGCCCGGAATCGTGACGGAGCAGTTCGCCCGGGAAGCCTGCACAATGGAGAAGGTCTGTCCCCACTTCCACCTTTCCCTGCAGAGCGGCTGTGATACCGTTCTGGAACGGATGAATCGCCGCTACACTACGGAGGAGTATCTGGAGCGGTGTCAGATACTGCGGGAGTATTTTGTGCGTCCGGCGCTGACCACGGATGTGATCGTGGGCTTTCCCGGCGAGACGGAGGAGGAGTTTGGCCGGACGGTGGAATTTCTAAAGAAGGTGCGGTTCTACGAGACGCATATTTTCAAATATTCCATGCGAAAGGGCACCAGGGCCGCCCGGATGCCGGATCAGCTTCCGGAGGCGGTGAAGGCGGCGCGGGCTGATGTGCTCCTTGAACTGAACAGGCTTCATAAACAGGCATACGAGGAGAGCTGGCTTGGCCACCCCTGCCAGGTGCTCTGGGAGGAAAAGACCAGGGCAGGCTCCGGGAATTATTACACCGGATATACAAAGGAATACATCAAGGCTTTTCTTCCGGCAGACGGAGAATATGAAAATCAGATTTCTTCCGGAACACTGGCTTTGGGGGAGGACGGCCTGCTTATATTAAAAAGGGATTGATTAATTGTTTTTTTTATATTAAAATAAATTTGATTAACGATCATAGAAAGACAAAGTTTAGGTAAGGGCGTGAAAAGATGGCTGAGATTAATAATACACAATATTTTAAGGTCAGTGCCGACCCGGAAACAAGGGTAAAGAGCGTACTGGAGATTGTCTATAAAGCGATGGCGGAAAAGGGATATAATCCTGTCAACCAGATTGTAGGGTATATTATGTCTGGTGATCCCACCTACATCACCAGCCATAAGAATGCGCGGAGCATGATCATGAAGGTGGAACGTGACGAGCTGGTGGAGGAACTGTTGAGAGAATATATTAAGAACAAGTTATGGCAGTCCAGATGACGGGCGGTAGGATTATGGGCCTGGATTTTGGCTCAAAGACTGTGGGAGTGGCCGTCAGCGACGGACTGGGATTGACGGCTCAGGGCGTGGAGATTATCAGAAGAACGTCAGAAAATAAACTTCGTCAGACACTGGCAAGGATAGAGACGCTGGTCGGGGAGTACGGTGTGACCACCCTTGTGTTGGGCTTCCCGAAGAATATGAATAATACCATCGGAGAGCGGGCTGAGAAATCGCTGGCGTTCAAGGAAATGCTGGAGAGACGGACAGGCCTGCCTGTCGTGATGTGGGATGAGAGGCTGACCACTGTGGCGGCGAACCGGACGCTGATGGAGGCGGGGGTGCGAAGAGAGAACAGAAAGGACTACGTGGATCAGATTGCGGCCGTTTATATTTTACAGGGATATCTGGATCGCCTTGCAGTGCAGAAAAGGAATCTGGAAGCAGAGGATGAGCGTTGATTAGGACCGGTCCCGCCTTAGAAGGATTCTGCGGTGCAGAAAGCGGGCAGGGAAGCTGCGGATGAAAGCGGCCAAACGGTAATGTGGAAAGTAAGGAGGGAAGAATGGAAAAACTGAGATTTTCCATGGCGGGAGAAGAAGAGGCCGTGGAATTTTATGTTCTGGAGCAGACCAGAATTGCGGGAAAAAACTATCTTCTGGTGACGGAGCAGGAGGATGGAGACGGGGAAGCCTGGATCCTGAAGGATTTGTCCGCAGATGGGGAAGAGGAAGCCCTTTACGAGACGGTAGAGGATGATGAGGAGCTGGAAGCGGTGGCACGGGTCTTTTCTGAGATGCTGGAGAACGTGGACATCGAACGGTGAGCTTTTAACCTTCGGAAAAGTAGCAAGTACGAAGATAAAACCGGCCATTTCAGGCTATACTAAGTAACAGACAAAAGACAGATGGTTTCGTGAGAGAAGCAGCTATCGATTGCTGTAATGTCGCAGGCTGGTCCCCGGGAAGGGACGCGGAGGGCGGCTGCAAAAATTTGATCATACAGCGGCGAAGATATACGGACGGTGCTGCGGCGGATTTCCAGAGAGGCTGCCAGAGAAAATGCAGCAGGAAAGAGAAGCGCTGCCGGGCATGAAGCGAGGGGCAGCAGGAAGTGCGCACGGTCCGTTTATGAAACGGCTGTATGGGAATTTATATGGAGGTTCAGGTGAAGAATACGAAAAATTCAAAATTGCGAATCATCCCGTTAGGCGGTTTGGAGCAGATCGGGATGAATATTACTGCCTTTGAGTATGAGGACAGTATTATTGTGGTGGACTGCGGTCTGGCATTCCCGGAGGATGACATGCTGGGAATTGATTTGGTGATACCGGATATCACATATTTAAAGGATAACATTGAAAAGGTGAAGGGCTTTGTATTCACGCACGGGCATGAGGATCACATTGGTGCGCTGCCCTACGTATTAAAGCAGATCAATATTCCCATTTACGCCACGAAGCTGACCATGGGACTGATTGAACACAAATTAAAAGAGCACAACCTGACCAGGACCACAAAGCGCAAGGTGGTGAAGCCGGGTCAGTCTATTAATCTGGGGAAATTCCGGATTGAATTTATAAAGACGAATCACAGTATTCAGGATGCGGTGGCCCTGGCGATTTATTCTCCGGCGGGTATTGTGGTGCATACCGGTGACTTCAAGGTGGATTACACGCCGGTATTCGGGGATGCCATTGATCTGCAGCGCTTTGCGGAGATCGGCAAGAAGGGCGTGCTGGCGTTGATGTGCGACAGTACCAATGCGGAGAGGAAAGGGTTTACCGCCTCTGAGCGCACGGTGGGCCGTACGTTTGATAATATTTTCTCCGAGCATACCAATACGCGTATTATTATTGCCACCTTCGCCTCCAATGTGGACCGGGTGCAGCAGATCATTAATTCTGCTTACAAGTTTGGCAGAAAGGTGGTGCTGGAGGGACGCAGCATGGTGAATGTGATCACCACGGCGGCGGAGCTGGGCTATTTGAATATTCCGGACAATACGCTGATCGATCTGGAGCGGATGAAAAATTATCCGGATGAACAGATGGTATTGATTACCACCGGAAGCCAGGGCGAGTCTATGGCGGCCTTATCCCGGATGGCGGCCAATATGCATAAAAAGGTGATGATCAAGCCCGGTGATACGGTCATTTTCAGCTCCAATCCCATTCCGGGAAATGAAAAAGCGGTTTCTAAGGTGATCAATGAACTCTGCATGAAGGGCGCTAACGTGATTTTCCAGGATGCCCATGTTTCCGGACATGCCTGTCAGGAGGAAATCAAACTGATCTATACGCTGGTGCGTCCCAAATATGCGATACCGGTACACGGCGAGTACCGTCATCTGACGGCGCAGGCCGGTGTGGCGAAGGAGCTGGGGATTCCGAAGGAGAACATTTTTATTTTGAAGAGCGGCGATGTGCTGGAGCTTTCGGATGAGAAGGCCTGCATTGCCGGACATGTGCAGACCGGAGGCATCCTGGTGGATGGCCTTGGCGTAGGAGATGTGGGAAATATTGTATTGCGTGACCGGCAGCATCTGGCGGAGGACGGTATCCTGATTGTGGTGCTGACATTGGGACGGTTCAGCAATCAGGTGCTGGCCGGACCGGATATTGTTTCCAGAGGCTTTGTGTATGTGAGAGAGTCGGAGGATCTGATGGAGGAGGCCCGGTCTGTGGTGCAGAATGCGCTGCATAGCTGCCTGGACCGCAGGATGACCGACTGGGGCAAGATTAAGAATTCCGTAAGAGATTCCCTTAGCGAGTTCCTGTGGAAGAGGACGAAGAGAAGCCCGATGATTTTGCCGATTATTATGGAAGTGGACGAGTAACAGAGTGGGGCTGCCGCAGGCTGGCCTGGAGACTGCACAGGCGGTTTCGGGGCATGCGGCGGCCCTTCTATGATATCCGGCCGTAAAGCCGGCCGCTGCGGATTGTGGTAAGGATGGAAAAAGGTATGAAGGACAGGATTGAGAGCTGTACGAAGGCGCTGATAGAGGCGGTAAAGGACAGCGATGACTATAAAGAATTTGAGCGAAGCAAGGAGAAGCTCAGGGAATATCCGGAATTAAAGGTTCAGATAGACCAGTTCAGAAAAAGAGTTTATGTGCTGCAAAATTCTGACAGCTCCATCGATCTGCTGGATGAGATGGAGCATCTGCTGCAGGAACGGCGGGAATTGTATAAAAATTCTCTGATTGCGAGTTACCTGGTCTCCGAGCTGCATCTGTGCCGGATGCTGCAGAGAATCGGTATGGAGCTGTTCGGGGTCACTGATATGGAAATTGACGCGTTTGAGGATGCGATTTCTATTTGAGGACGGAGGATATCGCCTTTGGGGGCGGTTAGGAGCGGAGAGGTATCTTATGATAATAGAGGAACGGATGGTGACGTTTATCCATTCGCTGGATACGGGAAACTCGGAGTTTTTAACGGAGCTGGAGCGGCAGGCCAGGATGGATCAGGTGCCCATTATCCGGCAGGAGATGCAAAGCTTCCTGCGGGTATTTTTGGCACTGAAAAAGCCGAAGCGGATTCTGGAGGTCGGGACAGCGGTGGGATTTTCCGCGCTGCTGATGGCGGAGTATACGCCCCGGGACTGCCGGATCACTACCATAGAGAAGTACGAAAAGCGGATTTTGGCTGCGAAGGAAAATTTTGCGAAGACAGAGCTTGGCGATAAGATAACCCTGCTGGAGGGAGAGGCGCTGGAGATTATGAAGGGGCTGGAAGGCCCGTATGATTTTCTGTTTATGGATGCGGCCAAGGGGCAGTATATTTATTTCCTGCCGGAGGCGTTGCGCCTATTGGGCCCCGGCGGAATCATGATTTCAGATAATGTACTGCAGGATGGGGACATCATTCAGTCTCATTTTGCGGTGGAGCGGCGGAACCGTACTATTTATAAGCGGATGCGGGATTACCTGTATGAGCTGAAACACACGAAAGGATTAATTACTTCCATCGTGCCCATCGGGGATGGGGCGGCAGTGAGTGTGAAGGAAGAGGAGGAGAGCGCAACATGAGGTATCCGGAGCTATTGATTCCGGCCAGCAGCCTGGAGGTGCTGAAAACAGCGGTGATTTTTGGCGCTGACGCGGTGTATATCGGCGGGGAGGCCTTCGGCCTGCGGGCCAAGGCGAAGAATTTTTCCCTGGAGGAGATGCGGGAGGGCATTGCCTTCGCCCATGAAAGGGGCAGGAAGGTGTATGTCACTGCCAATATTCTGGCGCACAACCGGGACCTGGCCGGTGTGGAGGCCTATTTTGAGGAATTGAGGGAGATTGGTCCGGACGCGCTGATTATTGCGGATCCCGGCGTTTTTCAGATCGCAAAGCGGGTATGCCCGGAGATTGAACGCCATATCAGCACGCAGGCAAATAATGTCAATTATGAGACGTATCGCTTCTGGCGGGAGCAGGGCGCGAAACGGGTGGTTTGCGGCCGGGAATTGTCCCTGGAGGAAATCAAAGAGATTCGGGCGAATATTCCGGCGGATTTGGAGATGGAGGTTTTCGTTCATGGAGCCATGTGCATTTCCTATTCCGGACGCTGCCTGCTCAGCAATTATTTCACCGGGCGGGATGCCAATCAGGGAGCCTGCACCCACCCCTGCCGCTGGAAGTATGCGGTGATGGAGGAAACCAGGCCAGGGGAATATTTTCCGGTATACGAGAATGAGAGGGGCACCTTTCTTTTCAACTCCAAGGATCTGTGCATGATCGAGCATATACCGGATCTTTTAAGCGCCGGAATCGACAGCCTGAAAATAGAGGGGCGTATGAAAACAGCCCTCTATGTGGCTACGGTAGCCAGAACCTACCGGAAGGCCATTGATGACTATCAGGAGGATCCAAAGCTTTACCAGAACCATCTGGACTGGTACCGGGATCAGATTTCCAACTGTACCTACCGGCAGTTTACTACGGGATTTTTCTATGGGAAGCCCAACCAGGAGGCGCAGATTTATGACAACAACACCTATATCAGGGAGTACACCTATCTGGGCATAGTGGGAGAGCGGGACAGCCGGGGCTATGTGGAGACAGAGCAGAGAAATAAATTTAGCCTGGGAGAGACCATCGAGGTGATGAAGCCTGATGGAAGCAATCTGGAAGCAGAAGTGCAGGACATCCGGGACCAGGAGGGAAACGCCATGGAGAGCGCTCCCCATCCAAAGCAGAAGCTGTGGATCCGTTTAAGCGCCAAGGCGGACAGGTACGATATCCTGCGGAGAAAGGAATAAAATGGCGGCAAGCTTCCCCGGGCCGTAACTTTGCAGGAACGATTGGACAGCAGCAGTCATAGAATAAAATAAAACCCCCTTCGAGGTGCTTTTTGAAAACTTTCCCAAAGCCGCTGTCGCCGGAGGAAGAAAAGCAGTATCTTCAGAAGTACAAAGAGGGCGATGTGGAAGCGAGAAATATTCTGATTGAACGAAATCTGCGGCTGGTGGCCCATGTGGCGCGAAAATATCAGGGACCAGAAACCGATCAGGATGATTTGATTTCGATCGGCATTATTGGATTGATAAAAGCAGTATCCACATTTGACTGTGAAAAAAATAACCGTCTGGCTACCTATGCGGCCAGATGCATTGAAAATGAACTGTTGATGATGATGCGCGTAAAGAAAAAGCAGACCCGGGAGGTTTCCCTGTATGAGAAGATCGGGGTGGACCAGGACGGGAGAGAGCTTATGCTGATGGATATTCTGGAGAGCGAGCCGGTGGATATTCTGGAGGAGCTTGAGCTTCGGAAAAATTCCGGGAAGCTGTACGAGTGCCTGTTTCAGGTGCTGGATGCGCGGGAGAGAGAGGTAATCGCCGTGCGGTATGGACTGGGAGACCGGGAGGAGATGACGCAGCGGGAGATTGCGGGGCGGTTGGGCATCAGCCGTTCCTACGTTTCCAGAATTGAGAAAAACGCGCTGAAAAAATTACGGGAGTGTTTTGATACGGAATGAAAATCTACTATTGCGATCAGATACCGCAGCAGGTAAGCCAGCATCGTCTGGCTTATTTGCTGTTAGAGAGAGGGTTGGCACTGGAATATCCGGGGCTTTGGGAGGGGGAGCTGCGATACGGGAAGGATCCCTATGGCAAGCCCTTTCTGGAAGGCCATCCTGAAGTCCAGTTTAATGTCAGCCATTGCAGAACCTGTGTGGCCTGTGCCATCGGAGGGGAGCCGGTGGGAATCGATGTGGAACGCCGTTTTCCCTGGAAGGAATCCCTGGCCCGGCGCATCTGTCATCCCGCAGAGTGGGAATGGCTGATGGATGGCCCGGACAGGCCGGCCCGGCTGAATCTGCTCTGGAGCCGTAAGGAAAGCTATTTAAAATATATTGGAACAGGAATCCGCGGCGATCTGCGGGAGGTTAATGTGCTGGAGCTTTTGGGGGCGCCGGGTTGCGCATGTATGGAATTTCAGACGGAAACCTTCACTCTGGCTGCCTGCGGCAGGGAAAGGGTGGAGTCACTTCTGCATTTGCGGGACCTGATTCCTGTAGAATAATTCCGCGGCGGCGTTGTGTGCTGCCGCCCGAAATCTGTGAAAATAAATCTTGTCATTTTGTCTCATCCGTGCTAGAGTATGATGTATAAATGAAATAAATATCTCTTAATGAAGAATATCGGTAATTTCCGGGCGGTTCGCCCATTATTTCCAGTTTGAAATGTGCAGTGAAAAGAAAAGAAGAGAAGCAGGAAACAGAAAATGTTCCCCGGTATTTTATGCTCCGGGACGGAAAGGAGAAGTGCAGTGTGTTTAGCAAAGTAATTACGGCGGCAATCTGCGGAATCGAAAGCCGCAAAATAAGCGTGGAGGCGGATGTGAGTGACGGTATGCCCGGGTTTTCCATGGTGGGATTTCTGGCCTCCGAGGTGAAGGAGGCGCAGGACCGGGTGCGGACGGCGCTGAAAAATTCCGGAATCAGCATTCCGGCGAAGCGGATTACCATTAATCTGGCCCCGGGGGATGTGAGAAAGTCCGGCTCCGGTTTTGATCTGCCCATCGCAGTGGCAGTGCTGGCGGCGCTGGGATATGTACCCGGGGAGGCATTGGCGGGCGTGCTGTTCGTGGGGGAGTTAAGCTTAAGCGGCAGGGTGAATCGGGTTCGGGGCGTCCTGGAGATGGTGGATTCCGCTGCGGGCTTTGGCTGTCATACCTGTGTGGTTCCGGAGGGGAATCTGCGGGAGGGGTCGGTGATTCAGGGCGTGCGGGTGCTGGGGGCGGGGAGCCTGGAACAGGTGCTTTGCTTCCTGAATGGGGAGGATGTGCTGAGAAAGCTCCCTATTAATATAGAAGAAATCCGTTCCGGCCAGACGAAGGAGCCGGATATGGATTTTGCAGAGATACAGGGACAGACGGTGCTTCGGCGGGCCTGCGAGGTGGCGGTGGCAGGAATGCACAATCTTTTGATGGTGGGGCCTCCGGGGGCGGGCAAGACCATGACCGCCCGCCGGATTCCCACCATATTGCCCCAAACCTCCCAGGAGGAGGCACTGGAAATTTCCAAAATCCACAGCATTGCAGGATTGCTGCCGGAGGAGGTGGGCCTGATGACGCGGCGGCCTTTCCGCGCTCCCCACCATACCGTGACGCCAATAGCCTTGGCGGGAGGGGGACGGACTCCCAGGCCGGGGGAGGTGAGCCTGGCTCACCGGGGGGTGCTCTATTTAGACGAGCTGACGGAATTTCAGAACAGCACCCTGGAGATTTTGCGTCAGCCCCTGGAGGAGGGGAGAGTGAGTATTTCCAGAAATACGGGCAGCTATCTGTTTCCCGCTGATTTTATGCTGGTGGCTTCTATGAATCCCTGTAAGTGCGGCTATTATCCGGACCGGAGACGGTGCACCTGTTCCCTGCGGGAGGTAAAACAGTATCTGGATCATGTCAGCCAGCCGCTTTTGGACCGGATTGATATCTGCGTGGAGGCACGGCCGGTACGGTACAGCGAGCTGACCTTTCCGAAGCGGGGGGAAAGCTCTGCCAGTATCCGGAAGCGGGTGACCCGGGTACAGAATATCCAGCTGGAACGGTATCGGGGTACCAGGTTCCGGTTTAATTCTGATCTGACCCTGTCGGCGGTAAAAGAATATTGTCCCCTGGGACGAAAGGAACAGAAGCTGATGGAGGAAACCTTCGCAAAGCTGGAGCTGACGGCCAGGGCCTACTGTAAGATCCTGAAGGTGGCCAGGACCATCGCGGATCTGGAGGGCTGCGGGCAAATCGGGTTATCCCATCTGGGAGAGGCCATCTGCTACCGATCATTGGATAAGAAATTCTGGGCGAAGCAGTTATGACGGGAGGCTGTTATGGAAGAGATGGAGAGATACTGGCTGTGGCTGTGCAGCGCACCGGGATTGTCCGGCCGGCAGGTTTCTTTGCTGGCGAATTATTTTGGATCCCCGAAGCAGGTTTATGAGGCTCCCCTGGAGGAATTTGATGTTTGGCGGCAAAAGCAGATGAAATGGATTGATAATTTCCTGAATTACCGGAAAAAATACTCCCTGGAGGAAGCCTGTCATAAGACGGAGCAAAAAGGAATACATTTTATCAGCCGGAATCAGGTAAAGTTTCCAAAGCGGCTGAAGCACCTTCCCGACTGTCCTGCCGGCCTGTTTTACCGGGGAAGTCTTCCCCGGGAGGCGCGTCCCGCCGTGGCCGTTGTGGGCGCCAGAGCGTGTACCAATTACGGAAGAGTGATGGCCCGGGAATTGGGCGGGGAGCTGGGGAAGGCCGGCGTGCAGGTTATCAGCGGCCTGGCGAATGGTATAGATGGATATGCGCAGGAGGCTGCCTTAGACGGAGGAGGAAGCAGCTTTGGCGTATTGGGCTGCGGCGCGGATATCTGCTATCCCAGGGAAAACTGGAATATCTATCAGAAGGCACTGGAGAGGGGCGGCATTCTCTCGGAGTTTCCCGTGGGGACGCCGCCCCTGCGGCATCATTTTCCCCTGAGAAACCGGATCATCAGCGGTCTGGCGGATGTCGTTGTGGTGGTGGAGGCCAGGGAGCGGAGCGGCTCCCTGATTACGGCGGATCTGGCGCTGGAGCAGGGAAGGGATGTTTATGCGGTTCCCGGGAGAAATACCGACGTTTTGAGCAGGGGCTGCAACCGCCTGATTGCCCAGGGCGCAGGCATTCTTTTGTCACCGGAGTGGCTTCTGGAGCAGCTTCATTTGCCGGGAGAGGGGCAGGTGGATAGTAAAGATTTTCTTAAGAAAAGTGAACTTGTACTTGCACCGGAGGAGAAATGGGTGTATAGTAACTTGGATTTACTGCCAGAAGGCCTGGAGGTCCTGGCGGAGAAAACGGACATGCCTCCGGGGCAGCTTTGCGGCATTTTGGTGAAGCTGGAGCTGCTGGGACTGGCGGCGGAGCTGGCAAAAAATCAGTATGCAAGACTGAAATAGGGGCGGCGGTACGGATTGCCGCAAATAAGATGTTTGAGGTAATGATATGGCAAAGTATCTGGTGATTGTAGAGTCACCGACGAAGGTAAAGACAATCAAAAAATTTCTGGGATCCAACTATGAAGTGATGGCATCCAATGGCCATGTGCGGGATCTCCCGAAAAGCCAGTTGGGTTTCAGCCCGGAAAATGACTATGAACCGAAGTACATTACGATTCGGGGAAAGGGAGATATTCTGGCGGCGCTGCGCAAGGCGGCGAAAAAAGCGGATAAGGTCTATCTGGCAACGGACCCGGACCGCGAGGGAGAGGCGATTTCCTGGCATCTGTCCCAGGCTTTAAAGCTGGATGAAAAGAAAATGTACCGGATTACGTTTAATGAGATTACGAAAACCGCGGTGAAGGATGCCTTAAAACATCCCAGAACCATCGATATGGATATGGTGGATGCCCAGCAGACCAGAAGAATGCTGGACCGCATGGTGGGTTACCGCATCAGCCCGCTTTTATGGGCAAAAATCAAGCGGGGTTTAAGCGCCGGGCGGGTGCAGTCCGTGGCACTGCGGTTGATCGGTGACAGGGAAGAGGAGATCAACGCGTTTATTCCGGAGGAATACTGGAGCCTGGAGGCGGATTTTCTTCTGCCGGGTCAGAAAAAGCCTCTTCGGGCTAAATTTCATGGAAACGGAAAGAAAATGGTCATTTCCTCTCAGGAGGAGCTGAATCAGATCCTGAAGGATCTGGAGGGAGCATCCTACCAGGTGCAGGAAATCAGGAAAGGGGAGCGCACCAAGAAAGCCCCGCTGCCCTTTACGACCAGTACCCTTCAGCAGGAGGCGGCCAAGGTGCTGAATTTCTCCACTCAGAAAACCATGCGTCTGGCACAGCAGCTTTATGAGGGCATTGACCTGAAGGGAGAGGGCACCACGGGTCTGATCACCTATCTGCGTACTGATTCTACCCGTATCTCGGAGGAAGCGGAGCAGGCGGCCAGAGCCTATATCGGAGAGACCTACGGGGAAAGGTATATTTCCTCAGCGGTGACGGAGAAGAAGCCTGTTCAGAAAATACAGGATGCCCATGAGGCCATCCGGCCCTCTGATATCCGGCGCAGCCCGGTGATGGTGAAGGAAGCGCTGAGCAGGGATCAGTTCCGGCTTTATCAGTTAATCTGGAAGCGCTTTACGGCCAGCCGTATGGAGCAGGCCCGGTATGAGACTACTTCTGTGAAGATCGGCGGAAATGGATATACCTTTTCTGTCTCCGCGTCCCGACTTTTGTTTGACGGCTTTCTGTCTGTTTATTCCGACGGGGATGAGGAGCTTAAGAGTACCAATCAGCTTACCGGAAAGCTGGATGAGAATGCGGTGCTGGAATTGAAGGAATTTGAGAGCAAGCAGCATTTCACGCAGCCCCCGGCCCATTATACGGAGGCGGCGCTGGTAAAGGCGCTGGAGGAATTGGGCATTGGACGGCCCAGCACTTACGCGCCTACCATCACCACGCTGCTGGCCAGAAGATATGTGCTGAAGGAACAGAAAAATCTGTATATGACGGAATTGGGTGAGTCGGTCAATCAGATGATGAAGAAAGCCTTTCCCACCATTGTGGATGTGACCTTTACCGCCAATATGGAGTCTCTGCTGGACTCTGTGGGGGAGGGAAAGCTGCAGTGGAAAACGGTGGTGAAAAATTTTTATCCGGATCTGGATCAGTCGGTGAAGGAAGCGGAGAAGAGCCTGGATAAGGTGTCCATCGCCGATGAGGTGACGGACGTCATCTGCGAGGAGTGCGGCCGGAATATGGTAATCAAGTACGGCCCCCATGGAAAATTCCTGGCCTGCCCGGGATTTCCGGACTGTCGGAATACGAAGCCTTATCTGGAGAAGGCCGGCGTGACCTGCCCCAAGTGCGGCGGCGAGGTGATCCTGCGGAAAACGAAGAAGGGACGCCGGTACTTTGGCTGCGAGAACCCGGAGTGCGATTTTATGTCCTGGCAGCGCCCTTCCAACGTGAAATGTCCGGAATGCGGAAGCTATATGCTGGAAAAAGTGAATAAACTGCTCTGTGCCAATGAAAGTTGTGGATATATTATGAATAAATAGAATTATTTGATTGAAATTCTGAAAATGATATGTTAAAATCAAATTTATCGTAATAATTCGAAAACAGCAAAATCTGCGGAAAACGGCTGTATGGGAGGCAGTTATGAGCGTACAATTATTAGACAAAACCAGGAAAATCAATCAGCTTTTGCACAACAATAATTCCAGCAAGGTTGTTTTTAATGATATTTGCGAAGTGCTGACAGGAATTATGAATTCTAATATTCTGGTAATAAGCCGCAAGGGAAAGGTGCTGGGCGTAAGCCAATGTCCCGGCGTGGAGGAGATTCACGAGTTGATCGTGGACAAAGTGGGGGGCTTTATTGATCCCCTGCTGAATGAGCGGTTCTTAAGCGTGCTCTCCACCAAGGAGAATGTGAATCTGGAAACCCTGGGATTTGAGAACCAGTCCGTGAAAAAATATCAGGCCATCATCAATCCCATTGATATTGCAGGAGAGCGGCTGGGCACCGTATTTATGTATAAATGCGGAAGCCAGTATGAGATTGATGATATCATTCTCAGCGAATACGGCACCACGGTGGTGGGGCTGGAGATGATGCGCTCCGTGAATGAGGAGAATGCAGAGGAAAACCGCAAGATCCAGATTGTGAAGTCTGCCATCGGAACCTTGTCCTATTCGGAGCTGGAGGCGATTATCCATATTTTCGACGAGCTGGACGGCAACGAGGGCGTGCTGGTGGCCAGCAAGATTGCGGATCGGGTGGGGATTACCCGGTCAGTGATTGTGAATGCGCTGCGGAAGTTTGAGAGCGCAGGGGTGATTGAGTCGCGGTCCTCGGGTATGAAGGGGACGTATATAAAGGTGCTCAATGATGTGGTGTTTGAGCAGCTGGAGGAAATCAAGAGAGAGAAGAAGGATTTGTTGTAGGATTTAGAGGACGCGCAGAAAGAGGCCGCCGCAAAGTGCCGGGGCCAGGGTCCTGATATCCGGTGTTCACCAAGTATGATTCACGGTAATTAGTGACCTGTTTCACGCAGGATAAATCTCCATCTATAAGGCGGAGGAATGAGGCGATGCGGTGGCATCGTCGATTGACGACAACGCAATAGATGGAAATTTAGACAAGTGAAACAGGTTACTAATTACCGTGGATCATACTAGTCCTTTCGACACCTGTCCGCGGGGCACGGATTATACAATCCGCACTCCGCGGACATGCGTCTCGGACATGTGTACACCTGGATATTCAGGACCCTGGTCCCGGCACTTTGCGGCGGCCTCTTTCTGCGCTGGCCGTGGATGGCCGGACAATGTAAATGCTTTTTGGCTTTAATGATAGGGAGATTAAAAAAAAGAAAAAGTGAGAATTATTTAGAAAATGAGAGAAAAAAAGAGATATTATTTGATATATTTAAAATCGCGTGTTTTTTCGAGTTTGCATATTTCCACCAATTTCACTAATATAGAACCATGATTTAGCACTCGTTTAAAGTGAGTGCTAGCAAAGAAAAAACAACAGCAACAGATATTTTTTAAGGAGGAATATAAAATGAAGTTAATACCTTTGGGCGACAGAGTTGTTTTAAAACAGTTTGAGGCGGAAGAGACTACCAAATCCGGTATTATCCTCACAAGCAAATCCCAGGAGAAGCCCCAGGAAGCGGAAGTGATCGCGGTAGGACCCGGCGGAATGGTGGATGGAAAAGAAGTAACCATGCAGGTGAAGACCGGCGATAAAGTGATTTACTCCAAATATGCGGGAAATGAAGTAAAGCTGGGCGAGGAAGAGTATATTATTGTGAAGCAGAGCGATATCCTGGCGATTGTAGAGTAAATAAAACAGAAAAATCAATAATGTGACAGAATAGAATGCAGGAGGAATGAGAATCATGGCAAAGGAAATTAAATTTGGCGCAGAGGCCAGAGCAGCTCTGGAGTGCGGTGTGAATAAACTGGCGGATACTGTCCGCGTAACGTTAGGACCGAAAGGAAGAAACGTAGTTCTGGATAAGCAGTACGGCGCTCCGTTGATCACCAATGACGGCGTAACCATCGCCAAGGAGATTGAGCTGGAGGATGCATTTGAGAACATGGGTGCGCAGCTGATCCGTGAGGTGGCGTCCAAGACCAACGATGTGGCTGGTGACGGTACTACCACAGCGACGGTTCTGGCACAGGCTATGGTGCATGAGGGCATGAAGAATCTGGCAGCAGGAGCGAATCCCATTATCCTGAGAAAAGGAATGAAGAAAGCCACCGACGAAGCGGTAGCGGCCATCAAGGAAATGAGCCAGAAGGTAAAAGGAAAAGAGCAGATCGCAAGAGTCGCTGCGGTATCCTCCGGAGATGAGACGGTGGGCCAGATGGTGGCGGATGCTAT
>CAMNQN010000030.1 GCA_946549155.1 uncultured Lachnospiraceae bacterium | reverse complement strand
GCAGCCGCTTTCTCTGCCTCCTGTCATCGTGGGGACCGGCCCTGCGGGACTGTTCTGCGGCCTGATGCTGGCCCGGGCCGGCTTTTGCCCGATTCTTCTGGAGCGGGGCGAGGCTGTGGAGAGCCGGCGGAAAACCGTGGAAAAATTCTGGAACACCGGAACCCTGAATCCGGAATCCAACGTACAGTTCGGCGAGGGCGGCGCAGGCACCTTTTCTGACGGGAAGTTAAACACCATGGTGAAGGATTCCCAGGGCCGGATTCGCTTTGTGCTGAAAAATTTTATCCGGGCCGGAGCCAATCCGGACATTCTCTACAGTGCGAAACCCCACATCGGCACCGATGTGCTGATGCAGGTGGTAAAGAATATCCGGGAGGAGATTCTCTCTCTGGGCGGCCAGGTGCGGTTTACTACCCGCCTTTCCGATATTGAACCGCTGGAAAATGGACGCTACAGCCTGCGTTTGGAGCACAGGGAAGGAAATTTCGCAGAGACTTTGAAAACGCAGCTTCTCATCCTAGCCATTGGCCACAGCTCCCGTGACACCTTCCGGATGCTGTTTCAGCGCCGGTTTGAGCTGCAGCCCAAAGCCTTCGCTGTGGGGGTGCGGGTGGAGCATCCCCAATCGATGGTGAATCAGGCCATGTACGGAGAAAACTGCCCCTATCCGATGCCGCCCGCTCCCTACAAGCTGACCCATAAGCTGGCGGACGGCCGGGGCGTCTACTCCTTCTGTATGTGTCCCGGCGGCTATGTGGTGAATGCTTCCTCTGAGCCGGAAATGCTGGCGGTAAACGGCATGAGCTACCATGCCAGGGACAGCCGCAATGCCAACAGCGCCATCGTGGTCACCGTCTCCCCGGAGGATTTCGGCGGAAAAGGGCCGCTGGACGGCCTGGCCTTTCAGCAAAGGCTGGAGCGAAACGCCTACCGGGCAGGCCAGGGAAAAATCCCCCTGCAGCGCTTTGAAGATTATCAGGCAGGACGCCCCACAAAGGAACTTGGCAAAATCCATCCGGAAATGAAGGGCGCGTACGCCCTTGCCAATGTGCGTTCTATCTTCCCCGAGCCCATCAGCGCCTCTATTGAGGAGGGAATCCTGGCCTTTGAGCGCCAAATTCCCGGCTTTTCCCAGGGGGATGTCCTTCTGTCCGGGGTGGAAAGCCGAACCTCCTCCCCGGTGCGGATTCTGCGGAATGAGGCCTGTGAATCCAATCATCCCGGCATTTATCCCTGCGGGGAGGGGGCCGGATACGCCGGAGGAATCACCTCGGCCGCCATGGATGGGATCCGGGTAGCTGAGGCCATCGCAGGAAGGTATTATGGCTTACGTTAAAAAGGGATTGACTTTCTATAGAAATGATGAAATAATAATGGGATAAGGGAAAGAAGCTAAGGAAAGAGAGTGTTAAGGTAAGTTTCATTTGAGCGAAAGACAAACTGCTACGATGAAGAATCTCCCCCTCCAGGAGATGCCTTACGAGAAATGCTGGTCTTCAGGGGCCGGCAGTCTGACAGACGCGGAGCTTCTGTCGATTATTTTGAGGACAGGTTCGAGAGGGGAACCTGCACTTGACCTGTCCAGAAAAAAAATATCGCTGGCTGGACAGGAGGGACTGCTGGGAATCTATCATATATCGCTGGCCGAATTAACCAAGATTAAGGGGATCGGGAAGGTGAAGGCCATCCAGCTAAAATGTATCGCGGAGCTGTCCCGGCGCATGGCCAAGCAGCAGGCCGGCCGCAGTCTCGTCTTTACGGATCCGGACACGGTGGCGGATTATTATATGGAGGATTTCCGTCATGAGGAACAGGAAAAACTGCTTTTAATCATGTTAAACAGCAAGGGAAAGCTTCTTGGGGAAGAGGTGATTTCCCAGGGCACGGTGAATGCCACGCTGATTTCACCCAGAGAGATCTTTCTGTGCGCCCTGCGTTATCATGCGGTTTCTGTTATTATTCTTCACAATCATCCCAGCGGAAATCCGCAGCCCAGCCAGGAGGATCTGGTTCTGACCAGAAGAGTGAGGGAGAGCGGCGAGCTTTTAGGGATCGAGCTGCTGGATCATATTATTATAGGGGATCATCAGGCCGTCAGCTTCCGGAAGGAGCACCTGGTCTGACACGTTTAAGGGGAAGCTTATGTTATTTCACAATGTATGCGGTGTGGATTTGGGCACCGACACGATAAAAATACGGGATAAGCACGGGAAAAAATTCATGGACAGCAAAAATATGATTGCCATCCGTGACAAAACCCAGGTCATCGCCATCGGTGACGCCGCTTATGAGATGTATGAAAAAAATCCGGTCAACGTGGAGGTTTCCTGCCCCATGGTGAACGGTGTGATTGCCAGCGCCACTAATATGGAACTGGTATTGTCCTATACCTTAAAACAATTCACCTCTCTTGCGCAGGCCAGTTCTGACATCTGCATGGCGGCCCCCAGTAATCTGACTCCGGTGGAGCAGCGGGCCTTCTTTAACGTGTTAAGCGGCGGTATCGGCGCCAGCAAAATCCGTCTGGTGGATAAGGGCATCGCGGATGCGGTGAGCATCGGGCTTCCGGTGCTTTCTCCCCAGGGCCATATGATTGTGAATATCGGCGCGGACACCACGGAGATATCCGTGATTTCCGGCGGAAACGTGATTCTGGGCCAGACCCTGAAGGTGGGCGGAAAAAAGCTGGATGAAGATATTGCCACCATGATCCGCAGAAAATTTAACATCAATATCGGACAGCGGACAGCGGAACGGCTGAAAAATAATCTGGCGTTTATGATCAATGGACCCCGCCTGGAGCAGAAGGTGTTTGGTATCCACACGCTGTCCGGGCTTCCAAAATCCGATATGATTCCATCCCTGGCAGTCAGTGTGGCGATCATTGATACCATTGATTTTATCGTCCAGAACATGAAATCTGTGTACGGACGGGTTCCGCCCCAGATTATGAAGGATATTGCGGGAGAAGGGATTTTCCTGACAGGCGGCGTCTCTATGCTTCTGAATCTGCCCATTTATATTCAGAAGGAGATCGGACTGCCCATCTACCATATCCAGGATCCGAAAAACAGTACCGTGCGGGGACTGGTGGAGATTTTAAACAACAAAGAGCTGAAGGCGGTCACCCGCTATCCTAAAATTTAGAAAATAAAGGCAGGCTTTCTATGAAAAGAAAAGGTAACGAAAAATCATCGAATAAATTTTTGCTGGCGGTCCTAAGTATCCTTTGCATCGCTCTGATTGTCCTCTCTTTTTTAAACGATTCTATGACCAGCCCTCTGCGGCAGGTGACCGGAATGATAATCACACCGGTGCAGAAGGGCATTAACAGCCTGGGAAACTGGGTTTCCGGCTTCACCTCCAATCTCTCCGACGCGGCGGCCCTGCGGGAGGAGAACGCGCAGCTGAAGGAGAAGGTGGACATCCTGACAGCGGAGAACAGCCAGCTGGTGCTGGATAAGGAGGAGCTGACCAGGCTGCGGGAGCTTTATGATCTGGGGGAGCAGTATCCGGATTATGACAAGGTGGGAGCACGGGTGATCTCCAAGGACAGCGGAAACTGGTTTAACAGCTTCACCATCGACAAGGGCAGCGCGGACGGTATCCAGGTGGATGCCAACGTCATCGCAGGGGCCGGGCTGGTGGGGATTGTCACGGAGGTGGGAACGAACTGGGCCACCGTGCGCTCCATCATCGACGACAACAGCAACGTCAGCGCCATGGTCTCCAACACCTCGGATACCTGTATCATCGCCGGGAATCTGCAGCTTATCGACGAGGGCACCTTAAGCCTGGTAAAGCTTCAGGACCAGAACAATAAGGTGAACGTGGGCGACAAGGTGGTGACCTCCAACATCAGCGAAAAATACCTTCCGGGCATATTAATCGGATATATCTGTGAGTTAAATAACGATGCCAACAATCTGACGAAATCCGGCCAGATCACTCCTGTGGTGGATTTCAAGCATTTACAGGAGGTGCTGGTGATTCTGAAACTGAAGGATTATGTGGCCAGCCCGGAGGATGCCTCCGATGCTCAGGTAATCAATGACCTGAGCAATTCCGGGGAAGAGCCCCAGGAGACGGAAGCTCCGGCGGAAGAGGAATAGCGCTATGAAGAGAAAGATAACCATGACGATCCTGATTCTTGTATCCGCGCTTTTACAGTGCACCGCGTTTGCGTTTATCGAAATTGCATCCATCCGTCCAAACCTCTTGCTGATTCTCACCGTTTCCTTCGGCCTGATGCGGGGCCGGAAGAGCGGACTGATTACCGGATTTTTCTGCGGGCTGTGCTGTGATTTGTTTTTCGAAAGCGTTCTGGGCTTTTACGCCCTGATTTATATGTGGATCGGATATCTGGCAGGATATTTTTACCGCATTTTCTATGATGATGATATTAAAACTCCGCTGCTGCTGATTTCTGCGGCGGATCTGCTTTTCGGTTTCTGCCAGTATTTTTGTACCTTTCTGATTCGGGGGAGAATCAACTTTTTCTTTTACCTGGGACGCATTATCATCCCGGAGATGCTGTATACGCTGATTCTCACCTTTGTAACCTACCGTTTTTTCTACTTTGTAAACAAGAAATTAACCAAGACAGACAAAAGGAGTATTGACAGCCTTGTTTAAACATGAAAAAAATTCCATATCAAGGGGAACAGCTTCCAGAATCGTCGTACTGCTGATCGTTTTTGTGCTGCTGGCGTCCATTCTGATCTACCGCCTGTTTGATCTGCAGATCATTAACGGGGAAACCTATCTGAATGATTTCGCCATGTCCATCAAAAAAGAACGGGTATTGAACAGCACCCGGGGAGAAATCTACGACTGCAACGGCAAGCTGCTGGCCTACAACCGCCTGTCCTATAACGTAACCCTGGAGGACATCGGCTCCTATGAGACGACCCATCTGCGGAATCTGACCTTAAACAGCATCCTCTACAATGCCATCCGGATTATTGAGGGCCATGGGGATTCCATTGTGGACGATTTTAAGATTGAGCTGCAGGAGGACGGCACCTACGCCTACAACTGCACCGGTTTTACCCTGAGCCGTTTCAAAGCGGACGTGTTCGGAAAGCTCTATATCGACGCTCCCTCAGAGGGGGAGAAGGAGAAGGCTCTGACGGAGGAGGAGAAAAATATTTCCGCCCCGGAGCTGGTGGAGCTGTTAAGCAGCACCAGGTATTACGGAATTGTGGATGAGAAAACCACCGCCCAGGAGCGGGAGGAGTACGGTATTCCGGAAAGCTACACTCAGAAGGAGACGCTGCAGCTTGTCTATCTGCGCAGCCAGCTGGCAGCCAACAGCTATCAGCGGTACAATTCCGTCGTCATTGCCAAGGATGTCTGTGAGAAGACCGTATCCCAGCTGATGGAAAATGCGGCCAGCCTTACCGGCATCGATGTGGTGGAGGATTATCTGCGTGTCTATAACGACGCGGAATATTTCGCTCCCATCATCGGCTACACGGGCCAGGTCTCCGCGGAGGAGCTTTCAGAGCTTAAGGAGGAGAACGAAACCTATACTTCCACGGATATTGTGGGGAAAGTGGGCCTGGAGCAGGTGATGGAGACCTCTCTCCAGGGAGATAAGGGACTGGAAACCCTCTATGTAGACAACATGGGGCGGACGCTGAGCGTGGAATCCCGGGTGGAGCCCCAGGCAGGCAATTCCCTGTATCTGACGCTGGACAGTGACCTTCAGAAGGCGGCCTACAATCTTCTGGAGCAGTACATAGCGGGTATTGTCTACTCCAACACCATGGATACCACCAGTATCAACTATGAGTACCTGCAGTCTGCGGATGATGTATTTATTCCGGTTTATGATGTTTACTTCGCCCTGTTTGAGAACAACGTGCTGGATGTGGAGCACTTATCCGTCCCTGACGCCTCCGCCAACGAACAGAAGGTGTATCAGGCCTTTCTGACGAAGGCGGCCTCCATCTTCTCGGAGATTAAGAACCAGCTGACCACCGCCACCCCCACCGTTTACAGTGACCTGACGGAGGAGATGAAGGCCTACCAGTCCTACATCGTGAACAATATGCTGGTGGAGACCCACATTTTAAATTCCGACGCCATCGACGAGACAGACCTCACCTGGCAGGCCTGGAGCGTGGACGAGAGCATCAGCCTGCAGGAATTTCTCACCTACGCCATCTCCAAAAACTGGATCGATATCAATGGCGTGGTGGAGAATACGGCCTACATGGACTCCAATGAGATTTACACCACGCTGGCGGATTATATCGCGGAATATCTCTCGGGGGATACGAACTTCTGTAAGAGTGTATTTCGCTACATGCTGATTGAGGAGAGCCTCTCCGGCAAGGAGGTATGCCTGCTGCTTTATGACCAGGGTATTCTGGAGATGGATACGGACACCTACAACCGGCTCTCCTCTGGGGAGCTGAGCGCCTACGACTTTATCCGGGATAAGATTTACAATCTGGAGATCACCCCGGCCCAGCTGGCCCTGCGGCCCTGTTCCGGCGCCATCGTAATCACGGATCCGGACACCGGGGATGTGAGAGCCTGTGTTACCTATCCTGGCTACGACAATAATAAGCTGGTAAACGAGATGGATTCCGACTATTACTATAAGCTGTCCATCGACCTGTCTTCCCCCTTCTACAGCCGGGCTACCCAGGAGGTACTGGCCCCCGGCTCCACCTTTAAGATGGTGGCGGCCACCGCCGGCGTCATGGAGTACCAGGTGGGAATCGATGAGGGCATCAACTGTACGGGACAATTTAATGAGCTGGATGACGGCCGTCCCATCAACTGCTGGATTCATATCCCCAATGTGGGCGGATACCACGGCTATGAGACGCTGACCACCGCCATCCGGGATTCCTGCAACTATTATTTCAATACCATCGGCTACCGGCTCAGCATGGTGAACGGCACCTACGAGGATGCCACCGGTATGAACACGCTGGCCAAGTACGCGGCCATGTTCGGCTTTGACGCCAAGTCCGGCGTGGAGGTGCCGGAGACAGCGCCTCATATCGCCACCAGCGACCCGGTGCGTGCTTCCATGGGCCAGAGTGATAACGCCTACACCCTGACGCAGATTGCCCGCTATGTGACCACCCTGGCCAACAGCGGCACCTGCTATGACCTGACGCTGATCGACAGGGTGACGGATTCCAATGGAAACGTCATTGACAAGAACGAGCCGCAGGTCTACAATACGCTGGAGCTGCCAGCGGAGCTGTGGAACGCCATCCATACCGGTATGCGTTCTGTGGTACAGAAACACAGCGCCTTCGCGAATTATACCGGGGAAGCGGTGGCAGGCAAAACCGGTACGGCCCAGGAGTCTGCGGACCGGCCCAACCATGCGCTGTTTATCGGCTATGCGCCCTACGACGATCCGGAGATGTGCGTGGCCGTGCGTATCGCCAACGGCTATTCCTCCGCCAACGCAGCGGCACTGGCCAGGGATATGATCACCTATTATTTTGATCATGACCAGGAGAATAATCTGATAACCGGACATGCCAACCAGGTAACCTCCGGTAATGTCAGCAACGACTAACGATTTGAGAGGAGAAGGCTATGAAGCGCAATTCCGTTATCATCAAAAGCAATACTTACGGCCTGATCCTGATTCTGGACCCGGATCTTCCCTTTGAAGAGCTTCTTTCGGACGTGGGACAGAAATTTAGGGACGCCGCCAAATTTTTCAAAAACGCAAAAATGGCGCTGACCTTCCGGGGGAGAGTGCTGACCAGGGAGCAGGAGCGCAGGCTGATTTGTGCCATCACGGAAAATTCCAGCCTGAATATTCTCTGTCTGGTGGATGAGCAGCCGGAGGCCGAAGAGTATTATAAAGAAGCCATCGTGCGCTCCACCCAGGCGGACGAACAGAGCGACGGCCAGTTTTACCGGGGGACGCTGCGCTCCGGCCAGGTGCTGGAAGCAGAGAAGAGTGTGGTGATCCTTGGGGATGTGAATCCCGGCGCACAGGTGATTTCCCGGGGAAATATTGTGGTTCTGGGCTGCTGCATGGGAAATGTCTATGCAGGCGCTTCCGGGAACCGGGACTGTTTCGCGGCCGGGCTGATTATGAAGCCCAACCAGGTACGGATTGCGGACAAGACAGCCCGCAGCGCCATCACAAAAAAAAACGACACAGGAGAATACGCCATTGATCCGAAAATCATAACTATCCGGGAGGGTCATCTGAAGCTGGAGCCCTTAAACGGAAAGTTTTTCGCAGACATGCTGGAAGAAAAGGCGGAAGAACTATCGGAGGGCGTTTCAGAAAAACCTCATACAGATGAGACGGCGGGGAGTTCCGACAAATCATAGTTTGAAGGAGGAGCTTTTTTCATGAGTGAAGTGATTGTGGTTACATCCGGAAAGGGCGGTGTGGGGAAAACCACCTCCACAGCCAATATCGGCACCGGCCTTGCCAGAATGGACAAGAAGGTGGTGCTGATTGATACGGATATCGGCCTTCGGAATCTGGACGTAGTTATGGGACTGGAAAACCGGATCGTGTACAATCTGGTGGATGTGACGGAAGGAAACTGCCGTATCCGGCAGGCGCTGATTAAGGACAAGCATTATCCCGGCCTGTATCTGCTTCCGGCGGCCCAGACCAGGGACAAGTCCTGTGTCTCCCAGGAGCAGATGCGCAAGCTGGTGGATGATTTAAAGCCTATTTTTGATTACATTATCCTGGACAGTCCCGCAGGGATTGAACAGGGGTTTCGCAACGCCTGCGCCGCCGCGGACCGGGCGCTGGTGATCACCACGCCGGAGGTATCGGCCATCCGGGACGCAGACCGGATCATCGGCCTGCTGGAGTCCGATGGTCTCCGCAAAATCGACCTGATCATCAACCGCATCCGGCCGGATATGGTAAAGAGGGGCGATATGATGTCGGTGGAGGATGTGACGGATATCCTGTCCGCCAGCCTGATCGGGGTGCTTCCCGATGAGGAGGCGATTGTGATTGCCTCCAACCATGGGGAGCCGGTGGTGGGAACGGATTCCCTGACAGGGCAGGCTTATATGAATATCTGCCGCCGCCTGACGGGAGAGAAGGTGCCGCTGCTGAATCTGTACAAGCCATTGTCCCTCCGCAGCCGCCTGTCTGCGTTTATAAAAAAGAAAGCCTGAGGGAATGAGCATGGAAAGATATCACGTTTCAAGACAAATGACCTCCGGCCATATCGCAAAGCTGCGGCTGGAGCAGGCACTGGCATCGGATTTCCTGGAGTGCAGCACGGAAAAACTAATTTCCATGCAGCAGGAGATTTTACAGATACTTTCCAGATATATGAACATTGACGAAACCGAAGAGATACAGCTTAAATTTACGCAGAAGATACAACAAGGGGAGCCATATGTTAAGACAATACAAATTAAGGGATTATAGATTCAGCCTGATTATCTGGGTAACGGCGCTGGCCGTCTTAGGAATCATGGTGATTGGCAGCGCTCAGGAATCCTCCCAGTTAAAACAGATCATTGGTCTGGCCGTTGGGTTGGTCTGCATGGTGATATTATCCTTTGTGGACTATACCTGGCTTCTGAACTTTTACTGGTTATACTATCTGGGGGGCGTCGGACTGCTGACGGCAGTACTGCTGGTGGGGGTAAACGTAAACGGCGCCACCCGCTGGATTAACGTCGGGTTTCAGTTTCAGCCCTCCGATGTGATGAAAATAATTCTGATCCTCTTTTTTGCCAGATTTTTTTCCAGGCATGAGGAAAACCTGAATACCTTAAAAATTATTTTGTTTTCCCTGGTTTTGCTGGGCATCCCGCTTTTTTTAATTTATAAAGAGCCGGATTTATCAACTTCTATTGTTACAGCGCTGACATTTTGTGTTATAATATTCGTGGCCGGGCTCAGTTACAAGATTATCGGGGGGATACTTCTGGTGACGATTCCGGTGACGGTTATTTTAATCAGCATCATTCTTCGTCCCGGACAGACACTGATTCAGAGTTATCAGCTGAAGCGTATTCTGGCCTGGCTAAAACCCAGCGAGTATGCGGACACGGCTTACCAGCAGACGAACTCCATCATTGCCATTGGATCCGGACAGCTTTATGGCAAGGGCCTGAACAACAACATGGTCTCCTCCGTAAAGAACGGAAATTTCATCTCTGAGCCTCAGACGGACTTTATCTTTGCTGTGGCGGGGGAGGAGCTGGGTTTCTTAGGCTGCTGCCTGATCGTGCTTCTGGAGCTGCTGATCGCTGTGGAGTGCGTCCGCATCGGGCGAAGGGCGAAGGATTTGGCCGGCACTTTGATTTGCTGCGGCTTAGCATCGCTGATTTTGTTCCAGAGCTTTCTGAACATCTGCGTGGCCACCGGGCTGATGCCAAATACCGGTATCACGCTTCCTTTTGTGAGCTATGGAATGACATCCTTGATCAGCTTTTGTATTGGGATTGGGATTGTATTAAACATCGGGCTGCAGACCCGAAAATATTAGGAGGGATTTTCTTATGAATATTGGATTGATTGCCCACGACGCAAAGAAAAAATTAATGCAGAACTGCTGTATTGCCTATCGGGGGATTCTGGTGAAAAACGAGCTTTACGCCACAGGTACCACGGGACGGCTTATCGAGGAAGCGACCGGGCTGCCGGTACACAAATTTCTGGCAGGCCATGTGGGCGGCGAACAGCAGATGGGGGCGATGATCGAACAGAATCAGCTGGATCTGGTGCTGTTTTTCCGTGATTCCGAGTCGCCCAAGCCTACGGAACCGGATATTACCAAGGTAATCCGCATGTGCGATATCCATAATATTCCGCTGGCAACCAATATAGCTTCCGCGGAAATTCTGCTGAAATCATTAGAACGAGGAGATCTTGAGTGGCGTGAAATGTATAAATAAAACCAACGCTCCCTATTATACGGAGCGGGAGTGGGCCAGAATCACAGCCATGGAAGCGCAGGAGAACAAAAAACAGCGAAAGCTGTTTCTGGCAATGGCCCTGCTGCTGCTTATCACGGTCCTGATGAGCTATCTGGTCTACTATTTTGTGGTTCGTTCCCACGATTATGACTTATCCCGCACCTTCTGCAAAAATGACCGGGTCTACGGTATCCAGACAGGGGCCGCAGCCTCCGGTACAGCCCAGAGCTTCGCTGCCGATCTTTGTGTCACCGACGGGGATGTAAACGGCCAGGCTCTGACCATTGGCGCTTACGAAGGCGCCCTGTTCGATCTGACAGCCGGTGAGGTGAGGTACGCGAAGGATATCTTTACCCACCGTTCCCCTGCCAGCCTGACAAAGATTATGACGATTTTAGTGGCGTTAAAGTATGGAAATCCGGAGGATATGGTGACGGTTACGGAAACGGCGCTGGACATTGAGTACGGTTCCTCCGTATGCGACATCAAGGTGGGAGACCGGCTTTCCTTAAAGCAGCTCCTTTACGGTCTGATGATTGCCTCCGGTAATGACGCGGCCATGACCATTGCGGAGCATGTGGGCGGTTCCGTGGATCAGTTTGTGGCGATGATGAATGAGGAGGCTTTGGCTCTTGGAGCTACCGGAACTCACTTTGCCAATCCTCACGGCCTGACGGATCCGGAGCATTACACGACAGCCTACGATCTGTACCTGATGTTTCGGGAGGCCATGAAGTATGACCTGTTCATGGATATGATTAATCGGAAAAATTATTACGCGGAATATACAAGGGAGGATGGCTCTGCCGTGGCGGTGACCTGGGAAAACACGAACCACTATTTCACCGGTGAAGCCTCTGCTCCGGATAATGTGATTATTTACGGCGGAAAAACCGGTACCACTGAGGATGCGGGAGCCTGCCTTACGCTGCTTTCCAAGGATCTGTACGGCAATCCCTATCTGTCCGTCATTCTTCACGCTGGAACGAAGGAGGAGCTGTACGCGGAAATGAATCAGATATTATCTTTGATTGAGAATTAAGTGTTGTATTTTACGAATAAATAGTCTATAATTATTCTATAATATTTTATCCGAATTTCAAAGGAGGAGATTACAATGATACAGTTAATCATAGGGGAAAAGGGCAAGGGCAAGACAAAGGTTTTATTGGATAAGGCGAATACAGAAATAAAAAATGTAAATGGAAATATCGTATATCTGGATAAAAGTACACAGCATATGTATGAATTAAACAATAAAGTCCGCCTGATTGACGTTACCGGTTTCCCGGTGTCCAACAGTGATGAGTTCCTTGGCTTCATTTGCGGTATTATTTCCCAGGATCATGACCTGGAGCAGATGTATCTGGACAGCTTTTTAAAGATCGCACATCTGGAGGGAGCGGATGTTTCCGCGGTTCTGGACAAGCTTACCAAGATCAGCCAGCAGTTTGGCGTGAATTTCATCATTAGCATCTCTCTGACGAAAGAGCAGCTGCCGGAATCTATGAAAGATAGTATTATTGCAGAATTATAAGGAATAATTACATAAAGTAATAAAAATCCGGAGAGCATTTTGCTTTTGCCTCTCCGGATTTTCTATTTGCAGGATTACTCCGTGTGAGTGGAGCACATGCAGCCGATGCGGCCGTAGAGGCTCAGCAGATACAATCCGGCCAGTCCCACAAGGGCGTAGATGACCCGGGAGAGCCAGGACAGGTTGCCGAACAGAAAATTTACCAGGTCAAATTTAAAGAACCCGATGAGGCCCCAGTTGATGGCCCCGATAATAACCAGTGTCAGGGAAGCGTAATCAAAAAATTTGGAATTCATAGTTTTTCCTCCTATTTACAGTTTTTTTTCCTGGTTGTATCCGTCAATTTTATTGTAGCCACTTCTGGTTTTTTTATGCAAAACAATGGTTGAGATAACCTCCATCCCGTGATAAAATAGCAAAGAGAGGAGGCCGGAGGTTTGGCTGGCAATAAAAAAAACAGTAAAATAACAAAATACAGACGTTATTCTGCGATAAATATCGGTACGATTCTTTTCGGTATCATTTTTATTTATATGGTCATCTGTATTTTTCTTTATGTCACGGCAGATCATGTGACATCCTACGAGGTGACGGCGGGATCTATTTCCGGAAATTACCGCTATCGGGCTCTGGCGCTGAAAACAGAGCAGATCGTCACTGCTGACTATTCTGGAAATATAACCTACTACGCCAGAGAAGGCGCAAAGGCCAGCGCCGGTACCACCGTGTGTTCCATCGGCGATTACGCCGTTTCCGGGTCCGACGGCAGCAGCGCTGAGCTGACCCCGGAGGATTTGAAAGATCTGCGGGATATTATGAACGCATTTACCATCAGCTTTAATGACAGCTTTTACCAGAGCGTCTATGAGTTTAAGATGGATCTGGAGAGCTACCTGCTGCAGAGAACCCAGACCGGCAGCAGCGGGGCGGGGCTCTTAAATCAGTGCAATGCCCCGGTGTCCGGTTTTGTAATTTATGGGGTGGACGGGCTGGAGTCTTTGACGGAGGAGGACCTGACCCCGGATTTGTTTTATGAGAACAGCTATCAGAAAACGAACCTGCGGTTTAACGATAAGGTGAAGGCGGGAGATGCGCTGTACAAGCTGGTTACCAGCGAAAATTGGGCGCTGTACTTCCCATTGGATTCCGCACTGGCCACGGAGCTGGAGAGCCGCAGTACCATCCGTTTCCGGTTTCTGAAGGATAACAGCACCTTTTCCGCCGGATTTTCCATTGTCCAGATCGACGGGGAGTATTTCGGAAGGATTTCCCTGAATAATTCTCTGGTGCGTTATGTGGCTGACCGCTATTTAGAGATCGAGCTATTGCTGGACCGGAAAAAGGGATTGAAGATTCCCACCTCCGCCATTGCGGAGAAAACCTTCTACAAGATCCCGGAAGAGTACGTGATCGAAAACAAGGATACCGAGAAAGAAATCACGCTGCTGCGGGAGAACTTTAACAAGGACGGCTCCTCCTCGGTACGCTATGTGACGGCCACGGTTTACGCCAAGGAGGACGGCTATTATCTGGTGAGCACGAATCTGTTCCGGGAGGGAGATTACATCCAGATGATTGATACCACGAAAAAGTACCAGATTCAGGCGGGAAATGTGGAAACCATCCAGGGTGTCTACAATATTAATAAAGGATACGCGGTGTTCCGGGAGGTTACCATCGTGGACGAGAATGAGGAATTTTGCATTGTGGAGTCCAACAATACCTACGGTCTTGACGCTCACGATCACATTGTTCTGGATGCTTCCGCGGTGGATGTGGACGATATTGTGTATTAGAATAATGATAGAAGGAGAGTGAGCCGAATGTTGGTTGAAAATCTGCATGAAGTGCGGAACCGCATCCGAAAAGCCTGTGAGCGGAGCGGACGGAACCCGGAGGATGTGACGCTGATTGCCGTCAGTAAGACAAAACCAGTAGAAATGATCCGGGAGCTTTTGGGAGAGCAGACGGATTTCGGGGAGAATAAGCCCCAGGAGCTGAAAGATAAATATGAAGTGCTGCCAAAGGAGCTGCGCTGGCATATGATTGGCCATCTTCAGACAAACAAAATCAAGTACATCATTGACAAAGCCTGTCTGATTCACTCTGTGGATTCTCTGCGGCTGGCTCAGGGAATCGATAAGGAGGCCGGGAAGCATGGCATTATCATGCCGGTATTGGCAGAGGTAAATATGGCCAAAGAGGAGTCAAAATTTGGTATTATGCCGGAGGATGCCCTGGAGTTTGTCCGGGAATTGTCTGTTTTGCCTAATATCCGGGTAAAAGGATTGATGACAATCGCTCCTTTTACAAAAATTCCCGAAGAAAACCGGATTCATTTTCAAAATTTAAGGAAATTACTTGTTGACATACGGGAAAAAAACATTGATAATGTTGATATGTGCCATTTGAGCATGGGAATGACCGGCGACTATGAAGTGGCGGTGGAGGAAGGAGCCACCATGGTCCGGGTTGGTACCGGTATTTTTGGCGAACGCGATTACAGTATCTGACTGTGCCGGCGCTGAAACAGAAATACGGAAATAAGGAGAGTTAGCATGAGTGTTTTAGATAAATTTTTGAATGCAATGAAGCTGAACGATGACGATGACGGTTTCGATGATGAGGACTACCTGGATGAAGAGGTGGACGATTACGAGGAGCCCCGTCCCAGACGGAGACTCATAAAGAGCCGGGATGAGGAAGAGCTGTTTGACGACTTCGACGAATCCGCGGCAGCCAGCGAGCCAAAGGCGGCCTCCAGGACGAAGCAGGCACCGTCTGCAGCCAAGGCGACGAAATCTTCTTCCAAAATTTCTCCCATCCGTCCCAGAAAGGTGTCCAGTCCGGGAATGGAGGTTTGCGTGATCAAGCCCCACACGATGGAGGATGCCCGGGAGATTACAGAGACGCTGCTGGCGAACTGTACCGTGGTGCTGAACATGGAGGGATTGGATCTGGAGGTAGCGCAGCGCATTATTGATTTTGCTTCCGGCTCCTGCTATGCTATTGATGGAAATTTACAGAAGATCAGCAACTATATTTTCATTATCACGCCGGCTTCTGTGGATATTTCCGGAGATTTTCAGGAAATTCTGACGGGAGCATTTGATGTCCCTTCCTTTGAGAAGAAATTTTGAGCGATATGACCAGAGAAGAAGAATTATTTCAGCGCAGGCTGCTTGATCTGGCGGACACGGCCTGGAATCGGGGAATCATTACCTATACCGATTTTTTAAATTTAAACGAACAGAATATTTACCATGACACCCTTAAGCAGCTCTCTTTCCTGGAGAGCCGCGGCTTTGGAGGTTATGCGTGTGCAGAGCGTCAGATGATTGCCTTCATTCCTGATGCTCTTTTAACTGTATGGGGAGATCAGCGTCCGCCTTATCCGATTGCCTGTATCCGCATCACTCCGCTAAACCGGAAGTTTTCTGACGCGCTCAGCCACCGGGATTATCTGGGATCTCTGATGAATTTGGGAATAGACCGGTGCAAGATCGGAGATATCGTGCTTCAGGAGGAGGGGGCCTTCCTGTTCTGCCAGGATAAGATCGCAGACTACCTGTGCGGGGAACTGACACGGGTAAAGCATACCACGGTGAACTGCCGGCTTTGTGATTTGGAGGAGCTTCATTACGAGCCCAAATTACAGGAGATCATCGGCACGGTGGCTTCCGTCCGTCTGGATGCCCTTCTGTCCTTGGCCTTCGGCAGCTCCCGCAGCGGTTTGACAGGACTGATTGAGGGAGGCAAAACCTTTGTGAACGGACGGATGACCACAAGCAATGGGTATCATCTAAAGGAGGGGGACATGATATCGGTTCGGGGCTATGGACGGTTCCGGTACTGCGGTGTGGTGACAGCCACAAAAAAAGGACGAAATCTTGTGAAGATCGAGAAATATGTATAGATATCTTGTGGTATACGGTTAGAGTATGGAAAAAAGGAGAACATAGTATGAGTGACAAGAAAGCGATGGAAAGGTGTCTTCCTGTGAAGAAGGACGGTGCCTTCGCCTACAATATTTATCTGGCAGAATCATTTGCACAGCTTCCGGAGCGAATCCGGGAGCTGGACATTGCGAACAGAAAGCTTTGTATCGTGACAGACAGCAACGTGGCCGGACTGTACGGCAAAGAGGTGGAGCTGCTGCTGGCCCCCTGCTGTCAGGAGATTTCCACTTACGTGATTCCGGCCGGGGAAAAACACAAAAATCTGGATGAGATCAAAAAGCTTTACGAGCATCTGATTCTCCACAAGCTGGACCGTCAGGATCTGCTGATTGCCCTGGGAGGCGGAGTTACCGGCGATATGACCGGCTACGCCGCGGCTACCTACTTAAGGGGAATCCGTTTCGTGCAGATCCCCACCACGCTGCTGGCACAGGTGGACAGCAGTATCGGTGGAAAAACCGGGGTGGATTTTGACCAGTATAAAAATATGGTGGGAGCTTTCCATCAGCCCTCCCTGGTTTACATGAATATCGGCTGTCTGCATTCCCTCTCCCAGGAGCAGTTTGCCTGTGGTATGGGCGAGATTTTAAAGCACGGGCTGATTCGGGATGCTTCCTATTATGAGTGGACCATTGAGCATATGTGGGATATTCAGGAACGGGATATGGATACCCTGTTTCATATGATCGAGGAGAGCTGCAGGATCAAGCGTCAGGTGGTGGAGAACGACCCTACGGAAAGGGGAGAACGGGCGCTTCTGAATTTTGGTCACACCATCGGCCATGCGATAGAAAAATTAAAGGATTTTCAGCTTCTCCACGGACAGTGCGTGGCGCTGGGCTGTGTGGCTGCCGCCTACATTTCCTGGAAGCGGGGCTATCTGACGGAGGATGAGTTTTATGAGATCCGAGATATGAATGTGGGCTTTGGACTGCCTATCTCCTTCGACGGGATTTCCTCCCAGGCCATCGTGGAGACGACAAAGCATGATAAAAAGATGGCAGCCGGACAGATTCGTTTCGTGCTGTTAAAGAAGATAGGGAAGGCTTATATTGACACCACCGTCACCGAGGAGGAGATGCTGGAGGCGGTGAACGCGATGAATGCGGATTTGTGGTAGGACGCTGAAGGAAGTGCATAGAAAAGGATGGATGGAACGATGAGAAAAAAACTGCCAGAAAAAAAGCAGGCGTCTCTTTTTCGGGGCGGCGTGGGGCTGGTCCTTCTGCTGGCCCTGGATCAGCTGACGAAATATCTGGCGTACTCCTGTTTAAAGGACAGCGGCCCGATGGTTCTGCTTCCCGGTGTCTTCGAGCTGCGCTATCTGGAGAATCAGGGAGCAGCGTTTGGCATGATGGATCAGATGCAGGGGGTGTTTATTCTGTTTGCATTGGCGATTTCCATTGCCTCGGTCTGGCTTTATATGCGGATGCCCGCGGAGCCCCGCTTTCTGGTACTGCGGATGCTGTGCGTCACGCTTACCGCCGGAGCCCTGGGAAATATGATAGACCGCGTCCTGCACCATTTTGTGATCGATTTTCTTTACTTTTCCCTGATCAATTTCCCTATTTTTAATATCGCTGACATTTATGTATGTGTCAGCACGGTACTGGTTCTTCTGCTGATTCTTTTTTATTACAGGGAGGAAGATCTGGACCGGATTACCGGGAAAAAGTCAAAGCAGGACTATGTAAGCGATATTATTGAGAAAATACAGGAGAGCAAGAAGTAAGTGTTGGCAGCGAAAGCTGAAGGAAAATGCGTCACAGAGGAGGGGCAGCGAATGGATTTTCAGGTTCAGCCGGAGGAAATAAGTGTCCGGATCGATAAATATTTGGCGGATCAGCTTCCGGATCGTTCCCGCTCCTTTCTGCAGAAATTGATTTCGGAGGGGCAGGCAAAGGTAAATGGAAAGCCGGTAAAAGCGAACTACAAGGTTATCCCCGGTGATGTTATCCGTCTGGAAATTCCGGAACCGGAGGAACTGCAGGTGCGGGCAGAGAATATTCCCCTGGAGATTCTTTACGAGGATGCCGATCTTCTGGTGGTGAATAAGCCAAAAGGGATGGTGGTGCATCCCTGTCCCGGCCACTACAGCGGCACGCTGGTGAACGCGCTGCTGTACCACTGCAGGGAGGATTTATCCGGAATCAACGGTGTTCTGCGGCCCGGCATCGTCCACCGCATCGACCGGAATACCACCGGTTCCCTGCTGGTGTGCAAAAATGATTTCACTCACAACTTTCTTGCGGAACAGTTAAAGGTGCATTCGATTACCCGAAAGTATTTAGCCATCGTCCATGGAAGGATCAAAGAGGAGGAAGGCGTTGTAAACGCCCCCATCGGCCGCCATCCTGTGGACCGGAAAAAAATGGCAGTGAACCACAAAAACGGGAAGGATGCGGTAACGCATTACCGGGTGCTGGAGCGCTTCGGAAAATACACCTATATTGAGTGCCGGCTGGAAACCGGACGAACCCACCAGATTCGCGTGCATATGAGCAGTCTGGGACATCCTCTGCTGGGAGATGACGTGTACGGCCCGGGCAAGTGCCCGTTTCCCTGGCTGGAGGGCCAGACACTACACGCCCAGGTGCTGGGCTTTATTCATCCCGCCACAAAGGAATATATGGAATTTTGTGCGCCCCTGCCGGATTATTTTTCAGAATTGCTGGAACGGCTGCGAAACACCCGGTAGTATTATGCTTTCGCACCTCTCTTATGAATCACCCGCTCCGGCCATCCCTGGATGTTTCCGGTGAGGATGGCCGCGAACATCCGCTCCTTCACGCCGGGGTTTTCCAGATTTAGCTGCCGAAGCAGATTTTTGGCATACTCCCGCTTCGTGTAACCGTCCGCCGGACAGGGATTTTTCGCCACCGGCAAATCATATTTATTCTGGAATCCAATCACATCCGCCTCCTCCACAAAGATCATGGGACGGATCAACGTTATGTCCATGCGGTCCAGATAGGTTCTGGGGGAAAAGGAATAAAAACGTCCCTCGTAGATCAGGGAGAGCAGCATGGTTTCTATTACATCGTCCTTATGATGGGCGTAGGCTGCCTTATTGCAGCCCAGCTCCTTCGCCTTCTCATTGAAAGCTCCCTTGCGCATCTTGGCGCAGAGAGAGCAGGGATTCGTCTCCTTCCGGTCCTCAAAAATGATCGGCCCGATCTGCGTTTCCACCACAGTGTAGGGCACCTCAAGCCGGGCGCACAGCGCCCGTATGGGTTCCAGATCGAAGCCTGGAAAACCTAAGGCCACTGTGATGGCCTCCAGTTCAAAATGCCTGGGATAGAACCTGCGCAGGCCCGCCAGAGCGTACAACAGCGTCAGGCTGTCCTTCCCGCCGGATATTCCCACCGCGATGCGGTCCCCCTCCTCAATCATCTGATATTCATCGATGGCTTTTCGTACCTGGCTCATAAGCTTCTGTAATTTCATTTCTGTCTCTCCCTGTTTCGTCTCAATGCTTCCATAGTTCCATTACACAATAAACATCCGGGCCGTGGCCACATCCCGCAGGGTATGTCCCGTATATTCCACCGTGTAGGGGCCGGTCTGCTTCACACCGGGATAGAAGCTGGCGCGGTGGGCCTTGGCATGGTCTTTAAAGCTGATTTCCATGGTCAGCGTTTCCGGCACCTTAAGGTGACAGGCTGCCCGGTTCAAAATACCGTCCCGGGCTCCGGTACGAATCTGTTCACAGGCCTCCTCCGGCGTGATGCTGATGGTGGCGCAGCCCAGCCCTTCCTTTACCGCCACGGTGCGGATATTGGGATCCCAGGAATGGACATGGCCGCAGAGGGCCTTATCCCCGCTTAAAAATACGGAAGGAACCCCCAACTCGGCAGCGTATAAGGCGTGCATCAGAAATTCACTGCAGATTTGTCCGTTAAATTTCACATAATTGTTCCCCCGGTTCATCGTATGGCTTAAGGGATTGCCGGCAAAGCCGGCAGGGCTGTGATAGCCCACAAAAAGCAGGGCGTCAAAGCTTTCGTCCATACCGCCGATCATAGAATCCGGACTCATGGTCCAGTCCCGGATAAAGCGACATTGTTTTGGAAATCCGGTGATATCCATATTTCGTCCGCTGTCATGGGCATCCTTAATATAAACCTCATCCGCCCCGGCATCAATCGCTCCCAGGGCGGCAGCCATCGCCTCCCGCTTCATCTGCTCCGCCACCGGGCCATGCTCCAGATTTCCAAGATTCGTAGATTCCCAGGAGGTGGATCCTGTCAGGCCCTCCACATCCACACTGATATATACTTTCATTCTTATCCTCCTCTGCAAAAAATGTCTCCCCATATCTTAAAACATTTCCCCGGAAATAACAAGAGTTTACAGGTTCGTGTTTTGTTAATTAGCAGGACGCAGGAAGGGAAAGCGCGGAGCCGACCCTG
>CAMNQN010000029.1 GCA_946549155.1 uncultured Lachnospiraceae bacterium | reverse complement strand
GTTCGCCGGGAAATCCTGATGATTTCCCAGCTCAGCACCCCTGAGCTGTCAGCCTTGAGGGCTGCCAGCTCTCCCGGAATTTTCGTCCGCCTCCATCTAAGATTTTCTAGGCATCCTCCGAATTATTTTCCAGATGCTTGTGGCCCTGCGCGCCCGCCTCTTCCTGCTGTGTCCTGGTAGTTAACTAAATAAAATTGGCCAGAAGCATAATCTTGAATAATGCGGTGATTGATAGTATAATTACTCTATCTGATGTTATTTTTGACGTTATGAAATATGGATAGATATGGAGGATTCTATTATGGCAATCTGGAATAATATGGATACGCTGGCTTCCTTTGAGGCGCTTTCCAGGACGAAAGCGGTGAACTTAGCGGAGGTGATGTCCGGCGAGAACGGCGCGGCGCGTGTGGAAAAGTACAGCGTTCCTATGGCGGAGGGTCTGGTTTACAACTATGCGGCGAAGCAGGTGGATGACGAGATCCTGGATAAGCTGGTGAAACTGGCAGAGGAAGCGCGGCTGGCAGAGAAATTTGAGCTCCTTTATAATGGAGAGGTGATCAATACCGGTGAGAAGCGTCTGGTGCTTCATCACCTGACCCGCGGACAGCTGGGGAATACGGTGACGGCGGACGGCGTGGACAAGCGGGCGTTCTATGTGGAGCAGCAGCAGCGTATCGCGGAATTTGCCAATAAGGTGCATGCAGGCCAGATTACCAATGCGGCGGGTGAAAAATTCACCACAGTGGTGCAGATCGGTATCGGCGGCAGCGATTTAGGGCCCCGGGCTATGTACCTGGCGCTGGAGAACTGGGCGAAAAGGAATAATACCCTGAAAATGGAAGCGAAATTTATCAGCAATGTGGACCCGGATGATGCGGCGGCGGTTCTGAATTCCGTCGATGTGGCTCATTCCCTGTTTGTTCTGGTGTCCAAGTCCGGTACTACGCTGGAGACGCTGACAAATGAATCCTTTGTGAAGGATGCGCTGAAGAATGCGGGCCTGGATGCCTCCAGGCACATGGTGGCCGTTACCAGCGAGACTTCCCCGCTGGCTAAGAGTGACGATTATCTGGCAGCCTTCTTTATGGATGATTATATTGGAGGACGTTATTCCTCCACCTCCGCGGTGGGCGGGGCGGTGCTGTCCCTGGCTTTTGGCCCGGAGGTGTTCGCACAGTTCCTGGACGGTGCGGCCAGGGCGGATGAGGCGGCCAGAAATAAGGATGTGTTAAGCAATGCAGCCATGCTGGACGCGCTGATTGGCGTTTATGAGCGCAATGTGCTGGGGTATTTGTGTACCGCAGTGCTTCCCTATTCCCAGGCTCTGAGCCGTTTCCCGGCCCATCTGCAGCAGCTGGATATGGAGTCCAACGGCAAGTCGGTGAACCGGTTCGGTGAGCCGGTATCGTATTCCACCGGTCCGGTCATTTTCGGTGAGCCGGGCACCAACGGACAGCATTCCTTCTATCAGCTGCTCCATCAGGGCACGGATATCGTACCGCTGCAGTTTATCGGCTTCCAGGACAGCCAGATCGGCACCGATGTGGTGATTCAGGGCAGCACCAGCCAGAAGAAGCTGTGTGCCAATGTGGCGGCTCAGATCGTGGCCTTCGCCTGCGGAAAATCGGATGACAACCGCAATAAAAACTTTGCGGGGGGCCGTCCCTCCAGCATTATCATCGGCGATCAGCTGACGCCGGCATCTCTGGGAGCGCTTCTGGCGCACTTTGAAAATAAGGTGATGTTCCAGGGATTTGTGTGGAATATCAACAGCTTTGACCAGGAGGGGGTACAGCTTGGCAAGGTGCTGGCAAAACGTGTGCTGGCCCATGAGACCGAAGGAGCGCTGAAAGCCTACAGTGATCTGTTTCATATTTAAGTAAGAGAGCGAAAAGATAAAAAAGCTGCCGCTGCGGGGAGATCCGGGCGGCGGCTTTTTTCGGTGTTCTAACGCTTTAATCAGCCTTTCGATGCCTTCCGCCACCGGACGCAGGGATTGATTCTTTCGCTGGATTTGGGTAGAATAAGGAGATGAATTTGCAAAGATCAAAGATCGGTATCAGGAGTGTGGAGTATGAGCGGAAGAAACAGGGTGATGAAAATAGCGGGGACGGCAGCCGCAGCAGCGGGGATTTTTATGGGGGTTGGATGGCGTTTCTTTGAACTGATGGTTCATTATAGGAAGAGGCCGGACCGGAAGCGGTGGTTTCAGCTGACCCACATTAAGATGAATCATCCCAGTTACAAATTTGAGCGGGAATACCAGGAGGGCAAGGCCTGGTGCCGGGCGCAGAATATGCAGGACTGTTATATGAGAAGCCGGGACGGGCTGATGCTGCACGCCGGTTACCTGCCGGCAAAGGGGGCAAAACGGATCGTGCTGTTAAGCCACGGCTATAAGGGCAGCAGCTTCGGGGATTTCGCCGGGATTGCCCGGTTCCTTCATGAAAACGGCTGTCATCTGCTGTTTCTGGATCAGCGTTGCTGCGGAGAGAGCGAGGGGGAGTTTATTACCTTCGGGGCCAGAGAGCAGTACGATGTGGCGGACTGGTCCTGCTATCTTGAGGAGCGCAATCCCGAAAAGCTTCCCATCTATCTCTACGGTGAGTCCATGGGAGCTGCAGCGGTGCTGATGGCATCGGGACACCGGCTGCCCCGGGAGGTCAGGGGGCTGATCGCGGACTGTGGTTTTTCCTCCATGAAGAGACAGCTGCGGGATATGGCGGCGGACTGGTTTCATCTGCACTGGATTGGGCTTCTGCTGGTCCGGGTGAATCTGTTTTGCCAGCTGTTTGCAGGATTTTCCATGGGGGAGGCGGACATTGCAGGGGCCATGAAGGTCAATCAGAAGCCGGTACTGTTTTTTCATGGCGGAAAGGATACCTATGTATCGCCGGAAAATTCAAAGTATGGCTACAGCCTGTGCCAGGCACCAAAGGAACTGGTGCTGGTTCCGGAAGCCAGGCATCTTTGCAGCGCCTATGAGGAGCCGGAGCGGTATCGGGGGAAGCTGATGGAGTTTTTTGAGAAATATGACAGAAACGAAACAGAAGGTTGAAGGGGTCGCCGCATTTTGCGGCGGCCCTTTTGGCCTGTTGGGAGAATCTGTAAGCTGCCGGTCAATTTTGGGCAAACTGTTTGTTAAGTGGCCCGGGGGATGGAAATGGCCCGGGAAATGTGTTAAGGTCTCGGAAGAATGGAACAGGAGGTTGCTTATGAAGAAATATTATCCATTAACGGCGGCCCAGAAGCTGCATTACAACTGGATCCGCAGATATAAAACGCAGCAGGTGTCCGGGGTCAGCGTGGTGGCGTCGCTGAAGGCTCCCCTGGATTTCGGCCTTTTAAAGAAATGTATCCAGTTAGAGTTTGAACGGTACGGCTGCCTGCGGGTACGCTTCACCAGACCGGATGAGAAGGGGGAGATCCGGCAGTATATTGCGGAAAGCGATTCCCGGGATATCCCTCTGAAGGATTTATCCGCTATGAGTATGGCGGAAGCGGACGGCCTGATGCAGCAGTGGGCCTATGAAACCTTTGATGGGGATGATATTCCGCTGTGCGATGTGACGATGGTGAAGCTGCCGGAGGGATATCATGGCTTTTTCATTCACATGGATCACCGGCTCATTGATTCCTGCGGTCTGGTGGTGATGATCAACGATCTGATGCAGCTGTATGCTCATTACCGTTTTCAGTCCCCATACCCGGAGGACCTGGCGGACTATGAGACGGTGCTGGAGAAGGACCTGAAGCGGGCCGGCAGCGGGAAGCGTTTTGCCAGGGATAAAAAGTTCTGGGATGCGCAGCTGGAGGAGCTGGGAGAACCGCTGTATTCCGATATTCAGGGACCCTCCGTTCTGGAAGAGGCCAGAAAGCGGCATGGAAAAGCGTCGCTGCGGGCGGCGGACATCGAACTGGAAAATTTGTTTGTAGCGGTGAAGGATTATGAACTGGAACCGGAGCCCACGAAAAATCTCATGGATTTCTGCATGAATCATCAGCTCTCCATGACGAATCTGCTGCTGCTGGGTCTTCGGACCTATCTGTCCAAGGTGAATAAGGGGCAGGAGGATATCACCATTGAGAATTTCATTTCCCGGCGTTCCACCCACCAGGAGTGGACCTCCGGCGGCAGCCGGACGATCATGTTTCCCTGTCGGACCGTGATTGCCCCGGAGACGGAGTTTTTGGCGGCGGCTTATGAGATTCAGAATGTGCAGAACCGCATTTATATGCACAGCAATTATGACCCGGAGCTGATTTGGGAGGAGATGAGACGGCGCTACCATACGCCGGAGCACACCACTTATGAGAGCTGTTATCTCACATATCAGCCTATGCCGGTGCAGGTAAATAACCCTCATCTGCAGGGGATTGCACAGCACGCGAAATGGTTTGCCAACGGAGCAGCCACGAAAAAAATGTACCTGACGGTATCCCACACAGCCAGGGGCGGCATGAACTTCTCCTATCATTATCAGACGGCGCATCTATGCGAACATGATATGGAGCTGCTGTATTACTATATGATGCGGATCCTTTTTAAGGGAATCGCGGAACCGGATAGGAGCATTGGGGAGATTATGGCGTTGGTGTAAGCCGGGAAAAAGGATGGGAATGGAAAGCAGACAAGGAAGCTGGCGAAACAGCTAGGGAGGAATCAGGATGACGAGAGAAGAACAGTTTAAGGAAATTGTGGCGCAGTACTGTAAGGTTCTGCCGGAGGATATGACGGAGAATACGCGTTTCAGGGAAGATCTGGGTTTCAGTTCTCTGGATTTTATGTCCTTTCTGGGAGAGCTGGAGGATACCTTTGATGTGGAGCTGGAGGAAGAGGAGGTGCTGCAGGTGCTCACCCTGGGGGAAGCACTGGCGCTGCTGGAGCGGATGGAAGCATAGGCAGAGAGAAGCGGACAGGCATGGAGGTGTTAAGAGATGGTAATTCGGGATATATTGGAAGAAAGCATGGAGAAATTCTCCAAGCTTCAGGCTGTAAAGTGGCTGAAAAAGAAGGAGATTCAGGAGAGAAGCTACCGGGAGCTGTGGGAGCGGGTAACAAAGGTGAGGAAGGGACTGCTGGCGGAAGGCTTTGCGGGAAAACATATCGCGCTGATCGGTACCAGCTGCGTGGAATGGATCGAGAGCTATCTGGGAATCATCACGGGAGGAGCTGTGGCGGTACCGCTGGACGCTGCGCTTCCGGCAAAGGAGCTGGTGGATCTGCTGAATCGGTCCGATTCGGAGGGATTGTTTTTGAGCCCCAGGCATTCAGCGCTGCTGGAAATGCTTCTGGCAGGATGTCCGAAGCTGCAGAAGGTCTGGATGCTTGGGGAGCCGACGGCAGCTTCTGATGGAGAAGGGGCTTGGGATTGGCGAAAAGCATCAGAAAGGATGGATTCACAAGACAGGCTGATGGAAGCTGGCGAAAACAGTGGAGAGGATGCCCTATGTCCCGAACCGGAGGCTGTGGCTACCATTATTTTTACCTCCGGCACCACGGGAAAAAGCAAGGGTGTTATGCTGACGCAGAGGAACCTGGCGGAAAATGTGCTGGCTGTGAATTACCGCGCAAAGCCGGGCAGTGTGCTGCTCAGCGTTCTTCCCATCCATCACGCCTTCTGCCTTGTGATGGACTGGCTCAAGGGATTTTCCCTGGGGGCCACAGTGTGCGTCAACGATTCCCTGCTGCATATGGTAAGAAATATGGGAATATTTCAGCCGGATGTGATGCTGATGGTTCCCATGATGATTGAAACCCTCTGCAAACGGCTGGCGGCTGCGGACCCGGCCATTCCGAAGAAGGCTTTGGCGGCAAATGTGTTTGGCGGTAATCTGAAAATTATCTTCACCGGGGGAGCTCATCTGGATCCCTGCTATATTGTTTTGCTGGCCGGGTACGGAGTGGAGGTGCTGGAGGGGTACGGCATGTCGGAGTGCTCGCCGGTAATAAGCTGCAATATGCCAGAGGATCATAAGGACGGTTCCATCGGGAAGCCGCTGGCCAACGTCTGCCTCGCCTTTGAGGAGGGGGAGATACTGGTAAAGGGAAGCAGCGTGATGAAGGGATACTATAAAATGCCGGAGGAGACGGCGGAAACGCTGAGGGACGGATGGCTCCATACGGGGGATAAGGGGTATCTGGATGAAGAAGGCTTTCTGTATATAAATGGCCGGATAAAGAATCTGATTATTCTGTCCAACGGGGAAAATATCTCTCCGGAGGAGATCGAAAATAAGCTGGCGCTGGGTGCACTGGTGGGAGAGGTGATTGTCACCGGAGAGGCAAATGGGCTGACGGCAAGAATCTATCCGGATCAGGAGGTGGCAGCCCGGGAGGCACTGACGGAGGAGGAAATCCGCGCAAAGCTGCAGGAGTTTCTGGACCAGTATAACAAAAATGAGCCCACCTATCGCCGGATTACCGGGCTGGTGGTGAGAAAGCATCCATTCCTGAGAAGCACCACCCAGAAGATCAGGCGGCAGGAGGCGCTGATTGACGAACCTGTGCTGCCATAAGATTAAGACAGAAAGGGCAGTATCCCGCCCACAAAGGCCTGGGTCAGGATATTCGCCACAGTTTCAGAGGGCGTTTGGAAATCTTCCACGCTCCATTTGTGCAGCACGCCAAGCGTGCTTCCGATGGCAGCGGCGATCCGATAGGAAAATTCCCTTTTTCCGTGCTGGGCGGGCCCGGTGACACTGGTTACCTCCGTCACATAGCGGTGAAACATGGTCAGAACCTTCTCGAAAAAGGTATCCCCCCGGGGACATCGCAGCAGATTGCCCAGGAACGGATTTGTCCGGGTGTAATTGCAGACGGTCAGAAAGAAGGTTCTGCAGATATCCAGATCATTTTCGGGGTGAAAGGCCTCCATCAGGGAGAAGATATCCCGGATGGTTTTATCCTCCATCGCGGCAACAAGGGCCGGAACGTTTTCGTAGTGATTGTAAAAGGTACTGCGGACGATGCCGGCCTTTTTTATAATGTCGGATACCGTGATCTTATCTAAAGGCTTTTCCTTTAGAAGCAAAAGAAACGCGCCATAAATCGCTTCCTCATTCACATGATACCGCTCGTCCTGGATTTCCTGATTCATAGAAACTCCTTTCTGCCTGAGAGCTTTTTATAAGGTATAGTCTTCCAATAGGTGGTTTTCCTATGCCGGATTTTCAGCTTTTTTTAGATCCGCCGGCTGTCCGGTGGTCAGCTGGTTTTTCTGCGGTAAATCAGATAAGAGATTCCCGCGGAAAACATTTCTGTAATCCAGAAGGCGTGCCATACCCCCGACGGGCCCATCAGGCGGCTTAACAGGAAGGCAGCGGGAATGAGAACTACCATATAGCGGCACAGGGAGATAAGCAGGGAGGGGAGTCCCATACCCAGGCCCTCCAGCGCTCCGGAGGAGACCACCGACACGGAGGAGACCAGGAAACCGATGCTGATGATGCGAAGGGCTAAGGCTCCTATTTGTACCGTTTCCTGGTTAGCCGTAAACAGGCCGATCAGATGGTCCGGCAGAAGCTGGCAGAGGAGGGTTCCCACCAGCATAATGGCGGCGGTCAGATACAGAGTGGTGGAGTAAATTTTTTTAACCCGTTTTGTTTCCCCGGCGCCGTAATTGTAGCCGATGAGAGGGCGGATTCCCTGGATGATTCCGTTGGCGGTCAGATAGAGGAAGGTCTGCAGCTTATAGTAGATTCCCAGCACCAGCACGTAGGACTGGGAGTAGGCGGCCAGGATGGCATTCAGTGCGGATACCAGCACAGAGGGCAGTGCTAGATTCAGGGTGGCGGGAATGCCGATGGCGTACAGTCTTCCAGCCAGCCGCCAGCTCCAGCGAAAGCTTCGCAGCCGGATTTTTACGGGAATAGGGCGGAAGAAGTAGATGGCCAGATAAGAGGCCAGCGTTAGCAGCTGCCCGATACCGGTGGCCAGAGCCGCCCCTTCGATGCCCATTTGGGGAGCGGGGCCTATCCCGAAAATCAGGATAGGGTCCAGAATAATGTTGGCGATGCAGCCCACCAGCATACTGATCATGGATACCGTCATTTTTCCCACGCCCTGGAAGATTTTCTCAAAGGCCAGTCCCAGGGCGATCACCGTGGCGAACAGGAATACGATTCGGGAATAGCGCAGGCCCAAGGAAATCACCTCCTGATCCTTGGTGAAGGAGGCCAGAAAACGGGGCATGACGGCGATGCAGATCACAGACAGCAGAATGCCGTGCAGTGCGCTAAGCAGCAGGCCCAGGGTGGCCGCATCGCTGGCTTTCTCCTGCTCCCCAGCGCCCAGGCAGATGGCGATCACCGCGCTGATGCCGATGCCCAAACCGATGGTTACTGCGTTAATCATATTCTGCACCGGATACACCAAGGACAGGGCTGTCATAGCCTGCTCGCTGATGCGAGCCACAAAAAAGCTGTCGATGATATTGTACAGCGAATTGACCATCATGGATAAAATCATGGGCAATGACATGGTGATTACCAGCTGCAGAATCGGTTTCTCTTTCATAAAATTCTGTTCCATTTTTTAAAGCACCTCGTAAAATAAATGATGTTTTTTCCCGGGCGAGGGACGGTTCGGGGGCGGAGCTGCGCCGCGGGGACACAAAAAATGCCATACAGCAATCAACGGGATCACTGTATGGCGAAAAATAGACAATGTCCAGAAAAATCCATAGCCGCAAAGGGTTTTATGGCAGGATTGTAACGCCGTCGGGCGGAATTGTCAATAAAAAAATAGAAGTTCAGGGTTTTTTAGCCCGGATCAGGAACATGGGAGTGGGGTTATAAAATTCATCCCGCTGCCGGTAAATCCGGGAGGAGAGGCTGGTATCCGTGACAATATCGGTGTATCCCAGACCAAGAAGCAGCTTTGCATCCCAGGCGGGCCTAAGCTTTTCACTGACGGAAAGCTGTCTTTTAATGTTCTCGCATTCCCGCAGCATTTCAAAAGCTATGGTGCGGTGGGCATGCTCAGGGGGAAGCTCACCGGAATCCTTGTCACAGCGGTCATGCCCGTAATCCGCATCAAAGTTCAGCAGGATTCCGCTCTTTTTCAGGATGCGGAGCCACTGGGCGTAAGCCTGTTCCACATGGGGAAGCGTCCAGGTGAGATTTCTGGTCAGTACCACGTCAAAGGTATCATCAGGAAAGTCCGGATTCTCCGCGTCCATGCAGAAAAAGCGGGCGGTGGAATGCTGCTTTTTCGCCAGCTCCCTTGCGTGCAGAATCATATGCTCGGTCAGATCAATGCCGGTGACAGTGTGCCCCAGCGCAGAGAGCATCAGGGAGAACATGCCGGTACCGCAGCCCACATCCAGAATCTTCAGGGGCTCCCCGGCAGGGAGATGGCGGATGATTTCTTCCAGCCAGGCCTGCCCTGTCTTAGAATGCTGTTCCCGCTCCCGCAGGTCGCCGAAGGCATGGCTCCGTTTTGTCCAGTAAGTTACAATTCTGTTTTTCATTTCCCCGGCTTCCGGGTGAAGCGTTTCTTTAAATTTCATCGTATTTATTTGCGCGCACGCACACAAAACAGCGGTGTGGCGGCGTTATTGATCCTTTCCATAAAACTGTAAACCTGATTCCCCATATCCTCCTCCGCCAAAACGGAGGAGAAGCCCAGTCCGGTCAGCACCTCCTTATCCCAGCGGGGCCTGGGCGTGTTGGACAGCGGCATCCTGCGGGCCAGTGTTTCCATGGCATCGATATCTGTGCAGGTATATTGATCCTCCAGCTTCAGACTGGCCACATTGGCCCGGTCCTTTTCGTACAGGCGGCGCTTTTCCTCATCGAAGAGGTAAGCGTACCAGTTTGCGTCAAAATTCAGCAGCGTTCCGCCGGGCTTTAAAACCCGGTGCCATTCGCTGTAGGCTCTGGCAGGGTTGTCCAGATTCCAGGTAAGGTTCCGGGAGACGATGACGTCGAACTGGTGATCCTCGAAATTCAGATTCTGTGCGTCCATGGTTTTCCATACAATCCGGTCCGCCAGCGGGCCGGCATTCTGCCTGGCCTGTTTCAGCATTTCCGCCGTGTAATCCACCGCTGTCACCGGATAGCCGGCCTCCGTCAAAATAATGGCGAAAAATCCGGGGCCTGTACCGATATCCAGGACGGAAACCTGGTCCGCAGATTTGTGAGGAAAACGGTCCGTGAGATAGCGCAGCCATTTTTCATGCTGTTCCCCCGCCAGCTCCTCCTGATTTACCATGGAGTATCCTTCCGCCCGGTTACTCCAGTATTGTTCCAGTTCCTTTAATTGTCCCTGCATAGCGCCTGCTTTCTGTGGTATGTTATCGAATCGAAAATAAGTTTCCATAAAAAAATAACAAAAAGCCGGCCTGGGCGCAACCTCCCCGGGGGGATATTTTTAAAAAAAGTTTCCTGCGTCTGGTTAATTAACAAAACACCGGATATTCCATTTTTACTCAGGCATCTATGCAAAAATGGAATGTGGAAATAACCCCCGGGGAGGCTTGTGAATCCTTTCCGGTTTGGGTATGCTCAAAACATGTCAAGTGTTTCACATCTCGAAAGACAAAGGGAAGCGCCGGACAACATCAAATAATGCGCTGGGTTGGGATGCGCAGGGAAAGAATTCCATTACAGGGGGCATATTCTGAAACGGTAACAGAGTATGCCTCTCCTTGTAAGCAGGGGAGGCGGCCCGGGGATTGTTTCTTTGGTGGGAGGGAAGAGAGGAAAAGCAAAGGGGTATGCGTTGAAGAGAAAGGAGAAGAAAATGAAAAAAGGAACGGAGCGAAGCATGAAAAAATGGCGGTCGTTTTTGCTGGCGGCAGCTATGCTGCTGCTGCCTGTGACGGCGAACGGTGCCACGGAGGCAGATGGCGGACAGGAGGAAAGGGTTGAGATCACGGATCTGGATGGAAAAACCTATATCTTTGACGGGCCCATTGACAAGGTAATCGTGGAGTGGAGTGGCGGAGGCGGCCCGTTTTTTACCATTGCCAGCTTGTTTGGGGAGGACTTTTATCAGCATCTGGCTAATCTGGACGGTACGCTGCCGGACAACCGGATGGATCAGTATGAGCAGTATCTGAAGGATGTGCCGCAGTTGGCGGATCTACCTTATTTTGGAAAGATGGGAGATGATACCTTTGATGTGGAGGCGGCTGTGGCCAGCGGGGCGGATGCGGTGCTGGTACCGCTGGATTTGAAACCCAGCATTGCGGAGAGCTATCAGCCTAAGCTGGAGGCGGCGGGAATCCCGGTGATTTATATCGATTATCATCAGGAGACGCCGGAGCATCATACGCAGTCCATTGAGCTGATTGGAAAGCTGTTCGGCAGGGAGGAGCGGGCCCGGGAGCTGATTGATTATTATACGGAGATGGTAACGGGGGTTTATGAGCGGGTGGAGAAGCTGCTGGAGACCAATGAGCGCCCCATGGTGCATGTGGAGGTGGGGATGGGAGGTCCCACCGCAGTTGTCAAAGCATTTTCCAATGACTATAGCTGGGGCAAACTGATTTACAGCGTAGGAGGCCGGACCACCGGAGAAGGGGTGGTGGAAAAGCAGGGGGAGATTCAGAATGAGTACCTGCTGAGTCTGGATCCGGATAAGATTTTCCTCTGCGGAGCCTACTGGCCGGACCAGGAGGATTCCCTGCGGATGGGATATATCGGAACGGAGGAGGAAATCCGGAAACGGGCGGCCAGCTATTTTGAGACCCGGGCGGGATGGAGCCAGCTTTCTGCATGGAAAAACGGAGAGGTGTATCTGTTATCCCATGTGATGGCCCGGGATGTGTTTGACTGTGTGACGATTGAGGCCCTGGCTAAGTTTGTGTGGCCCGGAGAGTTTGAGGATGTGGATCCGGCGGAGGATCTGCAGGATTTTTATGAGAGATTCCTGCCCTTCACCTACGGCGGTATCTGGTATCTGAAATATTGACGCTATGAAGGGACAGGTGAAAGAAACAGATGGGTTTCAGTATTCCGCCTATACCGCGCGGAAGCTTCTGCTGATTGCAGCGGGGGCAGCCCTTTTCCTGCTTAGCTTCCTTTTGGATATCACCACAGGATCCTCAGGACTGACGCTGGCGGAAGTGATAGAAACGATTTTTGCTCCGGGGAGGGCGGAGCAACTTTCCAGGCTGATTGTCTGGGAGCTGAGGCTCCCCGGGGCCTGCATGGGGCTTTTTGTGGGAGCATCCCTGGGGCTGGCCGGAGCCGTGATGCAGACGATTCTAAATAATCCCCTGGCCAGCCCTTATACGCTTGGGCTCTCGGCAGGGGCCGGCTTTGGTGCTTCTCTGGCTATAGTGACGGGGCTGGGGGGAGCCATTGCCGCATTCAGCGATGTATTGATTACCGGAAGCGCTTTCGTGTTCGCACTGCTGGCCTGTTTTGGCATCTATGCCATCAGCAGGCTGAAACGCTTCACATCCGATATTATGGTGCTGGCCGGTATCGGGATGGTGTTCTTTTTTCAGGCCGGGCAGTCTTTTCTGCAGTATATCGCTTCGGACGAAGCCCTGGCGGGGATTGTATTCTGGACCTTTGGAAGTCTGTCAAAGGCGAACTGGACAAAGGCGGGGATTGTGGCGGCGGTGTTTTTTACAGCTTTTCTGCTGATATACCGCAATTCCTGGAAGCTGACCGCCATGAAGATGGGGGACGAGCGGGCGAAGGGTCTGGGGATCCAGGTGGAAGGGCTGCGCAGGATGATGTTTATCACCATTTCCTGCTTGACCGCCACGGCGGTGGCTTTTGTGGGAAGCATAGGCTTTGTGGGCGTGGTGGGCCCTCATGTGGCCAGGATACTGGTGGGGGAGGATCAGCGGTATTATCTCCCCATGTCGGCCGTATGCGGTGCGGTTATTCTTTCGGCGGCGTCCTTTGCCAGTAAAATGATCCTTCCGGGGGCGGTATTTCCAATTGGCATCCTGACCTCTCTGGTGGGAGTGCCGGTCTTTTTTGCCCTGATTATCAGAAAGAGAGGATAGAGTGATGCTGGAGGTTTATCATTTGGGATTTCGCTATCCCGGAGGAACGGAAATCATAAGGGATGTCAGTTTTACGGCGAAGCCTGGGGAAATTACAGCCGTGATCGGGGTCAACGGCGTAGGAAAGACCACTATGCTGAAATGTATCGCGGGGCTGGAAGCCGGACGGGGAGATATCCGAATCTGCCAGCGGGATCAAAAGTCCCTTGGCGTGGCGGGGAGAACCAGGCTGACCAGCTATCTTAGCCAGAATACGGCCTGTGATGCAAATCTGAACGTTTATGAGATTATTCTGCTGGGCCTGGTGGACAGCCTGTCTTTTCGCGTAACTCCGGAGGATCAGGAAAAGGTGGCCTCCGTCATGGAGCTGATGTCTGTTTCTCAGTTTGCGGGGCGGAAGATCTCGGAGCTGTCCGGCGGGCAAAGGCAGCTGGTGTTCATTGCCCAGACGCTGGTTCGCAATCCGCGGGTGCTGATTATGGATGAACCTGCCAGCGCGCTGGATTTGAATAAACAGTTTAAGCTGATGAATTTTCTGCGGGATATTACCAGGGAAAAACAATTTACCACACTGGTTACGCTGCATCAGATGGATCTTGCCGCCAGATACGCGGATCATGTGGTGGTGCTGGATCAGGGAAGCGTGTATGGAGAAGGAAGGCCCCGGGAGGTATTCACAGAGCGTATGCTCCGGGAGGTTTACGGCGTTGAGGCGGAGATCTATCAGGACCGGCACGGCGGCCGGCATGTGGTTGCGTTGGATTGTGTATTTTGACAGGAGGAGGCAAATGGATTTACAGGAGAGAATTACACACGGCTGGCAGGTATCCGCGGAGGGGTTCAGCCGGCGTGTGGTTGCGAAGGATTTTGAAATGCCGGGAAGAGAGGTGTGGACCCGGGCAGTCTTAAAACTGGCTCCCAGAGAGGGGGCGCTGGATATTCTGGATGTGGGAACCGGACCGGGTCTCTTTGCCACCATATTGGCCATGGCGGGGCACAGAACCATCGGAATCGATATATCGGAGAATATGCTGATGGAGGCCAGGAAAAACTCCCGGCGAATGGGGGTAGAGCCGGAATATTTCCTGATGAACTCCCAGGAACTGACCTTTCCGGATCACTCCTTTGATCTGATTGTCAGCAGAAATGTGGTGTGGACGATCAAAGAGCCCGAACTGGCCTATAAGAGCTGGCTTCGCTGCCTGAAGCCGGGAGGACGGGTGATCGTATTTGACGCGAATCACGACAGGGATATGGAAAACTCCGCCGGCCGGGAACAAAAATATGAGGAGCGGTTCGGGGAAAAGCCGCCGGTTTCCTATACGGATTACGAGGAGGCAAGAGGGTTTCGCAGGGAACTGAAGCTGCGGGATGTCAATCGGCCGGAATGGGATATTGCCGTGATGGAGCGGCTGGGATATGAGAATATCGGTTGGGAGAATGTGTCCGAAGAGGTATCTTATGATGAGAAAAACCGGATCCTATATGAAGGAAAACAGTTCTTCCGGCTTTATGGGGATAAATCATATTCTTGCCAATGATCAGTTTTGTTGATTAGCAGGACGCAGGAAGAGGCGGGCGTGCAGGGCCGCCTCTTCCTGCTGTTTCCTGGCTGAATTTACAGAAGCACGCGAAATGTGGCATACTAATTTTGCCGGAAACGAAGGTAAGAGATCATATCTACTGGAATGGCCTCCACTTTGACCGCTGAGCGGCAACACCTAAAACTGACAGGGAGTTTAAACCGATAACTTAATCGACGGATATTGGTTCAGAACCCCTCATTCCGCCAGGCGTTTGGAGGCGGTCACGTAAAAATAACCCCCTGGGAGGCTTGTAAAGCCTCCCTTTTTTCGTTAAAATTTCAGAAAACAGGGAGGATGGTAAGAGGATATGTTGGATATGAGACAGATTGAATATTTTGTGGCCTGCGTTCAGACCGGCTCCTTCAGCAAAGCGGCGGAGGCGTTGTTTACCACCCAGTCCAGTGTGAGCAAGACGGTGAAGGCTATGGAGGAGGAGACGGGCACCACGCTTTTTGAACGGCTGCCCAAGGGGATCCGGATGACCCAGGAGGCGGAGCGGATGTACCCCTTCGCCTGCCAGATCCTGGATAATCTTCAGAAGATACAGTCCTCCGGCAGGATACCGGAGGCTAAGACTCTTTCCATTTCCTGTAACCCCAGCTCCTGGTTTGCGGACACCTTTGTGAAATTTTATGAGAAAAAACAGGATGAGGGGCTGCATTATCAGATTCATTCGGCGGACTGCCGGGAAATTGTGGAGCGTGTGCGGGAGAGGATGGATGATCTGGGCTTTGTCTATGTGATGAAAAATCAACTGTCCGCCTTTCAGTATTATATTTCCAGAAATTACCTGGAGTTTGTGCCCTTAAAGGAGACGGTGGTTACCCTGTATTACGGAGGCGGCTGCAGGGAGGGAGGAGCGGCGGATTTTTCGAAAATGAAGCTGCTTCAGCGGTTCCCCGATGAATTTTCGCCGGATAATTACTGGAATATTACGGATGAAAAGGGGCGGGCCGCAGCGGAGGCGGAGACGGTGGTCACAACGAACAGTGACTATATTATGGAAAGACTGCTTCAATTTGGAGATCTGGTGAATATCAGCGGAGGTTATTTATCCGGAACGCCGTTAAAAGAGACGGCAAAGGGCCGCACGCTGGCTCCGGCGGAGGCTGGAATCGCATTCGGGTATGTAAAACGAAGGGGGGAGGAGCTGTCGTCGCCGGCAGGCGGATTCCTGGAATTTCTTATAAAAAGGCTGCGGGACTGAGCTTTGGGACGGCAGGGCGTGTCTGAGATAATAAAGGAATGGATATCCATGCAAAAACGGAATGGGAGGTATCCCCTCGGGAGGCTTGTGAAATTCGTGAAATACCGATAAAATAAAAGTATCATTACTTTTTGCGGGCGCGAAAAGAAGAAGCGAATACGGGAAAGTACAGGTAAGAAAATGGGAAAATACATCGTAAAAAGATTGCTGCAGCTGATTCCGATTCTCATCGGGATCACATTTTTGTCTTTTGCCATGATGCGTCTGGCCGGCGGGGATGCCGTGACTTATATGTATGAAAATGCGGGGGCAGCGGTGCCGCAGGAAATTATTGATCAGACAAAGGCGGAGTACGGGCTGGATAAGCCGTTTCTGGTTCAGTATGCCGCCTGGTTTGCCGGAATGGTTACCGGGGATATGGGAATCAGCTACGTTTCCCACCGGGATGTGTATGAGACCTTTGTATCAAAGCTTCCGGCCACCCTTCTTTTGACGATTACGTCCATTGTACTGACCCTGCTGATCGCCATACCCCTTGGAATTTTATCCGCCGTCAGGCAGAATCGGTGGATGGACTACCTGATTCGTTTTCTCAGCTTTATCGGAAACTCCATGCCCAATTTTTTTGCGGCGCTGGTGCTGATCTATTTCCTGACCATCCGGCTGAATTTCCTTCCGGTTGTCACGAATGACAATGTGGCCCGGAGCCTGGTGCTTCCCACACTGACCCTGTCGATTTCCATGGCATCGAAATATACCAGGCAGGTGCGGGCAGCGGTGCTGGAGGAGCTGGGGAAGGATTATGTGACGGGGGCGAGGGCCCGGGGAATCAGAGGGTCTGTGATTATAGGGAGGAGTGTGATGAAATCCTCCATGCTTACGATTATTACGCTGCTGGCCCTGTCCATCGGCAGCCTTCTTGGGGGAACGACGATTGTGGAGACGATTTTTATGTGGGACGGAGTGGGAAAAATGGCGGTGGACGCCATCACCATGCGGGACTATCCCATCATTCAGGCGTATGTGGCATGGATGGCCGTGATTTACGTACTGGTGAATCTGGTGACAGATATTGTCTATCACTATCTGGATCCCCGTGTGAGACTTGGAGGTGAGGAGGGATGACCGGGAAAAAGGCGGTTCACGTAAAAAGGAAATTGATTTTCTTTTTGATTTTGACCCTTCTGCTTCTTTTGACTGCGGCCTTCGGAGAGCATGTCTGTCCCTATGATCCCTATGCACAGGATCTGACCATGGCCCAGAAGCCCCCCAGCTTTGCCCATCCCCTGGGGACAGACCGGTACGGAAGGGATATGCTGTCGCGGGTTCTTGTGGGAAGCACCACCAGTATCTTTTCCACCCTGCTGCTGGTGGTTATTGTCACGGTGGTGGGAACCGGCATCGGAATGATCTGTGCATGGAATAACGGCAGAGTGGACACGGTTTTGATGCGTATCTCCGACTTATTCCTTGCTTTTCCGGGTCTGGTGTTCGCCCTGGCGGTGGCTGGGGTACTGGGAGGCGGCGTTCACAATGCGATCATTGCTCTGGCGGTGATTGGCTGGCCCAAATTTGCCAGACTGGCCAGAGGCCTGACGCTGGCACAGAAACACAGCCCGTATATGATGGCGGCGAAGCTGTCGGGGAGCAGCGGGCCGAAGCTCCTTATGAAGCATATTCTTCCCAATATTGCGGGGCCGGTTTTGGTCACGGCCGTGCTGGATATCGGCACAATGATGATGGAGCTGGCGGGCCTGTCTTTTCTGGGGCTTGGCGTGAAGCCGCCCATGGCGGAATGGGGAAGCATGATCAATGAGGGGCGCAGCCTGCTGCAGGCGGCTCCCTGGATGGTGCTGGCTCCCGGCGCGGCGGTCTTTATTACGGTCATGGTGTTCAATCTGCTGGGGGATACCCTGCGGGATTATATGGATCCTAAGCAGAGGACAATAGAAGGAATATGACGTTCGGATGGTTAATTGAGAAAGGTGGGAAAAGAACATGAAGAAAAAATGGTTTATCGGGGCCCTGTCCTTCGCGGTTTTGCTGGGAATGACCGGTATTACGGCATCGGCGGAAGAAAAAACGTTCGTTTACGGTACCACAGGATACAGCGAGGAGATGGGAGACGCAGGATTAAATCCCCATGATAATTATTCGGGGTGGAGCGCCCTTCGCTACGGCGTGGGGGAGACGCTGTTCAAATATAATGACAACATGGAGGTGGAGCCCTGGCTTGCCACGGAGTACGAGTTTGTGGATGAGAATACGGTGAAAATTACCCTGCGGGAGGATGTGGAGTTTTCCAGCGGACGGACCATGGATGCCCAGGCGGTGAAGGAATGCCTGGAGCATCTGGTGGAGGTGCATGACCGGGCGCCCAGCGACCTGAAGATTGAGCACATGGAGGCGGAGGGGCTGATGCTGACGATCCACACGGAGGAGCCCTGCCCGGCCATTATCCATTACCTGGGAGACCCCTACGGCGCCATCATTGATATGGAGTACGGCATCCAGGGGGAAGGCGGATTTGCCAATGTGGCGGGAACCGGCCCGTATATTGCCACAGCGGTTGCGCCCACTCAGATCGATCTGGTAAAGAATGAAAATTATTGGGGCGGGGAGGTAAAGGTGGACAATGTGACCGTAAAATCCTTCTCCGATGCGGGGGCTCTCTGCGCTGCTTTGCAGACCGGGGATATCCAGGGAACCTATGGGCTCCAGTACGATAACTATTCCCTGTTTGAGAATAATCCCGATTATACCATCCATTCTATACCCACCAGCCGCTGCTTCTTCGGACAGTTCAACATGGATTCCGAAATTGTGCAGGATATCCTTGTGCGCAGGGCAATCGGGATGGGAATTGACCGGGAGTCCTTCTGCACGGTGCTTGCCGGCGGGCGCTGCGTACCGGCAGTGGGCGCGTTCCCTGACAGCTTTGTCTACGGCAATAAGGCGGTAACCGCGCCGGGGTATGACCCGGAAGGCGCGAAGGCCCTTCTGGCGGAGGCGGGCTGGACGGATACGGATGGAGATGGATATGTGGATAAGGACGGGCAAAAGCTGACCATCCGCTGGCTGACCTATCCCACCCGTCTGGAGCAGCCGCTTCTGGCCACCTACGCCCAGGATACCCTAAAGCAGATCGGAATCGAGGTGGATATCAATAATACCTCTGACCACAGGACCTATGCGGCGGGCGGGGAGTTTGACCTGTACGTAAGCTCCGTCACCACGGCTCCCACCGGGGATCCGGAATACTTTTTCACCAGTACCGTGGTTGGATCCAAGAATTATGGGAATTATAAGAATGATGAGGTGACGGCGCTGGTGGAGGAGCTGCATCAGACCTTTGACAGTGAAAGGCGGGAGGCGCTTGCGGTAAAACTGCAGCAGAAGATACTGGATGACTGCTCTTTCTTCTTTGTTGCGCATCTGAATATGGGAATTGTGACCAGGGCCAATGTAACCGGTATGGCGGCACATCCCTGCGATTATTATGAGATCACAGCAGGGCTTGATATACAGTAGGAGTTTGGAACATACATAAGGAGACGGTGATGGAGCCATTGCTGCGGGTAGAACAGGTTACCATATGCTATAACAAAGAGCCGGTGGTTCAGAATGTAAGCTTTGCGCTGCGGGAGGGGGAAATCCTCGGTATTGTGGGGGAGTCCGGCAGCGGGAAGAGTACCGTGCTCAAAGCGGTCATGGGACTTTTAGGCGGTGCCGGGAGGGTGACCGGAGGGCACATTTATTATAAAGAAAAAAATTTGACCGATCTGTCCGGAGAAGAACTGCGAAAGCTTCTGGGCCCGGAGATTGGAATGGTGTTCCAGGACAGCGGAGCCTCTTTCTGCCCCATCCGGACGGTGGGGAATCAGCTCTGCGAGAGCCTGCGGGAGCACGGGCTTTTGAACGGAGGAAGGCGGGCTGCCAGAAGAGAGAGCGACCGGCGGGCTGCCAGGATTATGGAGAAAATCGGACTGACAGACCCGGAGCGTGTGCTGGACAGCTATCCCTTTGAGCTGTCCGGCGGTATGAACCAGCGGGTGGGCATCTGCGGGGCCATGATGCTTCACCCGTCCCTTCTTCTGGCGGATGAACCCACCAGCGCCCTGGATGTGACGGTGCAGAAGCAGGTGGTGGAAACCCTGAGACAGATGCGGGATCAGTACAAAACGGCCATGATCGTGGTGACCCATAATATCGGTGTGGCGGGGGCGCTGGCGGATCAGGTGCTGGTGCTGCAAAACGGCAGGGTTATGGACTATGGCCCCACAGACCAGGTGCTGCATCATTCTAAAAATGCATATACGAAAAACCTGATGGATTCGGTGCTTCGTCTAAAGGAAGAAGATGGAAAATAGATTGTAATAAAAGTGCCATGCCTGTGGCACAAATCGGTATGGATGGGAGCAAAGAACCATGTCGGAAACTATATTGAAAGCGGAACATCTGAAAAAAGTGTTTCCTTCCGGAAGGAAGGCTCTTCTGGCGGTGGACGATGTCAGCTTTGCGCTAAAGCGGGGCCAGTGTCTGGGAATCGTGGGGGAATCCGGCTCCGGAAAGAGCACTATTGCCAGAATGATCACGCATCTGACGGATATGACGGAGGGAAGGGTGTGGCTGATGGGCAGGGATATCACCAGGGCCCGGGGAAAAGAGCTGCGCAAAGTTTATCAGGATATTCAGATGGTATTTCAGATGCCGGTGGAGTCCTTTGATCCCCGCCAAACGCTGGGGGACGGTATCGGGGAAGGTCTTCGCAATATCGGATACAGCCGCCGTGAAACAGGAGAAAGGGCAAAGGAATTGCTGGTGCGCTGCGGCCTGCCGCCGGAATATGCCTCCCGGTATCCCCATCAGGTCAGCGTGGGCCAGTGCCAGCGGGCGGCCATCGCCCGGGCGCTGGCGGTAACACCGTCGGTTCTGATCTGCGACGAGGCCACCAGCGCTCTGGATGTGACGGTACAGAAGCAGATTCTGGAGCTTTTGCGGGAGCTGAAAGAACAGGAAGGGCTTTCCTTCCTGTTTATCTGCCATGACCTGGCATTGGTTCAGGCTTTTTGCGATGAGGTGCTGGTGCTCTGCCAGGGCAGAGTGATGGAGCAGGGGACGCCGGATGAGATTATTCACCATCCGAAGAAGGACTATACAAAGAGTTTGGTGGAAGCTGTGCTGTAATATCAAAACAACGGATATGGCGGCTGGTTTGGCCTTTTCGTGTTTTGTTAACTACCCAGACGCAGGAAAAGACGGGGCCGGGCGGGCAG
>CAMNQN010000028.1 GCA_946549155.1 uncultured Lachnospiraceae bacterium | reverse complement strand
GGAAATCCATCAGGATTTCCCGGCGAACTGCCTCGGTGCCCGAAATTTGGGCCTGCCTCCATCTTAGTTTTTCTTGGTATCCGGAGCTGTTTTCCAGATGTATGTGGCCATGAGGCCCCGACTCATCCTGCGTCCTCTAACTTAACTAAACTCGAATATCCTCTTCTCCGATTTCCGGATTATCCTCTATACCGGCTTCTTCCGTCTTTTCTTTGCTCTCCCGCACTCTGGCAATACCGGCCACGGCCTCGCCCTCCTGCAGGTTCATCAGCTTCACGCCGGAGGTTACCCGGCCCTGGATGGAGATATCGTCACAGTTCATACGGATGATGATGCCGTTGGTGTTTATCATCATGATTTCATTTTCCGGATTCAGGGCTTTCGCGCCCACCACGTTTCCGGTTTTCTCCATGATCTTGTAGCACTTGACGCCTTTGCCTCCCCGGTTCTGAGGGGAAAATTCGCTGATTGGGGTCATCTTGCCCATGCCCTTCTCGGAGGCCACCAGCAGATACTCACCCTGGCTGTTCATCTGCATTCCCACCACTTCATCTCCGTCGGACAGATTGATACCGATAACGCCCATGGATACCCGGCCCGTCTTTCTTACATCCGTCTCATGGAATCGGATGCACTGGCCATACTTGGTTACCAGGAAGATATCCTTATCGTTGTCCGTCATCTTCACCTCGATCAGCTCGTCATCCTCCCTGAGGCTGATGGCCGCCAGACCAATCTTCCGTACATTTGCATACTCCATCATGGGAGTTTTCTTCACAATACCCTTTCGGGTGGCCATAAACAGATAGTGGCCCTCCTCAAATTTTCGCATCGGAATCAGCGCCGTGATCTTCTCATCCGGCATCAGCTGAAGCAGGTTTACGATGGCTGTCCCCCTGGCTGTGCGGCTGGCCTCCGGAATCTCATAGGCCTTCAGACGGTACACCCGCCCTTTATTGGTAAAGAACATCAGATAATGGTGGGTTGTAGTCATCAAAAGCTCTTCAATATAATCATCCTCCAGCGTCTGGATGCCCTTGATTCCCTTTCCTCCCCGATTCTGGCTCTTAAAATTATCCTCGGTCATGCGCTTGATATAGCCCAGCTTCGTCATGGTAATCACCACATTCTCCTGGGGGATAAGGTCCTCCGTGGAGAAATCGTACACATCAAAGCCGATGGTGGTCTTGCGCTCGTCGCCGTACTTGTCGCTGATGATCAGAATCTCCTTCTTAATCACCCCCAGCAGAAGATTTTCATCCGCCAGAATGGCCTTCAGCTCACTAATGCGCTTCATCAGCTCCGCATATTCCGTCTCCAGCTTCTCCCGCTCCAAACCGGTCAGCGCCCGCAGACGCATATCCACAATGGCCTGGGCCTGGGCATCGGAAAGGCCGAAACGCTCCATCAGTCCCTCCTTCGCCAGCTGCGTGGTACGGGAGCCCCTGATAATCCGGATTACTTCATCGATATTGTCCAGCGCAATCAGCAAGCCCTCTAAAATATGGGCCCGCTCCTCCGCCTTATTTAAATCATACTTCGTCCTTCTGGTAACCACCTCCTCCTGATGCTTCAGGTAATGCTGCAGCATCTCCAGAAGATTCATCACCTTAGGCCGGTTGTTTATCAGCGCCAGCATATTTACACCGTAGGTATCCTGAAGCTGTGTATGCTTAAATAACCGGTTCAAAATCACATTGGCATTGGCATCCCGCCGCAGGTCAATGCTGATGCGCATTCCCTCCCGGCTGGATTCATCCGTGATTCCTGTGATACCGTCAATCTTCTTATCCCGCACCAGCTCCGCCATCTTCTCGATGAGCCGGGCCTTATTTACCAGGTAGGGAAGCTCCGTCACCACAATTTTGCTCTTACCATTGGGCTGCGTCTCAATATCTGTCACGGCCCGCACTCTGATTTTTCCCCGCCCAGTGCGGTAGGCCTCCTCAATGCCCCGGGTACCCAGAATCATGGCGCCTGTGGGGAAATCCGGTCCCTTAATAATCTCCATCACTTCCTCGATGGAGGTATCCCTCTGCTCCTCCACCCGGTTATCGATGATCTTCACCACCGCCCGGATGACCTCTTTTAAATTGTGGGGCGGAATGTTGGTGGCCATGCCCACCGCGATACCGGTGGTACCGTTTACCAGAAGATTCGGATATCTGGAGGGAAGCACAGTGGGCTCCTTCTCTGTCTCATCAAAGTTGGGAACAAAATCCACGGTATCCTTAGTAATATCCGCCAGCATCTCCATGGAAATCCTGCTGAGCCTGGCCTCCGTATAACGCATAGCCGCCGCTCCGTCCCCATCCACGGAACCAAAGTTTCCGTGACCGTCCACCAGCGGATATCTGGTAGACCATTCCTGCGCCATATTTACCAGGGCTCCATAGATGGAGCTGTCTCCGTGGGGATGATATTTACCCATGGTATCGCCGACAATACGGGCACATTTTCTGTGGGGCTTGTCGGGTCCATTATTCAGTTCAATCATGGAATAGAGCACCCGCCTCTGAACCGGCTTCAATCCGTCTCTCACATCCGGCAGCGCCCGGGAAGCGATAACGCTCATGGCGTAATCGATGTAGGATTCCTCCATGGTTTTCTTCAAATCCACTTCATGTATCTGATCAAAAATATTGTCCTGCAATGAATCTCCCCCCTTAAATGTCCAGATTTCTCACTCGTTCCGCATTCTCTTCAATAAATTCCCGGCGCGGCTCTACCTGATCTCCCATCAGCGTAGTAAAGGTCACATCGATCTCCGAGGACTGTGCCTCATCCATGGTCACCCTCTTTAAAATACGCTTTTCCGGATCCATGGTAGTCTCCCAAAGCTGCTCCGCGTCCATCTCTCCCAGACCCTTGTACCGCTGAATCTTATTATTTTGGTCGCGGCCCACCTCATTTAAAATGTCGGCCAGCTCCTCGTCACTGTAGGCGTACCACACTTTTTTATTCTTTTCCAATTTGTACAGCGGAGGTGTGGCCAGATACACATACCCCTGCTTAATCAGCTCCGGCATAAACCGGTACAGGAAGGTAAGCAGCAGCGTGGCAATATGCGCGCCGTCCACATCCGCATCCGTCATAATAATAATCTTGTGATAACGAAGCTTCGTAATATCAAAATCCTCATGAATACCGGTGCCGAAGGCCGTGATCATCGCCTTAATCTCCGCGTTTCCATAGATGCGGTCCAGCCTGGCCTTCTCCACATTTAAGATTTTTCCCCGCAGAGGCAAAATCGCCTGGGTGGCCCGGCTTCTGGCTGTTTTCGCAGAGCCTCCGGCGGAATCTCCCTCTACGATGTAGATTTCACATTTGGATGGATCCTTATCCGTACAATCCGCCAGCTTTCCAGGCAGGGCCAATCCATCCAGAGCCGACTTTCTTCTGGTCAGCTCCCTGGCCTTTCTGGCCGCCTCCCTGGCCCGCTGGGCCATGATGGATTTCTCCAGGATAATCTTCGCCACCTGGGGATGCTGCTCTAAGTAGATCTCCAACTGGTCGGACACCACCTTATCCACCGCCCCTCTGGCCTCGCTGTTTCCCAGCTTCTGCTTGGTCTGGCCTTCAAACTGGGGCTCCTCGATTTTAATGCTGATGATGGCCGTAAGTCCCTCCCGGATATCATCGCCGGAGAGGCTCTCGCTGTCCTTAATCAGCTTGTTGGCCCTGGCATAATCATTAAAGGTCTTGGTCAGCGCATTCTTAAAACCGGTCAGATGGGTGCCCCCCTCCGGTGTGGTAATATTATTGACAAAGCTGTAGGAGCCTTCCGTGTAGGAATCATTGTGCTGCATGGCCACCTCCACGGCCACGCCGTCCTTCTCCCCCTCACAGTAGATGATTTCCGGATACAGCGGGGTTTTGCCCTTGTTCAGATAGGCCACAAATTCCTTAATGCCGCCCTCATAGTGAAATACCTTTTCCTTGGTCTCCTCCGGCCGCTCATCGATAAGCCGGATTCGGATTCCCTTCGTCAGGAATGCCATCTCCCGCAGCCGGTGCTTTAAGGTATCAAAATCAAACACCGTCTCCTCAAAAATCTCTTTATCCGGAAGAAAGGTGACCTTCGTACCCGTAAGGGCAGGATCACAGGTGCCCGCCACCTCCAGCTTATAGCACACATGTCCCCTCTCATATCTCTGCTTATAAATTTTGCCCTGCATAAAAATTTCCACTTCCAGCCATTCGGACAGCGCATTCACCACGGAAGCGCCCACACCGTGAAGGCCGCCGGATACCTTATAGCCCCCGCCGCCAAATTTGCCTCCGGCATGAAGAATGGTAAACACCACCTCCACGGCCGGAATGCCCGCCTTGGCATTAATCCCCACCGGAATACCACGGCCATTGTCCACCACCGTAATGGAATTGTCTTTATGAATTGTCACAGAAATTTCACTGCAGTATCCCGCCAGAGCTTCATCCACAGAATTATCCACGATCTCATACACAAGATGATGAAGTCCCCTGGTAGATGTGCTGCCTATATACATACCAGGCCTCTTTCTAACTGCTTCTAACCCTTCCAAAATCTGGATTTGATCTGCACCATATTCTGCACTCATTCTAATCCTCCTTACTTTTCCGAAACCCTTCCGTCCTCCACATAAAAAAGACGGTTGATCTGAAAATTATTTTCCACAAAATCATCTATCCCGGTACAGGTAATCAATGTCTGGACGCCGGTGATACTATCCAGCAGATAGCGCTGCCGGTCCCCGTCCAGCTCAGATAACACGTCATCCAGAAGAAGTACCGGCAAATCCCGGCTTTTTTCCTTTACCAGCTGAATCTCAGCCAGCTTCAGGGAAAGGGCCGTGGTTCTCTGCTGGCCCTGAGAACCAAATCTCCTGATGTCCACATCCCCGATCAGAAAGCTTAAATCGTCCCGATGGGGCCCGGTGTGGGACATCTTCAGCTTCCTGTCCTTCTCCCGGCTTCTACGGACAGAATCCTCAAATGCCTCCTGTGAAACATTCCTCTCATAGGTCACAAACAGCTCTTCTCTCCCTCCGGAGAGCTTCCTGTGAATTTCATAAATAATCTCATTGAGCTGCCGGACAAACTGCTCTCTGGCCCGAATCACCTGACTGCCATACTGCACCATCTGCATATCCCAGATGTCCAACATATCCTCCTGCTCCGGATAAAAGGAAATATCCTTCAAAAGCTTGTTCCTCTGCATCAGAACCTTATTGTAATTCATTAAGTTATATAGGTACACATTATCGAGCTGACAAAGCTCCATATCCAGAAAACGTCTCCGCTCAGAGGGCCCGTTTTTGATAATATTTAAATCCTCCGGGGAAAAAAAGACAAAATTTCCAAGGCCCAGCAGTTCACTGGCCTTATGAATCGGGATTCCGTTGATGGCGATACCCTTTGCTTTATTTTTTTTCAAATGCATATCAATGCGATATGACACCTGATTCTTTGAGAGATTCATTCTAATATGGGATTCTTCCTGTCCGAATCGGATCATTTCCCTGTCCTTACTTCCTCTATGGGACTTCGTGGTCCCGCAAAGATAGACAGATTCCAGAATATTCGTCTTTCCCTGAGCGTTATTTCCATAAAAAAGATTCGTGCTGCCGCTAAAGGACAGTTGTAATTCTTTGTAATTTCGGAAATTCTCCAGCTTAATAGATTCTATCTTCATGCTCCGTCATTTTATGATTTTAATCGTTTCCCCTTCAAAGGAAACCTCATCGCCGTCGTACAGCTTTTTTCCTCTCTGCAACTCGACACCCCCGTTCACCTGCACCAGACCATCCTGCACCGCAAACTTGGCATCCACGCCGGATTCGCACAGCCCCGCCGCCTTCAGGGCCTGTCCCAGCTTAATATACTCATCTCTTAATTTAATTGTTTCCATAGCTCCTCCTTACTCTCACGCCACAAAGTTCACAGGCAGAATCAGATAAATATAAGACTGTTTTTCATCCCGTATAAAGCAGGGAGCTTTGGAATTTACATAATAAATATCAATCATCTCATCATCTATCACGCGAAGGGCATCAATTAAGAATTTCGGATTGAATCCGATCATGATATCTTTTCCCTCTTTTTCAATGTCGATGCTCTCATTCATAGAACCAATCTGGGAATTGATCTTAAGCTCCATCATCTCATCGCTGATATTGATGATAATGGGCTTCTTATCCCCTTCCTTCACCAGCAGGGTGGCACGGTCAATACAGTCCAGCATCTCTCTCCGGTTAATAGAAATCTTCGTCTCATAATCACTGGAGAGCATCTGGTCAACGCGAAAATAGGTGCCCTCAATAAGCCGGGATACTACGATGGTCTGATCAAACTCAAACATAATGTGATTCTGCGTAAAATAAATCTTTACGATATCCTCGGTCTCGCCGGAAAGAATCTTTGAAATCTCCGTCAGGGTTTTGCCGGGAACCACTACCTTTTGGGAATCATAGCTGTCTTTCAGTTCAATTTTACGAATCGCGATTCGATGGCCGTCCAGGGACACCACCTTCAGCTCATTTTCCCGTATCTCAAACAATTCGCCTGTCATCATTTTGTTTGTATCATTAACTGCAATAGAAAAAATAGTCTGGCGAATCACTTCTTTTAACGTAAACTGGGAAAGGCAGACGGGATCATTTTTTTCAATCATGGGAAGCATGGAGAAATCGTCGCCTTCTTTTCCCATAATATTGAATTTGGCCTTTTCACAGGTAATTGTGGTATTCATTTTTTCATCAGATTCTATTGTCACCATGCTGTCCGGAAGCTTTCTTATAATTTCGGAGAAAAGCTTGGCCTCCAGAGCTACGATTCCTTTCGCTTCAATTTTTCCATTGACAATGGTTTCGATTCCCAGTTCCATGTCATTGGCTGTAAATTTAATCTGTCCTGCGGAAGCATCAATCAGAATACATTCCAGAATCGTCATGGTAGTTTTAGAGGGAACCGCCTTCATGACAATGTTCACACATTTTAGCAGATCAGATTTAGAACAGATGATTTTCATAAGTAAAACTTCCTTTCCTCGGCGAAATGCCATGAATCAAATAAAGATAAAAATCCGTAGTAGCCGCCTTAGGGGCTGTGAATATGTGCAAAACCTTCAGAATCCTGATAATTGGGGGAAAAACGGAGCTTGATGGCATTGTGGAAGCCCTCCTTTTTCCTAAGGATAAATCTGAGGTTATACACATTCTCATGGGCCGGGCAGCGGATTCGGAACAAAAATAAGAAAAAGTTATACACAACGCTCCACAGCCTGCTCACCAGATTCATTGTGGAAAAGTGGAAAAACCTGTGGATAACTTTTAATTTGGGTTGATTTTTTTCTTAATGATATCCACAGTGTTACGCATCGTTTCAGAATCCTTTAATTCGGTCTCTATTTTGTTAATTCCGTGAATGATCGTGGAGTGATCCCGTTTTCCGATGTAGGTACCGATGGATTTTAACGGAATGTCGATCATGTTCCGGCACAGGTACATCACGATTTGCCGGGGCAGAACGATTTCGCTGTTTCGTTTGTTGCTGCAAATGTCGCTGGGGGCAACGTTAAAGTGCTCCGCAACGGTATCAATGATGAGCTGAGGAGTAATTTCGCGCTTCTGGTCGGGGGAGATAATATCTTTCAGGGCTTCCTCCGCCAGGGCCACCGTGATTTCCTTGTTTTCCAGATGGCTTAAGGCTACCAGCTTGTTCAGGGCGCCTTCCAGTTCTCTGATATTGGACTTAATATTGGTGGCAATGTATTCGATGACTTCATTATTAATATTGTAGCCGTCGGTCTCCTCCTTCTTATGCAGAATTGCCATTCTGGTTTCGTAATCGGGTGAGGAGATATCAGCCAGGATGCCCCACTCAAAGCGGGAGCGCAGTCTTGCCTCCAGCGTCTTGATTTCCTTGGGAGGCTTATCACTGGAGATGATAATCTGTTTTTTGTTTCCGTGCAGTTCATTAAAGGTGTGGAAGAACTCCTCCTGGGTAGATTCCTTTCCTATAATAAACTGGATATCGTCGATCAGCAGTACATCCACACTGCGGTATTTTTCCCGGAAGGAGGAGATAACCGTATTATTGCCGTTTCGAATGGCTTCAATCAGTTCGTTGGTAAAGGCTTCACTGGTAACGTAGATTACCTTCTTGTCCGGATTTTCTGCCAGGATAAAATGTGCGATGGAATGCATCAGATGGGTTTTCCCCAATCCGGCTCCCCCGTAAATAAAAAGAGGGTTGTACATTTTTCCCGGTGATTCTGCCACGGCCAGGGCTGCTGCGTGTGCGAATTTATTATTATTACCCACCACAAACGTATAGAACGTATATTTTGGATTTAAGTTCGCTTTTTCTAAATTGATATTCAGCTTTGTGTTTTTTAAATTAGAAGAAATTCTGTCAGTCTGTTCTCTTTTTTTTGCCTGTTCCGGAAGAATAAATTCGATGTCGTATTCGATGCCCGTAATCTCGGCAATCGCCACCTTAATCGGAAACATATACTTCTTATTTATATATTCTACGCCCATCTGCTCAGAGGGAACCAGAATCGTGACTACATGGTCACTGATACTGTGAACTTGCAGCGGGCGGAGCCAGGTCTTAAAGGAAATATCAGAAAGCTCATGTTCTACTTTGACGGTGTAGAGGATTTCTTCCCATTTTTCTCTTATGACGTCCATTTCTATTACTCCTTAACCCAATTTTCCCTATGAACATATTAACTTAAATAATGCAAATTATCAATCAAAACTTTATGGCAGATGAAAAAATTATCCACAATTCTGTGGAAAATGATTTCCACAGAATCCGGAAGATGCGGCAGGATCTGTCAGGATTCCACAGAATTGTGGATAAATCGACAAAGTTATATACATCCCGGAATCCTTGTATATAAAGGAAAAATGGGACAAGGGGGGTGGAAACATGCACAGGATTTCGAAAATTTATCCACATTTTATCAACAAATTGTGGATAACGTGTGCAAAGGTGTGGAAATAATTTATCTATAAAATGCTTGACGCAAAATATTTTTTCTAATATAATTGAAATGATGTTTTCTAGGCTATTCTAAAAACAAAAGTATGCCAATAAGGATAGATATTTGGTAAAGAAAAGGGGGTGCCGCGAGTATGAAGATGACATTTCAGCCGAAAAAGAGATCCAGAGCGAAGGTGCACGGCTTCAGAGCCAGAATGAGCACGGCTGGCGGAAGAAAAGTTTTAGCAGCCAGAAGAGCAAAAGGAAGAAAAGTATTATCAGCATAGGCCACAGCTTTTGTGGTCTTTTCCTTTGTTAGAGGAGACTTTATGATATTTTCAGAGTCGTTAAAAAAGAACAGGGATTTTCAGTTTATCTATCGAAACGGAAAATCATACGGGAACAAATATCTTGTGATGTATATTTACCGGAACGCAGCCAATGAAAAGAAGGGCGTTTCCATGAACCGGATAGGGATTTCCGTGAGCAAAAAGGTGGGGAATAGCGTAGTAAGGCATCGGCTTACCAGATTGATCCGTGAAAGTTATCGTTTAAATGAAAAAAAATTCGTTGGTGGCCTGGATATGATTGTGATTGCCAGACCTGGTGCGAAAGAAAGAAATTTCTTTGAAATCGAGAGCGCACTGCTTCATTTAGCAAAAATTCATGGTATTCTAAGAAAAGAAGCCGCAACAGAACCAAAAACAGAAAAAGAAGAGAATGAAAAAAATTGAAAAAGATTTTAATTAAAATGATCCGATTGTATCAGAGGTATCTGTCTCCTATGAAAACCACAAAATGCCCCTACTTTCCCTGCTGTTCCCAGTATGGACTGGAGGCGGTGGAAAAGTACGGAGCATTAAAGGGCGGACTTCTGGCCGCGTGGAGAATCTTAAGATGCAATCCCTTTTCCAAGGGAGGATATGATCCGGTTCCCTAATCCTATCAGGAGGAATTGAGAAATTATGTTATTAACCAAAAGCAGCACATTCATAATAGGGCCGGTGGCCAGCCTTCTGGGCTATATTATGAATGCTATTTTCTGGCTTCAGTCGCAGATTGGTCTGGCGAATATTGGTCTGTGCATTATATTGTTCACGATTGTTATCTATTTGCTGATGACCCCGCTGACCATTCAGCAGCAAAAATTCTCCCGTATGTCGGCCAAGATGAATCCGGAGCTTCAGGCGATTCAGAAGAAATACAAGGGTAAGACCAACGATCAGGCTGTGGCCATGAAGATGAATGAGGAGACGCAGGCAGTGTATGCCAAATACGGCGTAAATCCCATGGGAAGCTGTCTTCAGCTCATTATTCAGATGCCGATTTTGTTTGCGCTTTATCGTGTTATCTGGAATATCCCGGCCTATGTGGAAAGCGTAAAGAATGCCTTCCTTCCGTTGGCAGAGAGCCTGATGAGCGCATCCGGAGCGCAGAGCTATCTTGCGGAGCTGGCAAAAACGCTGGGTGTTGCCTTCAATGAAATGACCAATCTTACCATAGTGGACGTGCTTTACAAGTTCAAGCCATCCCATTGGACGGAGCTGGCCAAACAGTTTCCGGATTTATCCGGACTGATTTCCACCACTCAGACGGAAGTGGATCATATGAACTATTTCCTGGGGCTGAATATTGCGGATTCACCTATGAATATCATGATATCCAGCTTTAAGGCGGGAGCCGTTCTGATGGTGATCGGAGCCGTTTTGATTCCGGTACTGGCAGCTTTGACCCAGTGGCTGAACACCAAGCTGATGATGGCTGCCAACAAGAGCAATGGCAGTCAGGCCAAGGCGGACGATACGATGACCAATACCATGAATACCATGAATAACGTGATGCCGATTATGTCCGCAGTATTCTGTCTGACATTGCCGGTAGGTCTTGGTATTTACTGGATTGCCGGTGCTGTGGTCCGCAGTATTCAGCAGGTTGTGATTAACAAACACATTGATAAGCAGGATCTGGATGAGGTAGTAAAGAAGAATCTGGAGAAGGTCAATAAAAAGAGAGAAAAGCAGGGACTTCCGCCACAGAAGATGACGAACAACGCCAGAATTAATACGAAAAATATTGATACGGCGGTGAACACCAACAACAGCGTGAAAAAGAACGCCAAGGCGGATATGCAGAAGGCTGCGGGAAAAATTCCGGAGACCAGCCAGCCAAAGTCCGGCGCAAAGCCTGGCAGTCTGGCGGCCAAAGCGATGATGGTAAAAGAGTATAATGAAACGCATAACAGGAAATAGGGAGTAAGAAAATGGAAGGATATATCAGAGTCAGCGCCAAAACGGTAGAAGATGCTATTATCGAAGCTTCCATTCAGCTTGGCACCAGCAGTGATAATATTGAATATACGATCATTGAGCGGGAGACAAAGGGATTTCTCGGAATAGGTGCCAAAAAAGCCGTGATTGAAGCCAAAAAGAAAAAAGATGAAACAGAAGAAGACATCATCAATGAAGTATTTGGCAAGAAAGAAAAAAAGAGTTTTGAAAAGAAGAATTATAAGGAAAACAGAGAGTTAAAAAAGGATTCCAAAGAAGAAAAGGAATGCAAAGAGGGACAGGAGAGAAAGCCGGAACGGGAATTTAAGAAGGGCGATAGAGAACCCAGAAAGGATTTCAAGGAGGGCAAAAAGGAAGGCCGCAGAGAATTTAAAAAAGATTTTAAGGACAATCGAAGGGGCGGAAAGCCGGAGGTGGAATTAAAATCTGAGGAAGCTGGGGAAAAGCCGGAATTTAAGGCAGAGAAATCTGACAGAAAGCCAGAGCCGAAGCCGGAATTAAAGCCTGAAAAAACCGATGGAAAAACGGAGTCCCAGACAGAGGCATTGGATGTAAGGGAAGAGTTTTCAGAAGAGACCGCAGCCGAGCCGAAGCAGTCCAGGCAGCCCATGGATCCTAAGGAAGCGGAACGCAGAGCGGAAGAGTTCCTGAAGAATATGTTTGGAGCGATGGATATGCAGGTGGAGATTCACGCGGAGTACATCGATGATACGCTGAATGTGGATATTTCCGGCGACGAAATGGGCGTATTGATCGGTAAGCGGGGACAGACTCTGGATTCTATCCAGTATCTGGTAAGTCTGGTGGTGAATAAAGGGAAATCCTCTTATGTCCGTGTGAAGCTGGATACGGAAAATTACCGGAACAGAAGAAAGGCTACGCTTGAGAACCTGGCCAAAAACATCGCATTTAAGGTGAAGAAGACCAGAAGGCCCGTCTATCTGGAGCCCATGAATCCCTATGAAAGAAGAATCATTCATTCAGCGCTTCAGAATGATCCTTATGTAACGACCCACAGTGAGGGTGAGGAGCCCTGCCGGAAGGTGGTAGTGACTTTGAAAAAGCGTGAGAGAAATTATTATCACAACAGAGAGCAGAGGGAACAGAGAGAAGACTAAGACGAATTAGAAAGGGGCTGTCGCAAAATGGCAGGGGAACGTACTGATATCATGTGTACATCTGGATATTCAGTAACGCGCCCCTGCCATTTTGTGACAGCCCCTTTTAAACAAAGGAGATTTTTATGAGGAGTGATACGATTGCCGCGATTTCTACGGCGGTGAGCGAGTCCGGTATCGGTATTATCCGAATCAGCGGGGAGGAAGCTTTTTTAGTGGTTGACCGAGTTTACCGTGGAAAGGGCCGGTCTAAAAAGCTTTCTGACTGTATGTCGCATACGATACACTATGGCTATATCTGCGATGGGGATGAGGTGATCGACGAGGTACTGGTGATGCTGATGCGTTCACCCAGAAGCTTTACTGCAGAAGATACGGTAGAGATCAACTGTCACGGGGGCGTCTACGCCATGAAGAGAGTCCTGGAAACGGTGTTAAAATATGGAGCCAGGCCGGCAGAGCCGGGAGAGTTTACCAAGCGGGCCTTCTTAAACGGGAGAATTGACCTCTCTCAGGCGGAAGCAGTGATCGATGTGATTCAGGCCAAAAACGAGTATGCCCTGAAAAGCTCTGTCAGCCAGCTTAAGGGCTCCGTGCAGGAGGCTGTATCCAGGCTGAGAAACGAGATGATTTATCAGATTGCTTTTATCGAGTCTGCCCTGGATGATCCGGAGCACATCAGCCTGGAGGGATATCCGAATCGATTGAGGGAGAAGAACTGTCAGTGGATGCAGGAGCTTCAGAAGCTGATCGTCTCTGCAGAAAATGGACGAAGAATCAGGGAAGGCATAAAAACTGTGATTGTGGGAAAGCCAAATGCAGGGAAATCTTCCCTTCTGAATTTTCTGGTGGGGGAGGATCGGGCTATTGTGACAGATATCGCAGGCACTACCCGGGATATTCTGACGGAAACGATTCAGTTAAACGGCCTTACGTTAAATATTGTAGATACTGCCGGAATCCGCAAAACAGAGGATGCGGTGGAAAAAATAGGAGTTAAGCTGGCGGAAGAAAATCTCAGGGATGCGGATTTGATTATCTATGTGGTGGATTCCTCCACCAGGCTGGATGAAAATGATGAGAAAATTATAGAGATGATGAAAGGCCGGAAGGCGATTGTGCTTCAGAATAAGACAGATTTGGAAGCCGTGACTACGGAGGAAATGCTGCGGGAAAGGATGCAGGATCACGCGATATTACCCATTTCCATCAGGGAACGGACGGGACTGGATCGCCTGGAGCAGTGTGTGAAGGAGATGTTTTATCAGGGAGAAATCTCCTTCAACGATCAGGTGTTTATTACCAACATCCGCCAGAAGAATCTGTTGATAACTTCTCTGGAAAGTCTGAAGCAGGTGGAAAACAGTATTTTCATGGAGATGCCGGAAGACTTTTTCTCGATTGACCTGATGAGTGCCTATGAGGCATTGGGAGAGATCATCGGAGAAAAGGTGGGGGAAGATCTGGTAAATGAAATTTTTGGAAAGTTTTGTATGGGAAAGTAACGGAAAATAGCAGTGGAATAGAAGGATTTGACGGAAATGGATACGTGGAAGAAAAAAACATTAGAAGAGTGGGTGGATGTGGCAGTAGTGGGCGCAGGTCATGCCGGGTGTGAGGCTGCCCTGGCCTGCGCCAGACTGGGCCTGGAAACCGTGATCTTTACGGTCAGCGTGGACAGTATTGCCATGATGCCCTGTAATCCCAATATCGGCGGCAGTTCCAAGGGGCATTTAGTCAGGGAACTGGACGCGCTGGGTGGCGAAATGGGAAGAAATATCGATAAAACCTTCATTCAGTCTAAAATGCTGAATAAATCCAAAGGGCCTGCAGTGCATTCCCTCCGTGCGCAGGCGGATAAGGAGGAATACAGCCGCCGCATGAGAAGAATGCTGGAAAATACCCCCCATCTTGCGATTCGGCAGATGGAGGTGACAGATATTATTACGGAGGAGGGAAGGATTACCGGGATAAAGACTTATTCCGGAGCGGTGTATCACTGTAAGGCCTGCGTGCTATGCACAGGAACCTATCTGAAGGCACGGTGTATTTACGGGGATGTGAGCACTTACACAGGCCCAAATGGGCTGCAGGCAGCCAATCACCTCACCGATTCCCTGAAGGAGCATGGTATTGAGATGCTTCGCTTCAAAACAGGGACCCCGGCCCGCATTGACAAAAGAAGCATTGATTTTTCCAAAATGGAGGAGCAATTCGGGGATGAGAGAGTAGTGCCCTTCTCCTTTGAGACGGATCCCGGGGAGGTCCAGATTCAGCAGTCTTCCTGTTGGCTGACTTATACCAATGAAAAAACCCATGAAATTATCCGAGAGAATCTGGACCGTTCGCCTCTGTATTCCGGAATGATTGAGGGAACCGGCCCCCGGTACTGTCCTTCTATTGAGGATAAGGTGGTACGCTTTGCTGATAAGGACCGGCATCAGGTGTTTATTGAACCGGAAGGATTGTATACGAATGAAATGTATGTTGGGGGAATGTCAAGTTCCCTGCCGGAAGATGTTCAAATCGCCATGTATCGAACTGTATCGGGCCTTGAACATGCCCAGATTGTGAAAAATGCTTATGCCATTGAGTATGACTGTATCAATGCCACACAGCTTTACGCCACGCTGGAATTTAAGAAGATTAAAGGTCTGTTTAGCGGCGGTCAGTTCAACGGCAGCTCCGGATATGAGGAAGCCGCGGCCCAGGGCCTGGTGGCAGGAATCAATGCAGCCATGTCGGTATTGAAAAGAGATCCTCTTATTATTGATCGTTCTGAAGGCTATATCGGTGTGCTCATTGATGATCTGGTGACCAAGGAGAATCAGGAACCCTACCGTATGATGACCTCCCGTTCCGAATATCGGCTGCTTCTCAGACAGGATAATGCGGATATGCGGCTGACCAGGAAGGGATATGAGGTGGGACTGATTTCCGAAGAGCGGTATCTGAGGCTTCAGAAAAAAGAGCAGTTGATAAAAGAGGAGACAGAGCGTGTGGAGAAAACCCTGGTGGGGGCAAACCAGAAGGTGCAGGCTTTTCTGGAGGCTCATAAAAGTACGCTGCTGAAATCCTCCTCCACCATAGGAGAGCTGATCCGAAGGCCCGAATTGACTTATGAAATGCTGGCGGAAATTGACGAGGGCCGGCCAGAGCTTCCGGAGGATGTGCAGGAACAGGTAAATATAAATATTAAATATGACGGTTACATTCAGCGCCAGCTTAAGCAGGTGGAGCAGTTTAAAAAACTGGAAACAAAAAAAATACCTGAAAATTTCGAATATGATCAGGTTCCCAGCCTGCGGATTGAGGCTCGCCAGAAACTGAACATGATTCATCCCCTCTCCATAGGACAGGCTTCCCGAATCTCCGGTGTATCGCCTGCGGATATATCGGTGCTGCTGGTTTATTTGGAGAGCTATAACAGAGGCAGACAGTAGTCTGAAAAAAGGAGAAGAAGTGAGTAAATACGATACAAAAATACTGGAGGACGGATGTGAAAATCTGGGAATTACTCTGTCGGGTGCGCAGATTGATCAGTTTATGATCTATTACGAATATCTGATTGAAAAAAACAAAGTGATGAACCTGACCGGAATTACAGAATTTGATCAGGTGATGGTGAAGCATTTTGTAGACAGCCTGGCACTGGTAAAGGCGGTGAAGCTTGATCAGGTCTCCACACTGCTGGATTTGGGTACCGGAGCAGGATTTCCGGGGGTTCCGCTGAAGATAGCCTTTCCGCATATAAAAATGGTACTGCTGGATTCCCTGAACAAGAGAATCAAATTTCTGCAGGAATTAATCGAAAAATGTCAATTTAAAGAAATAACAGCGATTCATGGAAGAGCGGAGGATTATGCCAGACAGAAGGAATACCGGGAAAGCTTTGACCTGTGCGTTTCCCGCGCTGTGGCGAATCTGTCCTCCCTTTCAGAATACTGCCTTCCTTATGTAAAGGTTGGCGGAAAGTTTATCTCATATAAATCGGGAAATATCGATATGGAATTAGCAGAGTCAGAACGGGCAATAAAAATTTTGGGAGGGAAGCGTCAGGAGGTAATTCGTTTCCAGCTTCCCGGAAGTGAAATAGACCGTTCCTTTATCGTTATCCACAAAGAAAAAGGTACACCGGGAAAGTATCCACGAAAGGCAGGTCTGCCGGGAAAAGAACCATTATAGCGTTAGAGGCTGTCGCAAAATCCTATGCTTTTGCGGCAGCCTTGTTTTATGATATTATAGTATTCCAGCTACTTCCTCTGCTTTCTCTAACTGAGGCAGCATCTTCGTTCCCACAATACCGACTGTGGATATCCTTTCATTTATTTTCCGGTAACTGTGGGCAATTTCTTTTTCATTGTCCAGTTTTTCTCCATAGACAATTGTAATTTCATTCTCCAGTTTTGATAGGGCTCTGCGGATATTAATATTCAGATAGAAGCCGTCCAGGCTGGCCATCAGATATTTTCCTCCGCCGTGTCCGTAGTGAGCCGCCTCATAGTAAGCATCAACATGCTTTTGTTGAGTATGGAAGGGATTGTAAATATATTTTTCTGTCATTACGTATTCGATATTCTGGCGGCTCGCTTTTATATGATAAATTGTGGTGCCGATAATGGGAATATTCATGATCGTCCGAATAATCTTTGATTTATCGTCAGGAATCTGATCCAGCCGGGTTAAGCTGGGAGGATTGATCATGGTAATTTTCCCGATCAGTCCGGGATTGCAAAAAGCAGCCATGGCCACAAAGGAGGAAGATAATCCCGTTACCGCAATATCTGTCTTCGTACCGACCACATCGTTAATAAAATCAGTGAGAAGCTGTACATACAGATAATTAGTATAGGTGATTCCCGGTTTTTCTGACCTTCCGCATCCTAAAAGATCAATAATATACAGGGTATGATCCCTTTTCAGACTTTCCACTGTAAGATTCCATTCATATCCTGAAGAAAAGGTGTCCAGATCATGAATTAAGAGCAGAGGAGAACCGGAGCCGATGGTTTTATAAAAAACTTTTCCCATTTTCCAGTTATAGTATTTTCCGGATTTGGGCTTCAGAATATTCTTTAAAAGGGCGGAAGAAGATATGGCGTTATTTATAGCGTACATAGTACCGAGGGCCAGTGTATCGATGAAAAGGATCGTTTTTAATTTGCTTTTTAATTTTGACATTTTTATTTCCTCCTCTATAATCATCTGAGAACAATTTTTCTTTCTTTACTTTCCTATGTATATAGTATAAACTAAAAATGTTGAACTTACAAATTAATTTTCTGCAAATAATTGGAGTAACATATGCTGGATCAATATATTATGAACTGCCTGAAGGAGAGCGATCGGCAGTTAATGGAACTGGAAGAAAAACAAAAGAAGCTTTTGAGAGAAGAAGAAAGCTGCTGTCATATGATTGAAAAATTGACGGAAGAAGTGGACGTGGGGCGAGAGTTTTTTTCTCCAAGAAATTCTGCAGATACCATGAAACAAAAGGTGGCGGATGTCAGAAAGCAGATTGAGGAGCTGCAGCTGCAAAAGGTAAAGGTTTCAGATGAAATAAATCACCAAAAGGCAGAGGTAAAAAAGTATGAAGGTATGCTGTCAGAAATAAAAAAGCGCGACAGTGAAAAGTATCAGATAAAGCAGCTAAAAAAAGAACCGCCTATGCTTGAGGAAAAGGAAGAGTTTAAAAAAATCCTGTCCAGGGTGGAACGCAGTATAACATTGTTAGATACCGACACGGCCAGATGCAAAACGGAGCTGACAAATTTGAAATATTATTTAAAGGCACTGCTGTCTGAAAAATAATGTTTCACGTGAAACATTATTAATAATTTGCCTGTATTTTCTATCCTGCATACTTGAAAAAACATTCTGCGTAATTGATTCCATTATTATATTGGAGGTCTGGAAAAATGTTGATCAATTCAGTGTTTTCTTAGAATCTCCGGTGAATGTGCAGAAATTTCAAGAAAATTATTACTTTGCAGCGAAAATCGGGCACGGAAAACACTCTAATCAGCGTTTTTCTAAATGTTTCACGTGAAACATTATACAAAAAAACATGAGATTTCATATTATTTTCATTAGTTTGCAAGTAGAATTCATAAAATAATTATGATAGAATAAAACTGAAAAAGCAATAATTGGGAGACACCTTCTAAAACATATTTGGAGTATAAAGGAGTTTATAATGGGGCGTATAATTGTAATTGCCAATCAAAAGGGCGGCGTGGGAAAGACAACCACATCAATAAATTTGTCCGCTTCACTGGCAAAATTGAAAAAAAAGGTTCTGGTTATTGATATGGACCCGCAGGGCAATACCACCAGCGGATTAGGCGTTGATAAGGATAATGTAGAAAATAGTATCTATGATTTACTTTTAGGGGAATGTAAAATAGAAGATTCTATTATTAAGGATGTATATGAAAACCTATCTGTTATTCCTTCTAACATTAATCTGACTGCGGCAGAAATCGAATTGATCGGAGTGGAAGAAAAGGAATTTATTCTGAAAAAAGCGTTGGATCAGGTGAAAGATCAATATGATTTTGTGCTGATAGACTGTCCACCCTCTTTGAATCTGCTGACTATTAATTCTATGTGCGCCGGTGATACGGTATTAGTGCCGATACAGTGTGAATATTATGCTCTGGAGGGATTGACGCAGCTTTTGCATACGATTCAACTTGTGACGGACCGGCTGAATCCGGATTTGGAGATTGAGGGTGTGGTGTTTACCATGTATGATGCCAGAACGAATCTTTCCTTGCAGGTAGTGGAAAATGTAAAGGAAAATCTCCAGCAAAATATATATAAAAGTATCATTCCCAGAAATGTACGTTTGGCGGAGGCACCCAGCTACGGAATGCCGATTACAGAGTACGATGCGAAATCTACGGGAGCGGAAAGCTATTTGCTGTTGGCTGAAGAAGTAATACATAGAGGAGAAGAGGAATGGCAGTAAAAAAATCAGGATTGGGGAAGGGTTTGGATACCATGATTCCGGTTTATCCCTCTAAGGGGAAAATGGGAAAGGAGACTGTGCCGGAAAAATCGGAACAGGAAAAGAAACAGGAAACAATGGTAAAGATTATTGAAGTGGAGCCAAACAGGGAGCAGCCAAGAAAAAATTTTGACGAAGATTCACTGCTGGAATTATCAGAATCCATTAAGCAGTTTGGAATACTTCAGCCGCTGTTGGTTCAAAAACGCAAGGATTATTATGAAATTATTGCCGGGGAAAGAAGATGGAGAGCCGCGAAAATGGCTGGTCTAAAGGAGATCCCGGTTATTATTAAGGATTTTACGAATCAGCAGATTGTGGAAATCTCCCTGATAGAAAATATTCAGAGAGAGGACCTGAATCCTATTGAGGAGGCCATGGCCTATAAGCGTTTACTGACAGAATTTAATTTGAAGCAGGATGAAGTGGCAGAACGGGTATCTAAGAGCAGAACTACAGTGACAAACTCCATGCGTCTGCTGAAACTGGATGAACGGGTACAGCAAATGCTGATTGATGATATGATTACCACAGGACATGCCAGGGCACTGCTTTCTATTGAGGATGGGGAGCTTCAATGGAAGTTGGCTGTTAAAATTTTTGATGAGAAGCTCAGTGTTCGTGACGTAGAAAAATTGATGAAGGAGCTTCAGAAGGAAAAGAAGGAGCCGGTGAAAAAACAGGATACCGCTTATGATCTGGTTTATAGAGATATGGAAGAAAAGATGAAAGCGATTCTGGGAACAAAAGTAGTGGTAAATCACAAGGCGGATAATAAGGGGAAAATAGAAATTGAATATTACTCCAATGAGGAATTGGAGCGGATTTACGATATGCTTCGCACAATTCATTGAGAAAAACGTGACATTTTTTCAATTAAAAAGGGGAGGAAAGAAAGGATGCAAAGCAGAATTTTGGATTCTCTGGGATTCGATCCTGGAATTATATTAATTGTCATGATGGCAGTGATGGTATTTGTGTTGATTTATATGGTAAGGCTTTCTATGAAGCTTACCAGGTTTTTAAAACGGTACCGGATATTTATGAGAGGAAAAGATGCCGTATCTCTGGAAAAAGCATTTTCCCAGAAATTTCTGGAAGTAGACCGGCTTATGGAAATCAATAAAATACAGGCAAATGAAATCAACAGAATCAAGGATATCCTGTCCAGAACGACAAATAAAATCGGAATCGTAAAATATGATGCTTTTCCGGATGTGGGAGGAAAATTAAGCTTCGCACTGGCAATGTTGGATGAGAGCAATACAGGCTTCGTTTTGAATGCGATACACAGTCGGGAAGGATGTTATACTTATATAAAGGAGATTGTAAAGGGAGAATCCTATATTGTGTTGGGGCAGGAGGAGAAGGATGCACTCCGTCAGGCAGTGAATTATCTTGGAGATATGTGAACTCCCTGTTTGTGTAAATCGACTCCCGACGGTATCTGTTTAAAAAAACAAATACCGCCGGGAGTTTTTATTCTTAAAGCTGATTTTCCTGAATTTTTTAAACAAAAGATTCTATAAAATGAACCCTTAAAACAGATAATATATCTTATTGTTTTAAAAAGAGGTTACTATTTATATATATTATTATTTACGGAGAGGCTCACAAAAAGTGTTATTTGGTTAATTAGCAGGACGCAGGAAGAGGCAGGCGCACAGGGCCACAAGCACCTGCCTCTTCCTGCTGTTTTCTGGCTGAATTTACAGAAGCACGTTAAATGTGGCATA
>CAMNQN010000027.1 GCA_946549155.1 uncultured Lachnospiraceae bacterium | reverse complement strand
AATACCCACACAAAGGGAAATACGCAGATCACCACCGTAAGAGTCAGTATAAAATAGGTGGCAGGGGATACGGAGCCCTGCTTTAATTTTTTCTTTTTCATCCCTTCTCCTCCCCTGTGGCTTTAAACTGTATAAAGGTAAAAATACCGATCATCACTGCCAGCACGTAAGCGCCGGCGGAGGACACTCCAAAATTAAACTGCTTAAACCCTGCATTATACAGGTACTGCACCACCGTCAGCGTCTCATTGGAGGGGCCGGAGTGGGTGATCAAATTCGGTTCCGTAAACAGCTGCAGGAAACCGGTGATGGAATTTACAATGGAAAACGTCAGCACCGGCTTGATCCCCGGCAGGGTTACAGAGAGAAACTGCCGGAATTTTCCGGCCCCGTCCACCGCAGCCGCCTCATAAAGGTCCGCGCTGACATTCTGCAGGCCTCCCAGAATCATCACCACATTGTATCCGGTCCATCTCCAGGTGGAAGCAATCACAATCACGCTTTTGGCCAGCCACGGTGCATTCATCCACTTCAAAGGCTCCACGCCGAATACCCCCAGCAGGCTGTTAACCAGGCCTCCCCCATCATTGCTGAAGAACAGACCGAAAATGATGGAATAGCTTACCGCGTCAATCAAAATCGGCATGAAGGTAAACATCCGGAACATTCCCTTAAGCTTCAGCCTCTGATGATTCATCAGAACCGCCAGAAATACCGCCAGGGAGGTCATAATCGGTATGGTGATGATCAAAATCTCCATGGTGTTTATGATGGACTTCAAAAACGTATCATCCGACAGCAAAAACTGAAAATTCGCCAGACCTACAAAGCTGAATTTTCCTCCCTTATATCTCGCAAAGCTGATAAACAGCGAATAGAAGAAAGGATACAGCATAAAGACCGCAAAAAAGAAAAGATAAGGCAGAATAAATAAATAAGGCGTCATCTTCTTTTTGACCCTGTAACGCATCATAGTTCCCCCTTTTTTAATTTTATTTTAAAAACAGTCAGGGCTGCCATAAAATGCAGAAGGGAACTATTTCCACATCCATGGTCCACCTGCATTTTACGACAGCCCCTCCTATTGTCTATTCGCGCTGTTTACTGCTTTGCTTCAATAATGCTCTGTGCCTTTTCGCTGTAAGAGGTGAGAATTGCGCTCCAGTCCGCGCCCTCTTTGTAAAGCTCGCCGGTGGCCAGCTTCAGCTGATCCTGCACATCACGGAATGCGGGACCATAATCGATCACCGGCGCTTCCACGTTGGCGGCAAAGTATTCATTGATCTTCTCACCCTGATAATATTCGCTTTCCTCGCCAAAGTAATCCTCCGTATAGCTGGGCTTGTACGCCGGGAAGGAGCCCCATTTCAGGTTGATCTCATTGCCTTCCACCGTCTTCATGGCAAAGGTGAGAAATTCCTTGCACAGCTCCGGATTTTCGGAGGTGGAGGATACCAGGATGGCAGAACCGCCCATATTTACCATCGTATTTCCGCCCTCTTCGATGGCCGGGAAGGAGGTAATTTTCCATTTGCCGGCCTGATCCTCACAGGAAGCCAGCATGGTTCCGCAGTACCATACCGCATAGGGAAGCGCAGCCACCTTCTCGTCGTTGATCGCTTTGATTCTGTCATCCCAGATGTTCGGGCACTCATAGATCAGGTCATTGTCCACAAATTTCTGATAGATTTCCACCGCCTTTAACATCTCCGGCGTATTGAAATCCACCTCACCGGCTTCATTGTAATACTGACCGCCCTGCTGGTTCAGCAGCATCATCAGATCATCGCAGTGGGTTCCGTTGGTGGTGGAGGGCAGGATATACATACCGGTCTGCTCCTTAATCGTGATTCCCGCTTCGATCAGCTTATCCCAGGTAGTGATGGTCTCCACATCGATTCCGCACTGTTCAAAGATATCGCTCCGGTAGAACAGGCCGCAGGGTCCCACATTCCAGGGCATGGCGTAATACCGTCCGTCCTCCGCCATCATACACTGCACATCATGCTCTACCCACTCGTCCACCGGTTCAATGATATCTGTCAGATCCACAAACGCCTCCGTGCCATAATTCAGATAAAACTGTGCCGGTTCACGGCTCTGGATTTCAATCATGTCCGGAATACCAGTTCCAGCCACCAGCGCCGGAATAACGGTGGAATAGCTGTCATCGCTCTGATCAATGATTACCTTTCCGCTGTGTCCCTCCTGGGCATTAAACAGCTCCGCCGTCTCCACCATATTGTTGTAGGTGCTGCCGAAAGCGGTCATATGTACGTCCCCGGACCCTTCTGCCGCCGCGGGAACCGCCAGTGCCGCGGCCATCCCTGCCGCCGTCAAAACCAGTGCCAAATTCTTCTTCATTTCTTTTCCTCCTTCTTTTTTGCCTGACAAACATCATCCTTAATCTGTCAGCAGTTGTTTTCAAGTTGTCCGAATGGTAACATGCACAATTTAACAAGTCAATCTTTTCTAAAAAATTTACACTTTCTTCAAAATTTTTTACCCATTTTCGCACATTTTTATATATATCGCACATTTTCATATCTGTTGTCCATTTTTCCCTACGTTTTTTTGATTTAGTGGATTATTTTTCACTCTGATTGACATTTTCATTTATATATAATATTCTGTTGAAAATTATCGTTTTCATCTAAATGAAGGAGGACCTGTTATGTCTGTAGAAGTTTTTACCACTCTGTACCAGGAAGGACAGCGCCTGGAAGAAAGACAGCTTCTGGAATTTCACACTGATGCCAGCATCGAATATCCCGCCGTCAATCTCCACCCGCAGATCACCTACCAGACCTTTGAAGGCTTTGGGGGCATGTTTACGGAGGCCGCCGCTTACTGTGTAAAGGAGCTGGGCGAAGAAAAGGGAGGGAAGCTGGTGGAGGAGCTGTTCGGGGAGGAGGGCCTCAGATACACCTGCGGCCGCGTCCATCTGGACAGCTGCGACGCTTCTCTGTCCAACTATTCCGCCTCCAACGATCCTGACCATACCCTGGAAAGCTTTACCCTGGACCGGGATCTGGACTATCTGATTCCCATGATCAAAAAGGCGCAGAAGGTCAGCACAAGACCGCTCACTCTGATGATTTCCCCCTGGTCTCCGCCTCCCTTTATGAAGACCAATCAGGAAAAAAATCATGGCGGGAAGCTGAAGGAGGAATATTTCGGGCTGTGGGCCCGCTACATCTGCCACTACATCAGGGAATATCAGAAGCTGGGCATCGAGTTTCAGATGATGAGCCTGCAGAATGAACCAAAGGCCGTGCAGACCTGGGATTCCTGCGTGTACACCGCCGCCGAGGAACGGGAATACATCCGGAACTATCTTTATCCGGAAATGAAGCGGCAGGGCCTGGACCATATCCAGATTCTGATCTGGGACCACAATAAAGAACGCACCCTGGAATGGGCCGAAGAAATCATGAATGATGAAGAAATGAAAAAGATTGTGGCCGGCACCGCCGTTCACTGGTACAGCGGAGATCATTTTGAGGAACTGGCTATGACCAGGGAGCAGTTTCCCGACAAACGGCTGGTCTTCACGGAAGGGTGCGTGGAGTACAGCAAATTCGGCCGGGACGACCACCTGGCCCACGCCAGAATGTACGCCCATGACATCATCGGCGACCTGAACAACGGCGTTGACAGCTTTATTCACTGGAGCATGATCTTCGACCAGAACGGAGGCCCCAACCACGTCAACAATCTGTGTGAGGCCATTATCATGTGCGACACCGAGAAGAAGGAGTACACGAAGCTGCTTCCCTACTACTATATCGGCCACTTAAGCCGCTATATTCAGCCCGGCGCCGTCCGCATCGGCTTCTCCCGCTTCTGCCAGGAGCTGGAGGTCACCGCCTTCCGTAATCCGGGCGGGGAAATCGTGGTGGTGGTGATGAATACCACCGATCGGGATATTCCCTTCTACCTGCGCAGAAAAGAGGAAGTCTGCGACTGCCTGGCAAAGGGAAACAGCATCTCCACGCTGGTTCTGCGTTAAAATGCACAGAAAAAAGGGGCTGTCAAAAAAAGACAGCCCCTAATCTTTCTCATGAACCCGTCTTCCGGCCTTACTCCTCCACCAGACTGCTCAGATATTCATCCAGTGCGGAAGTGTCCACCGTATAATCCCTTACCTCGGTCACGATGGTATCCTGCATATTCGCTCTCTGTACGGCTGCGATGGCTACCCAGCCCACTAAAACCACGCCAAAGACTCCCAGCCCCAGCTTGGTCAGCGTCCACTCCAGCTTCTGCTTTTTCATGATTTTCTCACGGTTCTTTTTCTCTTCCTTATAACGGTCAACCTTTGCCTGACTCATACTTATCGCTCCTCATTTCACCGACAGGAAACGTCTGCGCCGCCTGTCTCTGTATTTATCTACTATCCAGTATACACGAATCTGGCAAATTTTCAATCATTTATTTCCCAATTCCGCGCCATCTTTTCCATTTTTCATTCATATGCCAATGTTCTTCATATTTAGTTAATTATCAGGACGCAGAAAGAGGCGCCCTCCTCTTCCTGCGTCCTCTTAATCACTCAAACAAGGCCCTGTCCATTTCCGCCGTTCTCAATATATTTCACCGCGTCGTGAATCCGCAGATACTTCTCATACTTCTCCCGGTACACCGGCACAAGCTCCGGCTGGGGCTCAAAATTTTTCTCCACCCGCAGGCAGTCCTGGGCCAGCTCCTGTAATGATACCCGGCCATCCTTCATGCCCCAGGCCAGCAGCGCGATGCCGAAGGCCGGACCGATCATTCCCTCCATCTTTTCGATGCGTACCTCCAGGATGTTGGCCAGGGTCTGCATCCAAAGGGGATTCTTTGCCCCGCCGCCCACCACCTTCAGTCCGCCGCACCGGGCAATGGGCAGCCTCATGGCTTCCCCCAGCTCCCGGAAGGCGAAGCAGAGCCCTTCCATCACCGCGTAGGACATCTCCTCCGCCGTGGTGTCCGTGGACAGCCCGATGAAGGAGCCCCGCAGCTCCGCGTCCGCATAGATGGTCTTATCACCGCTTAAATGGGGGTAAAACAGCAGGGATGAAGCGGCTGCCTCCCCGGGCTCCAGTTCACCTGTCAGTTCTCCATAATCGGAGCGTCCCAGAATCTTTCTGGCCCACCAGCTTACGCTGTCGCCGTTGCTCTGCACCACACCCTGCACCAGATAGGAAAATTGCTCCGCGTCGGAGGAGTACAAAATCACCTTGCCCTTGGCCGTCTCCTCCAGGGAGTGCACCGGCGCCATCAAAACACCGGAGGTCCCTAAGGAAAGCACCGGATAGCCCTGTCCCAGGCAGCCGGTGGAGAGCGCAGCGGCAGGGTTATCCCCTGTACCGGCGATCACCTGTACCTCCCGGCCCAGGCCCAGCATTCCGGCAATCTGAGGCAGCACCGTTCCCACCGGCTGGGCGCTGCCGTGAATCGGAGGATAAATCTCCTCCGGAATGCCAAGAAGCTCCCGCACCTCCTCCGACCACCGCCTTGCCTCGATCTGATACAGGCTGGAGGTGGATGCCTCACAGTAATCCGTGCCCGCCTTTCCGGTGAGCCGGTACACCAGGTAATCCGGCCCAATGAGGAAATGACGGCAGCGTCTCAGTTCCTCCGGCCTCTCCCGCCCCAGCCAGCAAAGATTCGCCGCCGGGCTTCCCGTGGAAACGATGCCGGACAGGTACTCCCCCTCCGGAAAGGCGCTCATCCTCTCCTTCAGCTCCGGAATCAGATCCTTCGTGCGCTTGTCATTCCACATGATGGCCGGGCACACCGGCCCGCCCTTCTCATCCAGCAAAACCAACGTGTGCATCTGTCCGGTGATTCCAATGGTTCTCACTGTCTCCGGTTCCTGTCCCTCCAGTACTTCCTTCAGGCCCTCCATCATACAGTCGAACCAAACCTGCGGATCAATCTCAGACCATCCCGCAAACGGGTGTGAAATTTCATATTCCCGGCTGCTTTGACCTATCACACGCTTCCTCTCGTCGATCAGAACCATTTTGACCGCGGAAGTCCCTAAATCAATACCTAAATATGTACTATTCATAACCGCTCCGTTCACAGTAAAAAAATCAGTGCTCGTTGATCATCGTCACCAGTTCCTGGGTCTTTGCAGCCACGGCCTCCACCGCCGCCATGCTCAGGCGGAACAAATCAAACTCTCCATGGTTTTTCTCATATGCTTCCCCGAATACACGGATAAACGCCCGGCGCACATCGGAGCCGTAATTGATCTTCACCAGATTGTGCTTTTTGCACTCCCAGATCGTTTCTTTCGGGATACCGGATCCCCCATGCAGCACCAGCGGCACCTTGCTGACCTGGCGGATTTCCTCCAGCAGCGGAATGTCGATCTGAGGCGTCAGGCCCAGCCCGTGCACATTTCCGATGGCCACCGCCAGCGTATCGCACCCGGTACCCTCCACAAAAATGGGCACCTGCTTCGGGTCTGTTTTTCCGTTGTCCTCATTTACAATATCGTCCTCTTTCCCTGCCAGAGCGCCCAGCTCCACCTCCACCGGAATCCCGTAGAGATGGCAGTATTCCGCCGCCCGTTTGCTCTGCCGCATATTTTCCTCAAAGGGAAGATGAGACATATCGATCATAATGGAGGTAAATCCGGCGTCCACACAGGCCTTCACATCCGCAAAGGATTTTCCGTGATCCAGGTGCAGGCCGATGGGGGTATCGCTGTCTTTCACCGCGTCCCGCACCAGATCCGCAATCACAAAGGGATTGGACAGGCGCAGATTGTTGGAGGAAATCTGTACATATCCGGGAAGCTCCGCATTCTGCAGCCCCTTCACAATCCCGTAGGTCATCTCCATGTTGGTGGTGTTAAAAGCCGGAAGAATATGGCCTCGCTCCCTGGCGTACTCCATCAAATCAAATCCGTTAATTAATTTCATAAGAACCTCCTGTTACTTGAAATCGTGCATCAGCTCATACAGCTTTTTATACTTCTTATACTTTTCCATATAGTATCCATGCCGCTCCTGGTCCGGAAAATATTCTTCCCGGATCTTTACAGCCCGTCCAAAAGCCTCCAGCGGGGACTGATAGGCCCCGTCTGCCACCGCCGCCATCATCATGCAGCCCAGGGTCCCGGACTCGTCATTTCGCAGAGTGATCACCTTTTTATTGAACACGTCCGCCCGGATCTGCAGCGTCAGCGGGGAAGCCGCTCCTCCGCCTGTGGCCGTGATGGTCTCCATGGCGGTGCCAAGAGGCGCCAGCCGCTCATAGGCCAGATAATTCTGAAACGCCATGCCTTCCAAAATCCCGCGGTAGAGTTCCTCCGGTTTCGTGTGAATGGAAAGCCCGGCAATGGTTCCCCTGGCATCCATGGACAGATCCGGATTCCCGCAGGAGCCAAACTGCGGGAGAAGCAGCACCTCCGTGTTTACCCCTGCTGCCCTCTCCTCCATCACTGCGAAAAAGTTTTTGCCCTCCCGCTCACATTCCTCCCTTACATCCCTGAAAATGGTATCTCTGGCCCAGTTTTTCAGAATGCCGCAGGTGGTAATCTCCAGGCTGGTGAGGAAGGTATCCGGCAAAAGATAGGGAATACAGGTAAAATCATTCTCCATCATATAAGGCGTCATCCGGGGACCCGGCAGCATAAGAAACATAAATTCACAGGTACCCATGCCGCACTCTCCGGTACTCATTCCGGATAAGCCGCTGCCAAAGGCCGCGCAGCTCTGGTCATGGCCGCCCACCACGATCTTCAGATCGGAAGGCAGGTGCAGCTCCTTTGCCATCTGTGGCAAAATTTCCCCGATCACCGTAAAGGGAGCCGTCGGCTCCGACATCTGTTCCTCCCGGATACCTGCCATGGCAAGAAGCTCCGGGCACCACTGTTTTTTCGTAATATCAAAGGCCAGGCTGCGGGCCGCCGAAAAATAGCTGACCTTCCGCTGTCCCGTAAGCACGTAACCCACATAATCCTCGAAAAACAGAATCTTCTCCGTGGAGGAAAACACCTCCGTATTTTCGTTGATCCACATCCACTTGGGAAGGCTGTACAGCTCGTTGGGGGGCAATCCCGTAATCTGAAAAATATACTCCGCCCCCTTCTCCCGGATCAGCCGCTCCGTCTCCGGAATGCCTCTGGAATCCCCGGTGAGCATCGCGTTCATCAAAGGACGGTCCTCCTTATCCAGGCATACCACCGTCTCTCCAATGCTGGCCACTGCCAAAGCCCGGATGGGCTGGGGACAGCACTCGCCCGTCTCCCGCAGCGTCTCCTTCACCTTTTCCAGTACCAAAGCCGGGGACAGTTCCCGATGTCCTCCGCTTCCCGTCTCCTGATAGCGCCTGGAAGCGGAGAAAATCTCCTGTCCTTCCAGATCATAGGCCACCAGCTTGCAGCCGCTGGTGCCCACATCCAAACCGGCATATATCATAGATACCCCTCTCTGGCTGTTTCTTCCTGCCTTTAGTTCTTCTTTCTCTTCCGCATCACATCGAACACCACTGCCGCCATGATAATCAGACCCTTAAACACATCCTGCCAGAACGCATTGATTCCCATCAGGTTCAGCCCGTTGGTGATGACGCCGATGATCAGGATACCGATAAAGGTGCCTCCCACGGTACCCACACCGCCGGACATACTGGTTCCGCCGATTACCACCGCAGCGATGGCATCCATTTCAAAGCCGGAGCCCAGCATGGCTGCCGCTGAGCCCAGTCTGGCAGACCAGATCATACCGCCCAGGCCGCTGAAAAGGCCGATCAGGACATAGGGCAGCATGTTGAATTTTCTTACGTTGACGCCGGAATACTGGGCCGCCACCTTATTGCCGCCCAGAGCGTAAATATAATATCCGAACCGGGTACGGTTCAGCAAAAACCAGGTGAAGATCAGAATTGCAACCGCATAGAAAATCGTGATGGAGATGGGTCCGATGGTGCTGTTTCCCAGGCCTGTGTACACATCATTCCGGATACGGATCGTCACACCGTTGGTTAAGATCTCCGTCAGGCCACGGCCGATACACTGGGTAGCCAGAGTTGCCACGAAGGCAGGTACCTCCAGGTAGGAGATAAAAAAGCCGTTCACCAGTCCTACCACTCCGCCCACCAGAATGGTCAGAGGAATCACAAGGAACAGCGGGAAATTCAGATTCGTGATGGTATAAGCCGCCACCACGCCGGAGAGGCCCACGATGGAACCTACGGAGATATCGATCTCGCCCATCAGAATCGCCATCAGCATACCGCAGCTGATGATGGCATTTACAGAATTGGCCTTAAACAGATTCAGCATGTTGGACTGGGTCATAAATTTGGGCGTCGCCACGGACACCACCACAATCAGCACCAGAAGTCCAATAATGGTACCAATATTTCTTTTAAAATAGCTCAAAACGGGTGACGTTTTCTTGTTTAACATAATTTTTCTCCTCCTTATTCCATGGTGGTCATCAGGTGCATCATCGCTTCCTGGTCAAAATCCTGTTCATCCAGCTCTCCGGTAATCTTTCCCTCGCACATCACATAACAGCGATTGCACATATTGATGATTTCCGGAAGCTCCGAGGATACGATAATAATGGATGCTCCGCTGGCCGCCAGTTCATCGATAATCCCATAGATCTCCGCCTTCGCGCCCACATCGATTCCTCTGGTGGGCTCGTCCAGAATGATCACCTTGGGATTTTCCGCCAGCCACTTGCTCAGCACCACCTTCTGCTGGTTGCCGCCGCTTAAATTTCCGGTAAGCTGCTGGGGAGAAGTAATCTTGATGGAAAATTTCTTTCGGTAATCCTCCACCATTTCGTCCCATTTTCCGTTCTTCACCCGGATGCCCCGCACAAAATCCTTCAGGCAAACCAGGCCCATATTGAATTTCACATCATTCTTCAGTATCAGTCCCTCGCCCCGGCGATCCTCCGACACATAGGCAATTCCCCGGCTGATGGCATCCTGGGGACTGTGAATTTCCACCTTCTGCCCATCCAGAAAAATCTCTCCGCCGCTCTTCTGATACGCGCCGAATACCGTTTTCATCAACTCCGTGCGTCCGGCGCCCACCAGGCCCGCAAAGCCCACAATCTCACCGTAGCAGGCATGGAAGCTGGCGTTTTTGAAAAATTTGTGGTGGCTTAAATCCTTTACCTCCAGGGCGGTTCCCTGGATCTTATGCCTGTTTCTCGTATAGAAGCTGCTCAGCTCCCGGCCTACCATCATACGGATCAAATCATCCCGGTTGGCCTCCTTCGTTTTCACATCTCCCACCATGGCGCCGTCCCGTAGAACCACGATCCGGTCCGTGATCTCAAACAGCTCCTCCAGGCGGTGGGAAATATAAATGATACCTACTCCTTTTTGCTTCAGAAGCCGGATAATCCCGAAAAGGATCTCCACCTCGCCCTGGGAGAGGGAGGAGGTGGGCTCGTCCATTACCACAATCCGGGCGTCCGCGGAAATCACCTTGATGATCTCCACCAGCTGCTGCATTCCCATGGTCAGGTCCCGCACCATCTGATCCGCTCTCAAGTCAATGTGGAGGTCGTCGATCACCTTCTGGGTCTCCTCCTCCATCTTTTTCGCGTCCACCATTCCCAGGCTGTTCTTCAGCTCCCGGCCCAGAAATACGTTAGCCGCGATCGTACGGTCCGGCACCAGAATGATCTCCTGGTGAATGATCTGGATGCCATAGTCTGCGGCTATCCGAGCTGTGGGGATCGTTTTGGCCTCCCCGTCAATTCGGATTTCGCCGGAATCCGCTTTATAAATCCCTCCCAGGATCTTGATCAGCGTGGATTTTCCCGCACCGTTTTCCCCCAGGATCGCCACCGCTTCCCCGGAGTTCACAGTCAGATTCACACCGCTTAATACCACATTGGAGGCAAAGGCCTTGGTGATCCCGGTCATTTCCAACAGTTTTGTCTCTTTCATCGCTCTCATCCTCTACTTAACAGGGCCAGCTCAAACTCTTGAGCCGGCCCTCATTATTCAGTGCCTCACAGCTATGCTGCAAAATTCATTTTCCATCCTCGCCGGGACGATTTATTCTTCCTCCAGGGAATCCCAGGCATCCAGATCAAACTCGTCGATGTTCTCAGCGGTAATGCTGTAGGACGGGATCGCCGTATTGAATTCAACCTCTTCTCCGTTCAGGATAGCCAGTGCGGTCACTACGCTCTGATAGCCCATGTAGGTGGGACGCTGAGCAGAGCTCTGTACCTGCTTGCCGTCTTTGATGTTGTGCTTACCGGTGGGAGCTCCGTCCTTACCGATTACGTCAACCTTACCGGTCAGGCCTGCATCCTCAACTGCCTGGATTGCGCCGTATGCAGAAGGATCGTTGATGCAGTAAATTACGTCTACTTCCGGATGTGCTTCCAGTACGTCACGGATCGCGGAGAAGGTTACCTCGGTGTCTCCGCCGCCCTCTACAACCTGTACTTCCTTATAAGCGTCGGGATCTGCCGCGGTATCCTTGATGCCCTGCCAGAAGCCTTCCACGTTCACGATGCAGGACTCTGCAGTCTGCAGATGAGCGATGGCGATGTTAGCGCCGTCCGGATGGTTCTCTGCCACCCACTCGCCGGCCAGATGTCCAAGCTGTAAATTATCGGAAGCGATGATGGCGTCTACCAGATCGTAATCGCCCTCTTCTACTACGGTATCGATATTTACTACCGCTACGTCATTATCCTTCAGGGTCTGCAGTACGGTACGGCAGCTTGAGGAGTCATAGGGCAGATAAACGATGGCGTCGATGCCTGCTGCAATCATATCATCCACCTGAGAAGCCTGTGTGGTGGGATCTCCCTGCGGATCATAAGCGATGGCTTCCACACCGAAGTCTTCACAAGCCTTCATAAAGCCGTCCTGAACCGCTACGAAATACTCATTGGTCAGTGTATAGGGCTCAAAGCCGATGGTATATTTCTTCTCTTCCTCTGCCATCGCGCCTGTTCCCATTGCCAGTGTAAGAGATGCCGCCAAAGATACTGCTAAAACTTTTTTCATACCTGTTTATCCTCCTTAAAATGTTTGAATGAATACACTCTGAATGAATTCGCAAATTCATTCATCTGTTAACAGCATCTTAGCATACCACTTTTCATAATACAATGCGCATTCTTTCCAAATTCGTTGTGTATTTTTTATAACAAATGACAGATTAGCGTTCGTTTTTCACGTTTTCGTTTGTTCGTTTTTATGTTCGTTTTTAGAAAACAGAGGGATTTCTGGCGTATTTCCCCGGAATAAGAGGAATTTTCCCGGAAAAGCGCTGTTCGTTTTCCGGGAATCTGGATGTTTGCAATTTCAGCTGTTTTTTTCATTTTTTCTAAACCTTAATTAATTTTGTATCATAGCGCTTAATCAGTGCCTCCCCCTCCTTATCAATCCCCCGGTCCGTGATCACCGTGTCCACATGACGCAGGTGTCCGAACTGGCTCAGGTCGTAGGTATTGATCTTGGAGGAATCCGCCAGCAGATAGACCTGGGAGGCCACCTTGAAAATGTGGCTCTTGAAACGGGCCTCCGGGGAGAAGCCGTCGAAGAGATTTCCGTCATTGCCGATGGCCGCCGCCCCGATGAAGGCGGCGTCCAGGGAGTATTTTTGAATCTGCTCCTCCGCCACCGGGCCGGAGCTGCAGTTGCTGACGCGGATCATATCGCCGCCCAGCATAATGACCGAGAGGTTGGGAAATTCCAGCGCCTGTCTGGCCACTCCCAGGTGATTACACACCACCACCGCCTTCATGTCCCGGTCCAGATAGTCCAGAAAGGGACGGGTGGTGGACCCGGAATCCAGATAAATCCTCTGTCCGCTGCGCAGCAGGGAGGCCGCCATGGCCGCAATGGCCGTTTTTTCCGTCCGGTGCGCGATGCGCTTTTCATCAAAAGACACGATTCGCACCACCGGCTGATCCCCGATCATGGCCCCGCCGTGGGTCCGGATGATATTGTACTGCTCCGCCAGAGTGTTTAAATCCCGCCGTATCGTCATCTGGGAGGTGGAAAAGTAGGCCGCCAGCTCATTTACATCCACCTTGTGTTTTTGCTGCAGCAGCTCTATGATTTTTCGGTACCGTTCTTTTTTATCCATATTGTTTTCCTTCCCACGTGTTCCGCCGCAGTTTTTTCTTTTCCAGCAGGTTCCCCCGCTTTCGTCAATACAGGTTCTTCACCTTAAATTCCCGCTCCGTCTCTCTTCTGGCGTCCTTCTTGGCAATGTCCTGGCGCTTGTCATAGAGCTTTTTCCCCTTGGCCAGTCCAATCTCCACCTTGGTGAGGCTGCCCTTAAAATATACCCGCAAAGGCACCAGGGTATAGCCCTTCTCCGCAATCTTTCCGGTAATCTTATTGATCTCCTGACGGTGAAGCAGAAGCTTCCTGGGACGCAGGGGATCCTTGTTGAAAATATTTCCCTTCTCGTAGGGACTGATGTGCATGCCATACACGATCACCTCCCCATTCTCAATGCGGATAAAGGATTCCTTGACGCTGCATTTCCCCATCCGCAAAGATTTCACCTCCGTACCCACCAGGCAGATGCCCGCCTCGTAGGTATCCTCTATAAAATAGTCGTGATACGCCTTTTTATTGTTGGCGATCAACTTGACCGCTTCCTTCGCCATACGCTTCCTCCTCGCCGCCCCTTCAAACCTGTATCAAAGCGAACGTTCTCTCCTATTCCTCCGATGCAAACACAAAATCCACCGTCCGGGTCTCCTTATTCGCGTCCCGCACCTGGATTTTCACCTTCTCTCCAAGAGTATACACCTTTCCGGTGGACATGCCAACCATATCGCAGCTTTCCTCCCGGTAAATGTAATGATCGTCGTACAGATTGGAGACGTGAATCATCCCTTCCACCGTGTTTGGCAGCTCCACATAGATGCCGTAGCTGGTGATACCGGAAATCACGCCCTCATAAATCTGCCCGATCCGGCTCTCCATATACTCCGCCTTCTTTAAGCGTTCCACCTCCCGCTCCGCCTCATCGGCGGTGCGCTCGCATTTGCTGGACTGCTCCGCCACCTTCGGCAGAATCTCCTCATAGTGGGCCCGCTTTTCTTCCTTCATCCTGCCCCGCAGCACATCCTTGATAATCCGGTGAATCTGCAGATCCGGATACCGGCGGATAGGGGAGGTAAAATGGCAGTAGTACTTTGCTGCCAGACCGAAATGCCCGGTACACTCGGTGGTATACCTGGCCTGCTTCATGGAGCGCAGGGTAAGGCGGCTGATCATGGCCTCCTCCGGCGTCCCCTCAATGCGGCCCAGCAGCTTCTGAATCTCTTTCGGGTGCACCTCGTCCCGGATGCCCTTCATGCCGTAACCGAAATTACTGATAAACAGGGCCAGCTTCTGCATCTTCTCCGGATCCGGATTCTCATGGCTGCGGTACACGAAGGGCGTCTGCTGCCAGAAAAAGTCCTCCGCCACCGTCTCATTGGCAATCAGCATGAAATCCTCAATGATCTTCGTGGCCCGGTTCCGGTCGTAGGGCTTAATCTCCACCGGCTTTCCCTTTTCGTCCAGAATCATCTTCGTCTCCGGAAAATCAAAGTCAATGGATCCCCGCTTTCTGCGCTTCCTGCGCAGAATATCCGAAAGCTCCGCCATCTGCCTGAACATGGGAACCAGCTCCTCATATTCCCGGATAACCTCCGGATCCTGCTCCTCCAGAATACGGCTCACCGCCGTGTAGGTCATTCTGCGGTCCACACGGATCACCGTCTCCGCGATCCGGTGAGAAACCACATTCCCCTTCCGGTCAATCTCCATCAGGCAGCTTAAGGCCAGACGGTCCACCCCCTGGTTCAGGGAGCAGATCCCGTTGGACAAACGATGGGGCAGCATCGGGATCACCCGATCCACCAGGTAAACGCTGGTGCCCCGCTTTAGCGCCTCACGGTCCAGGGCGCTGTTCTCCTGCACATAGTTTGACACATCCGCAATGTGCACCCCCAGATGGTACAGCTCTCCGTCGAAGGACAGGGATACCGCGTCATCCAGATCCTTCGCATCCTCCCCGTCGATGGTAACCATCCGGGTATCCCGCAGATCCAGCCGTCCCCGGCAGTCTCCCTGGGAAATCTCCTCCGGGATATGCTCTGCCTGGTTCAGTACCCGCTCCGGGAACTCCAACGGCAGTTCATATCCGTAAACAATGGACAAAATATCCGTGCCCGGATCATTTTTGTGACCAATGATCTCCTTTATCCGCCCCTCCGGATTTCTGCCGGAGGTTCCGTAGTCGGTGATCTCCACCAGCACCTTGTGACCGTTTACCGCGCCCTTGCATTTCTCCTTGGGGATAAAAATGTCGCAGAGAATCCGCTGGTTATCCGGAATCACAAAGCCATAATTTTTGCTCTGCTGAAAGGTCCCCACCAGTTCCCGGATCCCCCGCTCCAAAATCCTGATGATCACGCCCTCCGCCCGCTTTCCGCCGCTTTGGGGAAGAAGCGCCACCTGCACCGTATCCCTGTGCATGGCGCCGTAGGTCCCGGTCTCGGGAACGAAAATATCCTCATCCCGTCCCTCCACCTCCACAAAGCCAAAGCCCTTGGGGTGCGCCACAAAGGTGCCGATCAGCGCCGCAGACTGGGCCTTCCGGTACTTGCCCCGCTTGCTGACCTCAATCTTCCCCTCCAGCATCAGAGCGTTCAAAAGCTCCCGCAGACTGGCCCGCTCCTCCTTTGGCACCTGCAGCAGAATCGCCAGCTCCTTCTCCTTCATGGGCACATACTGCGGGTCGCACATCATATCATAAATCACTTTTTTTCGTTTTTCAAAAATGTCGTCCATATCTCCTCGGTTTCATAAATATTATTTCATATGAAAGAAAACACTCTTACGAATCCGCAAGAGTGTTTTGTGCTTCCTTTGTCTTAGAATAAATTCAAATTCAGGACAACCGCAAGAAGGATAAATCCGATGGCCAGATACTTGGTGATCTTAATCAATTTTCCTTCCCAGGAACGGGATTTGTTCTTTCCCCAGTAGGTCTCTGTCATGCCACTGAGGGAACCCAAGCCCGCATCCTTGCCTTCCTGAGCCAAAACAACTACCGTTAATGCTATGCAAATTAAAATAAAAATTATTGTCAAAAAGATTCTCACTTTACCCACCTCCTATGCCATACTTGTACAGTTTATCACAGGCGGGCGCAGAATTCAACCAATATTTTCACATTTTGATAAATATTTATTGAAAATATTGAAAGGGATTCTCGTACAGCGCATACATCCCGAGGCAGTCCTCGATTCGCAGAAGCTGATTATATTTGGCGGTACGCTCTCCCCGGCAGGGAGCGCCGGTCTTGATCTGTCCGGCCCCCAAAGCCACGGCAATATCCGCGATCATGGTGTCCTCCGTCTCACCGGAACGATGGGATACCACAGTCCGGTAGCCGCTGCGGTGGGCCAGCTCTATGGCCTCAAAGGCCTCCGTCAGCGTACCGATCTGATTCACCTTGATCAAAATCGCATTGCCCGCCTTCTGTTCAATCCCCTGCTGTAGCCGCCTGCAGTTGGTCACAAAGAGATCATCTCCCACCAGCTGGAGCTTTCCTCCCAGCTGTCTGGTCATCTCCCTCCAGCCTTCCCAATCATTTTCATCCAGTCCATCCTCAATGGACACAATGGGAAACCGGGCCGAAAGATCCTGAAAATAATCAATCATCTCTTCCCAGGTCCGGTAAATCTCCTTCCGCTGCATTTTACTCTCGCCGGGAAAATAGTAGGCCTTCTTTTCTTTATCGTAAAGCTCGCTGGACGCCGCGTCCAGTGCGATGCAGATATCCTTCCCCACGGTGTAGCCCGCCTGTTCTACCGCCTGACAAATCACCTGCAATACCTCTTTGGAATCCCTCAAATCTGGTGCAAAGCCGCCCTCATCCCCAACCGCAGTGGCCAGGCCCCGCTGCTTTAGCTGCTGCTTTAAGGTGTGGTAGGTTTCCGCGCACATCTGAAGTCCCTGGGAAAAATCCACCGCTCCCACAGGCATAATCATAAATTCCTGCAGATCCACCGTATTGTCCGCATGGCACCCCCCATTCAGAATATTCATCATGGGCACCGGCATAATACGGGCCGTACTGCCGCCCAGGTAGCGGAACAGGGGCTGATTCAGCGTGCGGGCCGCGGCGGCTGCCGCCGCCATAGAGACGCCCAGAATGCCGTTAGCCCCCAGCCGTCCCTTATTCTCCGTGCCGTCCTCCTTGCGCAGGATCTGATCGATACGCTCCTGACTGTACACATTTTCTCCAATCACCGCGTCTGCCAATATGGTATTCACATAATCGCAGGTGCGGGTAACGCCCTTTCCCTGATACCGCGCCTCCCCATCCCTAAGCTCCACCGCCTCATGCTCACCGGTGGAGGCCCCAGACGGAACCGAGGCCCGTCCCACGCTTCCATCCTCCGTCAGAACCTCCACCTCCACCGTGGGATTTCCTCTGGAATCTAAGATTTCTCTTGCATAAACATCCGTTATGGACATATAATTACACATATCGCAACCTCCTGACATTGGTCATTTCACTTTGCAATAGTATTTCCCATAACGAAATTTTTCACTCTTTTTCTGAAACGGTTCCGGTGGTAAATGCTTCCTTATGCAGGCTTCTTTCCTCTCACAAATCCCCCTTTATTCCTCCCAGTAAAAGCCAAACCGAAATTTGCTAACGAATACGTTCCATATGGCCATTTTCCATTTCATATATGTCCGACAGGTATTTTCGATCAGGAGAATTCCGGATACCATAAAGATATTCCAGATTACGGTATCCGCTCCACTTCCGCAAAAACGCTGGTTCTTCGATAATTACCCCGGCATTTTGTATCATGGTCATATCTTTTCCGATCTTCTTCCCATTAACCAGAATTTCTCCCTTATCATATTTTAAAAATCCGCAAATACATTTTAAAAACACTGTTTTGCCTGACCCATTGTGCCCTATAATGCCATAGATTTTACCACTCTCACAACGCATAGTCACCTGTTTCAGCACCTGTGTGTTATGAAAACTCTTTGATACATGATTTATTTCCAGTATAGTTCCCATCCTGCCAGTCTCCCCTTCCTCTTGCCCTGTTCTCCTAAGCATCCTCATTTACCCAATGAAAATCCACCAAAGCTGCACGATGAATACAGAGAAAAATTTCAATCAAAATTCCAACCGTTAAAAAACATAACATATACTTTATATCCGGAAGCCAATAGTATCCTCCCATCGTAGTATTACACTTTGTAATTTGGGCCCAGACAGTAGGAATCAGCTTTGCGTAACCCATTCGCATATCCGGATATGTATTCAACACGAAAAACAGCAGCAATACCATCAATACAGCCGCCGCCACTGCGAATCTCTGATTCCCATACAGGGAAATCGTCAGCATCAGCATTCCCAGGAACATGGCAATAAAAGTCAGCAGTAAAATCATCAAAAGCATCATCTGAACCGGTGTGTACTGATCTAAAATTTCATAAGGAATTTCATAACTTAACTGATATGCTGCGTTCATATCTTTTCACACGTTCAAAAAGTGTTGCCGTCATTACCTGATATCGGCTTGTTCCAAGAATACTGTTCAGCTTTTCCTCCACTGTCTGAGCGGCCTTTTCAAATTCTATGAGGGAAAGCTTTTCTCCGGTCTCCTGAAATTGATAATATTTAGAGGTTCGAATACTCTCCAATCCTCTGGAGGAATAAATTGCTGTGATGGGAAAATTTCCTGTGATGCGATCCAAACAGCTCACAGAATCAATGCACATAAGCTCTGACAATACCGGTATCTCTTCTTCATACTCCCATGCAAAAATAAGATAAATTTCATCTTCCTTCGTCCAGCTTCCCTTCTCCTCTCCGGCATCAATCAAGTTCGCCGCAATACATTCCTGCTCCAACTGTTTCAGCGTTTCCGCATCAAAGGAAGCCCACTGAAACCGATAGCGTTCTGCCGGAACACCGATTTTATCCAACAGCTCTTTCGTAGTTTGAATATATCCTTCCGGGTCCCCAAGCTCCAATCTCTCCTTCTCCCGGTTTACCTCGTGATTACTGATCAGCCCCAGCTGCCAGTAAAAATTGGCCGTAGGAATAAAACAGGAAAATTTTCCCCCTGTGCTGACACGAGTCTCATCCTCCAATATGTAATAAGTGGAAGCCGGCACAGTATCGGAAGCCTCCGATTCATGTTTCTCCCGTACCTACTTGCCATTTACGAACAATTCTTCCTGACGCTCCTTATCTGCCCCTTTTTCTCTCATTTTATCCATCCTTTGTAAATGAGCCACCGTAAAACGTTCTTATCTTCCAGATAATCTCTTTTACTTTCCGATGACTCATTTTCCCGTGTCAGTTTCTTTTTCGTAAACACGCAAGTTTTCAAAAACCGCCGCCCATAAACGCATAAAGAACTGCTTTTTCTGAATTTACAGCCAATTTGTCTCTACTTCTTTTTTCAATTCGCAGAACATCCCGTAAAATTCATCCTTCGCCTTTTCCACAATGCTAAGCGCAATATTCCGATTATAGGAATGTGTGACGTTATTTCTTTCCTGCAGAGCCCGTAACCACAGCTCTTCATTCTGAATCATATTTGCCTGATACGCGGTTTTTACGATAAATTTAGGGGAACCGGTTGCTCCTTCTTCAAAACCATGATTCTCCAAAATCTCTTTCATCATTTTCCACGATTGCTCAAAGCAAATTTCATATAATCCTACCAATCCCGTCAGGATTACCGTATCATATGGCGGATGATAGTTATACATTTCTTGCATATTATTTAATGCTGCGCAAAAATTCTCATACTTTTTCATACAGTATTATTCCCTCCTGCCGAATCGCTTCTAATAATTCCGGCTGCAGCTCCCTGTCCAGATCGATGATATCGTACTTCAGCAAAGTAGACGTTTCCTCCTCTACATCCAACGAAAATCTTTCGACTTCCCCGCCTTTTACTGCCAGGTCAATATCGCTTGTCCTCTTATAATCTCCCCTGGCCCGGGACCCAAATAACACCACTTTTTGAATATGATATTTCTGTGCGAAAACACAAATTTCATGAATAACCTGCGGCCTGATTCCTGTATTTCCCATACTTTTCCAGTTACCCCTTTAATCCTCTCGCCTGCCTCTCCATATCTTCAATAACAATGTCATAAATCTCCCCAATACCTGCACAATATTCCAGCACCTTCCAGGGTTCGTTTGTATGAAAGTGAATCTTTATCAGCTCTTCATCTCCCACCGCCAATAAGCAGTCGCCCTTAAAGTTTTCTGAGAAATATTCATTTATTTTGTCTTCATCAAGGCCTTCGCCTTCCACCAATAGCTGTGTATCGTACTTAAACTCCAGCATATCCTTACCTCCACTTTTTTCACAGCCCGGCTCTCCAGGCTGCCTACCGAATAAAGTTCGTCATCACTCCACGTTCCATCTCCGGCAGACCGATGCCCTTCTCCCTGCCGGCCTCAAAGCACTTCATCATCCAGGCCAGATTTCTGGCAAGATTACGCATCGTCTGCAGCCCCTCCTCGTCCAGAGCCGCCTCACCGGGCACGCGGCCATGCACCTGATTCCAGTAGGTGGAGCCAGCCACCGGCATCTGGGAAATACCAAAGTATTTGTTCAGGCAGTCAAAGGAGGCTGTGGTGCCGCCCCGTCTCGCCACCGCCACAGAAGCGCCCGGCTTAAACCGGAATACCTGACTGCTGCTGTAAAATACCCGGTCCAGAAAAGAAAGGATGCGACCGCTGGGGTGCGCATAATAAACCGGCGTGCCAAACACGAAGCCATCTGCCTCCCTGGCCTTGGCAACAAAGGCGTTCACCTCATCATCCGTAAACACGCAGCCATTTTCATTACATTTTCCACAGCCGATACAATCCCGGATGGGCTTCGCACCAATCTGTACAATCTCGTAAGAGATTCCCTCCTTCTCCAGCTGCTTTCCCACCTCCAAAAGCGCCGTGTAGGTGTTTCCGTTGGCTTTGGCACTTCCGTTCAGCATCAATACTTTCATGTTCTTCATCCTCCTTGAAAAAATCGAAACCTCAATCTGTTTCATATATGATACCACGAAGCATCTCCATTTACCAGACAAAAAAGGCGAGGCCGGATATCCGTAGTTTCCGTAGTTTCCGACGTCCAGGTATCAATGTTCTTCGTGTTTTGTTCATTAGGAGGACGCAGGAAGAGGAAGGGCGGAACCGACCCTGTCATCTGAAAAACTGCTTCGAATACCAAGAAAATCTAAGATGGAGCCAACCCCGAATTTGGGGCACCGGGTCAATTCGCCGGGAAATCCTGATGATTTCCCAGCT
>CAMNQN010000026.1 GCA_946549155.1 uncultured Lachnospiraceae bacterium | reverse complement strand
GGTACAATTTCTGTGCATCGCGTAGCGTGTTGCTGTGAACGAAGTGAACAGTAACATGCCTTCCGCATCCCTCCTACCCCACAGGCTTCTCCGGGATATCCTCGCTGTTTCCCTCGTCAAACGCCTCTGCCTCCATCCCGAAGGCCTCGGGAGAAAGCATCTCCATCCCGAAGAGCTCTGAAGCCACCTGGGTCTGCCAGCCCTCCGTAGTGTACTGCATCTCATACATGGACTCGGTGGGGTAATACTCCAGCTTCTCGATAGCTTCCTGCAAAAGCTCGATCCACCGGTCTGTTCCCAGAAAAATGGCCAGGCCAAAACCCGCCGGCCCGCCGACCACCATCCGGCCTCCGTAGCCCTGGAAGCTGCCATAATCCAGTTCCACCTGGAAATTCAGTTCCCCCGGCCTGCCGGTAATTACTGCCTCCTGCGCGTGGCAGACGGAGGCGAAATCATAGCTTTCATAATCCTCCTGCAGTTTTGTCTCTTCTCCCCCCGCCATTATGTTCACCATATCCTCCAGACCCCCAAAGCCCAGAAGCCGTGCCATTTCTTCCTGCATACTATACCCCCTCAGGGACAGGTAATACAGAATATCCTTCTGGGCATCCGTTATGGCCAGAAGGCTGCTGTCATCCAGAGCATCGTGAAGCAGCATCAGGCAGATGGGCAGCGTCTTTCCGTCCACCGTCACCTGAAGGAAATAATAATCCTCCACCGATGTATTTCCATAATAATCCTCTACCGTATCGGCACTGGGAAAAACAGATTCCGGAACAACGCCTGCCTCCTTCCAGCGTTTCACCTCCGCCTGCAGAAAGGAAAGACGCTCCATCACGTCGTACTCCGTCCAGATGGGCAAATCCTCCCAACGCCAGTCAATCTGCCTCGCCTGCCCTAACAGCTCCATCCTGCCTGCCATTTCCAGAGACGCCGCATCCAGGAACTCAATCTCCTCCCGGCTGGAGAGGGTAGCCCGGGACAGATACTGCTGGTCCCGCCAGCCGGAATACCAGCCCGGCAAAAACCATGCCAGCGCTACGGAAAGCCCCAAAGCCAAAAGCCCCGCCGCATACTGCAAAATGACCTTCCCATTCTTATGCTCCTTCATCTTCCCGCCTCCTTTCCATCTCCTTTTTCCGTCCGTTCCATCAGGGAAACGCTGAGGAAAGCGCTCCCGGACGCTTCTCCCCGCATATTTCCTCTCCACAACACGTCAGCTCCTGTCCCGACCTATCCCGCTCTGGCCGTAGACTGCCTTCCGCCTGCGCTCCCGGGGCACTCCCTCCGGGATCCCTAACCGCACTATCACCCGCAGCCCCACCCCTGGGTAATTGTCAAACCGCCAGCTCCCCTGGTGCAGATCCACGATCTTCTGGCAGAGGGCCAGCCCCAGTCCTGCGCCGCCCTCCTTGCGGGACCGGGATTTATCCACCATATAGAAGGCCTCGGTGATGCGGGAAACCTCCTGGGGCGGCAGTCCGCCGCCCTGGTCCTCCACCGCAATCGTGTAGCCCCCCGGCACCACCTGGCCGGTGAGGAAAATCTCCCGCTCCGGCTGGGACACCTTTCTGGCATTGTCAATCAGATTCAGAAACAGAGAGGACAAAAGATCCCGGTCACCATAGATCACTCCCTCCTGGGCCTGCACCCACAGCCGCAGCTTTTTCTCCTCCAGGCTTTTCTCCGCCACCCGGGCCACCTCTCCCAGAAAATCCGGAACATAAATTTCTTTCAGTGTAATCTCCTTCTGATCCGCCATGGTCATGTCCAGCAGCTTGTAGGAGAGGGCCTGGAGCCGCTTCCCCTGCCGGAAAATGTAATCGGCGCAGGTACTGGTCTCCTCCGGGGACAGCTCCATCTGCCGCAGGGTGTCCGCATATCCGATGATGGAGGTCAGCGGCGTTTTCAGCTCATGGGCAAAGGCCGCCGTAAATTCCTCCTGGCGTTTCGCCTCATTCTGCAGCTTTTCCATCTGCTGCCTCATGACGCCGGCCATCCAGTTAAAATCCGCTGCCAGCATCCCGATCTCGTCGGTGCTGCGAATATCCACCTGCACATCGTACCTTCCCCTGGCAAACTGTCGGGTGGCCCGGGAAAGCTTCTGAATATCGCGCATCACCAGAAACAGAATCAGCAGAATCATACTGCCCATCAGGAGAGACATTCCCAATACGCCCCCCTGATACCGGGAATACATGGCAATGCGCTCCTCAAAAATGTCCGTGATATTCCGGGTGGTTTCAATGTAATCCCCAAAGCTGCTGCGGCCCATCACCACGATATAGGTCTGGCCCCCGTAGCGCAGCAGCTCATAGCCCACGTTCTGTTCCTCGCTTAACCGGTTCAAAAGACTGTTTTCCAGCCGCAATTCATTCTCCTCATAAAGAATCGTCCCATCCTGCCCGTAAATCCGGATGGAGCCGCCCTCTCTCCCCTTCTTTTTATAAAAGCTTCCCACCAGGCGCTCCGTGCTGATCTGCTCCTGCTGCTCCTGGGTTAAGCTGTTTCTGGTCAGCTCGTAGGAGTTCTGAAACAATTGATTCTCCACCAGGCAGCGCTGAATTTCTCCATCCAGGTTTCCCCGGAAATTGTCCTCCAGCATCCAGGAACCAAAGACCGTCAGAAACAGAATAAAAATGGGAGTCGTGACAAAAAATAATTTCCATGATAGCTTCATTCACTGCCTCCTACACCTGCAGCCGGTAGCCTACCTTATAAATGGCGGCGATATGCTCCTCCAGCCCCAGCTTCTTTTTCAGCCGCTGCACATGCAGATCCACCGTCCTGCCCACGCCGTTGTACTCTCCGCCCCAGACATTCTCGTAGATCGTCTCCCGGTAGAGCGCCCGGTTCTTATTCCGCACAAACAGAAGCAGCAGCTCATACTCCTTGATCGTCAGGTCCACCTGCCTGCCATTTTGCAGCACCGTCCGGGAATCCGTGTCAATCTCAATATCCAGAAGCCGCAGCTTCCGCTCCGTTTTCTTATACCGGCGCAGCACCGTCTCCACCCGGGCCAGCAGCTCCGCGATCTCAAAGGGCTTGGCAATGTAGTCCTCCGCCCCCAGCTTCAGCCCCTTCACCTTCTGTTGGGTGTCCCCCATGGCGGTGAGAAAAATCACCGGAATGTCCACCTCCTTGGCGTACTCCAGCACCTCATATCCGTTCAGCTTCGGCAGCATGATATCCAGCAGAATCAGGTCATAATTTCTCTCCCCGATCCTGTCAGCCGCCTCCTCCCCGTCAGAGGCCAGCTCACACTGGAACCCCGCCTTCACCAAATTCATGCGGATGAGATTCGCAATGGACTCCTCATCCTCCACTATCAAAATCCTGTTCATTTTCCACCCCTGTATTTTATCGATGTTCGAATCGGAATTTTCCTTTCAGAACCTTTTTTCAGCATAACACAAAACCCCCCAAATGTCATTTCTTTCTTGCGTTCTCCCCTGGGGTCAGGTATAATGACAGGGAAATAAAAGGAACATATTATTATAGAAAGGATTCCTTATCATGACCGCTACAAAAGAAATTTTCATTGGATCAGATACACAGGAAAATGCACCAGAATCCGTAACCGCTTCCAGAAAGAAACAGAGAAGCCGGATGTCCGGCATCCTGGTGCACCCCACCTCCTTCCCCTCCCCCTATGGTATCGGAGATCTGGGAAAGGGCGCTTACGATTTTATTGACTTTCTGGAGAGCTCGGGCCAGCATCTGTGGCAGGTGCTTCCCTTGGGGCCCACCGGCTTCGGCGATTCCCCTTACCAGGGCTTCTCCGCCTTCGCGGGACAGCCGCTGATCATCAGTCCGGAAAAGCTGATGGAGCTGAACCTGCTGACGGAAGCGGATTTTGCGGATATGCCCCAATGGGATCCTCGCAAAGTGGATTACGGCCCTGCGATTCAGTTTAAAACCAGGCTGCTGCAGACCGCCTGCGCCGCCTTTTGGCACACCCCCGACAAAACGCTGTTGGAGGAATTTGAGCATTTCTGCGAGAATGAAAGCGAATGGCTGGACGACTATGCCCTGTTCATGGCCGCCAAGGACGCCCACGGGGGACGCTGCTGGCTGGAATGGGAGGAAGAGATGACCGCTCCCACCGCCGCCGTCAGGGAAGCGTGGAGGGAAAAGCTGTCGGAGCAGATCCGGTATTATCAGTTCGTCCAGTTTATCTTTAACAAACAGTGGATGGAATTAAAGGAGTACGCCCACGAGCATGAGGTGGAGATCATCGGTGACATCCCCATCTTCGTGGCCCTGGACAGCTGCGACGTGTGGGCAAACAAAAAGCTGTTTCAGCTGGACTCCAAGGGCTACCCCACCAATGTGGCGGGAGTTCCGCCCGATTATTTCAGCGCCACGGGCCAGCTGTGGGGCAATCCCCTCTATGACTGGGAGGTTCACAAGGAAACCGGTTTCCAGTGGTGGATCAGACGCATCCGCCGTCAGCTTTCCATGGTGGATTACCTACGTATCGACCATTTCCGGGGCTTCGAGGCTTACTGGTCCATCCCGGCCGGGGAGGAGACCGCCATCGGCGGCCAGTGGGTGAAGGGACCCTGCGAAGATTTGTTTTTGGCTATCCAGAAGGAGCTGGGCAGCGATCTTCCCATTTTCGCTGAGGATCTGGGCATCATCACCCCGGAGGTGGAGCAGCTTCGGGATATGTTCGGTTTCCCGGGGATGAAGGTACTGCAGTTTGGCTTTGGGGATATGGAGGATAAAAATTATATTCCTCATTTCTACACCACCCCCAACTGCATCTGCTACACCGGCACCCACGACAATGACACCACCATGGGCTGGTATCAGACACAGCCGGAGATCATCAAGGACCGGGTACGCCGCTACGGAAACACCGACGGCAATCAGGTAAGCCTGGATTTTATCCGCTTCTGCCTGGGTTCCATCGCCAAATACGCCATTTTTCCCATCCAGGACCTGTTTGTGATGGGAAGCAACGCCCGGATGAACATTCCCGGCGTGGCCGCCGCCAACTGGAATTTCCGCTACATCCAGGAGGATTTGACAAAGGAACGGCAGGAATGGCTCTTAAAGACCACCCGGCTCTACAACCGCTAAAGGGAGGGGTTCTATGATTCGATTGATTTTGGTGGTGCTGGCCATCGCCCTGTTTTTTATTCTCACACCGCTGCTGTATTTTATGAAGTGGACGGTGGGAAAATTTGATGCGAAGAAGGGAGATTTGCTGGCCCTGCGCATGGTGCAGACTGTCTTCCGGTTAATTTCCTTCCTGGCCGGAACGAAGCTTACCGTGATCGGAGAGGACCATATTCCCAGGGATCAGGCAGTGCTGTATATCCTGAACCACCGCAGCTTTTTCGATGTGGTGCTCACCTATGCCCGCTGCCCCTCCCTCACCGGATATATCTCCAAGACGGAGCTGAAAAAAATCCCCTTCCTGTCCTGGTGGATGAAATGGCTGCACTGCCTGTTTCTGGACCGGAAGGACATTAAGGAAGGGCTGAAAGTGATTCTTGCCGCCATTGACAAGGTAAAATCCGGCATCTCCATCGCCATCTTCCCGGAGGGCACCCGGGGGGAAGCCGCCTCGGAGACCGAGCTGCTGCCCTTCCATGAGGGCTCCTTCAAGGTGGCCACCAAGACCGGCTGTCCTATCATACCGGTGGCCCTCAGCCACACCTCCGGGATACTGGAAGACCATTTTCCCTTCATCCGGGCTACCCATGTGGTGATCGAGTACGGAGAGCCCGTTTATCCGAAGGATCTGCCCCGGGAAGAGCAAAAATTTCTGGGAAAAAAGATCCAGGCGATGATAGAGGAAATGCTAATAAAAAATCAGGGAATATAATTATGCCGGAAGAATTACTGCGTTTGGAAAATGTCTCTTCAGAAGAACGGGGCAATCAACTGTTCCACAATCTGAATATAAGTATCTTTAAGAACGTTAAAATCGGTATCGCTGACCTCTGGGAAAATGAATGCTCTGCCTTTGCCAGGCTGTTGGCCGACCTGGCCTCCTTTTCCCAGGGACGGCTTATCTTTCATGGGCAAAAATACTCCGCAGCCGATTACAATGCCTATGCTCAGCACAGTCTCTTAAAAATAAGCTATATCTCTAAAAAAGCACAGCTGGTACCCGCTATGTCCATAGCTGAGAATTTGTTTTCCATCCGCATCCATTCCTTTACGTCTCTTTTTAATAAACAGGCAGCTCTGATCCGCACTCGGCAGCTTCTGCAGCAATATCAGATTCCTTTAGACCCGGATGCCAGGGTTTCCACCCTCTCCTATTCCCAGCAGCATTTGATACAGATTATCAAGGCTTTAAACACAGGAGCTGAAATCATCATTCTTGACAATATAACGAGCAATTACACTCCCACCGAAAAGGAGCTTCTTTTTTCCACGCTCTCTAAAATAAATAATTGCTCTGTTGTTTACATCAATAACTCCATTGATCCCTATTTTGCGTCCATGGATATGGTAATCGCCATGAAAAAAGGGCGCGTTATCCGCCATATTTTTTCTTCTGATTATTCCAGCGAGCTGCTCACCGCTTTGCTGATCGGCAAAAATAATACCGTCTCCTTCAGCCCGCGGGAACAAAATACCTGCCCTGCGCAAAAAACCGTGCTTGAAATCCGTTTCCCCGCCGGATGGGCCTCCTCCAAAATAGAATTAAAACAGCATGAGGTTCTGGGAATCATTGATCTGAACGGTTCCCTTTATCATGCTCTCAATCAATTAGAATTACACAACAACGACTGTTCTCTCCTTATTTCCGGGAAAAGGATCACCTCCTATCAGCAGGCCGCCGGACAGAAATGCTTTTTCCTCACAGAGGAGCATATTCAGAATGGACTTTTCCCCTCCCTCAGCCTTAAGGAAAATTTCACCATTTTATGCTCCGGCAAAACCAGTTATCTGGGAATTATTGCGGATCATCTGGAAGACCACCTGATTGCCACCTACCGTTCCTTTTTTCAGCAAAAAAGCCTGCCTCTGTCAAAATGGGACAGCATCAAGGTTATGCTTTTCCGCTATTTGACGGTACATCCCGAAATTGTGATTCTCGGCATCAATTCCACAGATATCTTTCCTGCCTTCCAGGATGAATTTTATCAAATTATCCAGCTGTTCCGCAAATATGGAACCGCCATTCTCATGGTCTATGTAGATTATGCAGAGCAGATTTCCCTGTGCGACCGCATCATCACTCTTCAAAAAACTTCAGCGCCTCTTTCTCTTTAATCGTGGGCAGGCGGATCTCCACCTCTGTTCCCACATTAACTGTGCTGTAAATACTGATTCCATACCCATCCCCATAGTAGATATGAATCCTCTCATTCACATTTCTGAGCGCAAGGCCATTGCCCTCTCCCTGCTTTGCCGACAATTTATGATCTTCCTGACTGCCCTTTTCATTCAAAGCGTCATGAATCTTTTTCAGCTTCTCCTTGGAAATCCCCACCCCATTATCCGTCACATAAATCAACAGCCGTTCCTCTGTTTCAATGATTCTGACCGTCACTATTCCGGGCCGCATTCCCGTTTCAATTCCATGATAAATGGCATTTTCCACAATCGGCTGCAATGTCATCTTGGGAATCAGGCATTCCATCACCTCATCGGAGGCGTCCATTTCTATTTTCAAGTCAAAACGTTCCTCAAAACGGAATTTCTGTATCTTTACATAGGTCTTTACATTGCGGATTTCCTCCTCCAGCGATACAATATTTCCTCTCCGGCTGATACTGTACCGAAAAAAGGAGGACAGCGCCTCCACCATATCCGCAAGCTTAATCTCTCCCACTGAGAGGGCCTGCCCACGGATGGAATCCAGCGTATTATACAAAAAGTGAGGATTGATCTGGTTTTGCAGGTGTTTAATTTCTTCCTCGCAGTCCAAACGATACTTCTCCCTCTCTTTTCTTTCCAATTTCTCCAGGAAGGCCTGCCTCTCCCGCGCATACTCTTTTTCCATATGCCGGAAGCTCAGGCAGCGGCAGGCTATATATCCGCTCAGGCACAAATACAGAAAAAACGGTTCTATCTGTTTCTGGCAGATCAATTTAAACACGGCAGCCAGCGCAAGCCCGACCACAATCACACTATCCAAGATCGCTTCTCTTTTCATTTCCGCTCCCTGTCAGGAATATAATTTCTTATATTCAGAAGGCTTGATCCCGACCACCTTCAAAAACAGCTTGCTGAAGTATTTTTGATCCTTGTAGCCCACTGCCCATCCTACTTCTGAAACCGTCATTCTGCCTTCCTCCAGCATCTCTTTTGCCTTAGATATCCTGACCTCTGTTAAATAGTCTGTAAAGGTAATTCCCTGCTCCTTTTTGAACAATGCGCTTAAATAGCTGGAATTGATGCCTATCTCTTTTGCGGTGTCCTCCAGCAAAAGATCTCTTGTGAAATTCGATTCGATATAAGTCTTCGCCAAACGGACATACTTCGAATCCTTCCTTTCTCTCAGCTCGGTACATTCCCGAATAAAACGGAGCGCTTCTTTTTTCCCTGTTGAAACCAGCTCACGCTCTGTCCCTGCCTGACTGAGACATTCCAAATACTGGGCTTTTACAAACACCGCCGCCTCCAGTTTTTTTTCTGTATTCGAATTTTCCAGAAGCTGCCCCGCCTTATTCATCACTCCGTATAACGTGGAGGGGCTCATAATCCTCTTCTCTGCATATTTCATTAAAATCTCAAAGCATTTTTCCACCAGCTCCGTACTTTCTATCTGAAGTGCCTGCTGCAGCTTTTTATACCACTCATTTTCCGGGAAATTCTCCTGCCGCTCCATCGATTCCGTATAAAAGATAATTTTGTGCATTCCGGTCCGCAGAAAATACAGGGCGGCATCCCTTGCCTGTCCAAGCATTTCCGCCGATATGCTGCCGCTCTCCTTCGAAATCCCTATGTTAAAAGAACAGACATCCTCGTATTTCTGCACAAGCTTTTCTAAAAAATCTCTCAGGCCTTCTCTCCATTCTTCTTCCTTTTCATAATTAAACAGGCAAATCAATGTATGCTTATCTTTCAGATACAAAAGCTCATAATTAAAAGACCGGAAGCTGTTTTCAAGGAAGCTTCCCGTATAGCCCAGAACAATATCCGCCTGCTGCCGTTTCAGTCCCCTGACCTGAAGCAGGCCAATACGGAAATGACCGTTTTGAAGGTGAAGATAGTACTCCTGATTCCATCTTTCCAGCTGCGCCTGCTCTGTTCTTATGCGGTTATCCACCAAATCAGCCAGGAAATTTCTGCGGACCTTCTCAACGCTTTCGACCAGACGCTCTTCCATAACCATCCTTCTCTTTACTTCCCCTGACTCCTGCAGAATCTTATTTTTCACCATCTGCAGATTGTTCATCAATTCCTCCCCGCTGATTGGCTTCAGCAGATAGTTTTCTACCCCATAGCGAAGCGCCGTATGCGCATACTCAAAATGCTTATGTCCTGAAATCAATATTACTTTTATGCTTTCATCCATTTCCCTGATTTTCTGCAATAATTCCAGACCGTCCATCCCGGGCATACGGATATCCAAAATAACAATATCCGGTCTCTCTGCAATCAAAAGCTGCAAAGCATCCATCCCGTTATTGGCCTCTCCCACAATTTCCATGCCAATACTGTCCCAATCAATCAAATTGCGCAGAAGCAGACATATCTTTTTCTCATCATCTGCAATGACAATTTTCATTTTATCCATTGCATCCACCAGTCCTTAACCTTTTCATCAAGTATACCACATCTTTGCGAAAAGCAGCCAAAAAAGATATGCCTTTCCAGGCATACCTTTTCCCACCGCTAACAAAAATCCTTTTCTGTCAATGCAAGACGTAAAAATTTCTGAATCGCAACATCCCAAAAATCCCAGTCATGAATTCCATCCCATTCTTCCCATTTATGGGGAAGCCCTTTGTCCTTCATGTATTCCTTTAATTCTATATTCTGCTCATAAAGCTCATCCTGTTTTCCGCATGCCATATAGATTCCCGGCAGCTTCTCTTTTCCCACGCAAAGGTCCGTCAAATGCTTCAGTCTGCTCATTTCCGGAATCTCTGTTTTTTCACCAAATATTCCCGCCACATCCCGCTCAAAGCCGGCCGTTTCCTTGCGAACCGGAATATCTGTCACGAAGCCTTCCATATCGCTTGCACTGGAAAACGCTCCCACCGCGCGAAACCGCTCCGGATAAGTCAATCCGCACTTTAACGCGCCATAGCCCCCCATGGAAAGTCCCGCGATCATTAAATCTTCCGGTTCAACGGATACCTGAAACATCTGCGCTGTCAGTTTCGGAAGCTCTTCCGTAATATATGAAAAATACCGCATTCCATTTTTCATATCCTGGTAAAAGCTTCTTTGCACCTCAGGCATGACAACCGCCACATCATAATATTCCGCATAGGAGTAAATCCTGGAACGATGCGCCCACGCAATCCAGTTATCGGTCAAACCGTGAAGAAGAATCAGCAGCCTGGGCTTTTCTCTTCGTTCAATCCCCGGGGCCAACGGAATAATTCCTCTGTGCCAGCGGGAATCCTGCGGCAATATAACCGCCAGTGAAGTATCCATATTTAACGTTTCGGAATAAATTGCACCATTAAAATACGACATATCCTTTCTCCCTTCTATACCTCAATCCTTTTTACCTTGGCTCCCCAAATGCGCTGCATACAGTCAAATCCAACTGCCAAAATCAATACCACACCCTTCACCACAACCTGGTGATATTCCCCAAGTCCGAGAACCGCCATACCATTGGACAAAACTCCCATAATAAGGACACCGGCAATCACACCGGACATTTTCCCCTCACCGCCTGCCGCGCTGACGCCTCCCACTACACAGGCAGTAATTACATCCATCTCATTTCCCCAGCCCGACATGGGCTGAGCCGAATTTACCCTTGCCATCAATACCAGGCCTGCAATGCCTCCTAAAACGCCTCCGATGGTATACGCAAAGATTCGTATTTTTTTCGTATTCAGACCCGTAAGCCGGGCTGCCTCCTCGTTACTTCCCAAAGCATAAAAATAGCGGCCAAGATAGGTTTTATTCAGCAAAAATCCACCCAGGCAAAATGTAATAACCATCACAATACTTGGGACAGGCACTGGTCCGATATGCCCCTGGCCAAGCACCGTAATCCGGGAAGGAATGCCATAAATCGGAAGGCCATCCGTGATGATATAGTTGATCCCTTTCACAATATTCATCATACCCAGCGTAGCAATCAGGGGCTGCATATTTGTAGTTGTAATGATCACCCCATTCAGGAAGCCCACCAGGGTTGTGGCAAGAAGGCCCAGCATACAGGCGGCCGCAATCGGCACCCCATAATTTACCATAAGCTTCGCCGCGATAATACCGCTCAGCCCCATCTGAACGCCCAGGGACAGATCAATTCCTCCGGAAATCATGATGAAAGCGCCGCCTACCGACAAAATTCCAATCATGGATACCTGCCTTAATATCGTAAAGAAATTATTCACAGCAAAAAAATTAGGCGCCAGAATCGAAAAGAATATCATTAATACAATCAAAATCACGATGACCATATATTTTTGAATATGTGTTATAATTTTTTCTTTCATCCTCTTTTTCTCCTTTAATGATGTCCTGAAGCATGATGTAAAATCGTTTCCTGATTAAAATCCGCGCGGTCCAGCACCGCCGTCTGAATGCCTTCACTAAGCACTACAATCCTGTCAGACATTCCTATCACTTCCTCCATCTCTGAAGAAATCATAATAATCGCCATTCCCTGTTCACACAGCTCATTCATCAGGCCATAAATTTCCTGCTTTGCTCCAACATCAATCCCTCTCGTTGGCTCGTCAAAAATCAGCACCTGCCCCTGGCAGACCAGCCATTTGGCAAGCACTACCTTCTGTTGATTTCCGCCGCTTAAGTTTTTTACCAGCTGTTGGAGCGTCGGCGTCTTTATTCTAAGCGCCGCCTGCTGTTGATCCACCATTTTTTTCTCAAGCTTTTTGTTTATCACTGTGAATTTCGATATCTTAGGCAAAATCGGCAGCGTAATATTCATATAAATCGGCAGGTTCAGAATAACTCCCTGTCTCTTTCTGTCCTCCGGTATCAGCAGGATTCCATGCTCTACCGCCTCCTTCGGAGACTTCGGTGAAATTTCTTTTCCATTTAAAAGGAACTGTCCCGACACTTTAGGATCCGCCCCGAAAAGCATCCGGATTGTTTCCGTCCTGCCCGCACCCACTAATCCGGCAAGGCCTAAAATTTCTCCCTTATGTACCTCAAAGGAAATATTACGCACTCCGTTACCCGTAACATTTTTCAGCTGAAGTATCGTTTCGCCCACCGAATTATTTCTTGTCGGATAAGTTTCTGTTATTTCCCGCCCTACCATTTCATAAATCAGCTGTTTTCTGGACACGTCCACGGTATTATGACTTGCAATTTTGTTTCCATCTCTGAGCACGGTAATCCTGTCCGCGATCTGGAAAATTTCATTTAACCGATGTGAAATATAAATAATCGTGACCCCTTTTTCCTTTAACCTCCCAATTACCTGAAAAAGGATTTCAACCTCGGCATTGGTTAAGGGCGCCGTTGGTTCGTCCATCACCAGGATTTCCGCATTCCGGGAAATCGCCTTGGCAATCTCGACCACCTGCATATACGCAACGCTCAGATTTTTTACCAATACGCCCGGGGAAATAAAAAGCCCCATATCCCTTAATATTCTCTCCGCTTCCTGCTCCATTTTCTTTCTGGAAATGATTACGCCGTTTCCCATATAGGAACCGCAAAAAATATTCTCCGCCACAGATAAGGAGGGCATTAAATTAAATTCCTGATAAATCACCTCCACACCCAGCTCTTTTGCTGACTGCGGCGTCATTTTTTCATAATGCTTCCCGTTAAGAATGATCTCTCCCCCGTTTGGTTCCACCGCGCCGGCCAGTATTTTTATCAGCGTAGATTTTCCCGCCCCGTTTTCCCCCACCAAGGCATGGACCTCACCCTTTTTTAATTCAACCGAAACATCATTTAATGCTTTTACGCCCGGATAGTATTTCGTTATATGTGACAGTTCCAGAAAAACATCGCTCATCACGTTTCCCCCTTTTGAACAAAAATACAAGAAAGATTAAGCCGCTCCATAGGAACGGCTTGATCTATATTCCTGCTGCTTATGCCTCGTCAATATTATCCTTCGTAATCACAATCTTATCAAAGTAAATAATCTGATTTTCTTCCGGCAAAGTGCCGCTTTCAACCGCTTCAAGACCTGCTTCGTACATTTCCACGATTTTCGTCTTTGCTTTTGTGGTAACCGTCCCCACATACATGCCGTCTTCCTGAATTGCATTTAACGCATCTTCCGACGCATCGCATCCGAACAGGGCAATTCCGTCATCCTTCGATTTTCCGGCTGCTTTGAAGGCTTCATAAACGCCCATAATGCCGCCATCGTTAATTCCTACAACAACCTGTACATCCGGGTTCTTCTGAAGGAAATTCTCACCTGCTGTAAATCCCTCATTGGCATAACCGGCAGACAGACGATTTACGATCTCCGCCTCGGGCGCCGCTTCCTTCAGGCCTTCCACGATACCTTCCTCACGAACCACCAAAAACGACAGCGCCGGATAGTTACAAATTGCAACCTCTGCTTTTCCGTCCAAATTCTCCGTAATCCACTCTCCGGCAGCGCGGCCAATCGTCTTGCCCAATTCCGTTTCGTCATTTATGATACTGAAGTGAGCCTCTTCCAGCGCATAATCCCAGGAGCAGATACAGATTCCCGCATCCCTCGCCTGCTGCAGCACATTGGTAGCCGCATCACCGGCAAAGTTCTGAATAATAATCATATCGCAGCCGGCAGAAATAAAATCCTCGATAGCCTGGATCAGATTATTGGCATCCGAATGGGCGTCACGTACAATCAGCTCGTTCCCTTCGCTCTTTGCCTTCTCGTCCAGGATTTTCTGAATATCGGCAAAAAGGGCGTTCGTCATCTCCGATAAGCACAACCCAATCTTATAACCCCCTTCTTGCTCCGCCTCAGAAGCCGCCGCCGGAACGCTTCCCGCAAGACAAACAACCAACAACATGAATACAAGCGCTAACGTCATTCTTTTTTTCATACTTTTTCCTCCGTTTCTATGTATGATTGATAGTTTCTATTATATATTCAGATTTTTCACCCATCAATGGGACTAGCTTTGGAAAAAGTGTGGTATTTTGTAATTTTTTATCTGTTTTTTCATTTATTTTGCATATAATATTTTTTCTCTCGTCTTCCTTTCCCTGCACTTTTATACAATCGCAGGAATCACCGGCATAAAAATTTTCCGGCCATTGAACTTTTCATTCATGATAGCCGGAAATTTTATAGTTACATGGACAATGCCAGGTAATCGTATTTACGTGGGCCTTTCACCGCCTCCGCTGTTCCTCTTCCCGCCCGGGTTACTCTCCGCAGGCCTCCTCCGGCTCCTCCGCCTGAGCGGCCTTTAAATACTCCCGGAGAATGATCTCCTGCATCCGGTCCCTGGTTTCGGAATTGATGGGATGGGCGATATCGCGGTATTCTCCTGCGGCAGTCTTTCGACTGGGCATCGCGATAAACAGCCCCTTCTCCCCGTCGATCACCTTAATATCGTGGACTACGAACTCCTCGTCCAGCGTCACGGAAATCACTGCCTTCATCTTTCCTTCCTTTGTTACTTTTCTTACCCGTACATCTGTAATTGTCATAACTGCCACACCCTTTTCGACAAAACCTTTCTCTCTTATTCTGCTGCTGTTTCCCGCGATACGGCCGCCTGGGCTATATCACATATCTTTCGCTGGACTCATCCACAATCTTGATGCCGTCCCCGCCGGTATGGTAGGTATTGGCCCGGATCGTGTCATGGCTTTCCACAATGCAGTTCTCCAGGTGCACATTATCTCCCAGATATACATCGTTCAAAATAATGCAGTTTTTGATTACACAATTCTCTCCCACAAAAACCTTCTTAAAAATCAGGGAGTTTTCCACATACCCGTTGATAATGGAACCGCTGGATACCAGGCTGTTCTTCACCTGGGCTCCCGGATTGTACTTGGCGGGCGGAAGATCATCCACCTTGGAGTGCACATCCGGATACTGGCGGAAGAAATAATCCCGCACCTCCGGCTTCAGGAAGTCCATATTAGTCTTAAAATAGGACTCTACAGAAGCGATATTGCTCCAGTAGGTATCGATCTTGTAGCCGTACATCCGCTTTACATCCTTGTAGCGAATCAGCACATCCCTCACGAAGTCAAAGCGTCCTTCCTCCACGGATCTCTCGATCAGCTCAATCAGCTGCCGCCGCCGGATCACATAGATTCCGCAGGAAACCGTGTGGGACGCAGCCGCCATCGGCTTCTCGTCAAACTGTTCAATCCGGCTGTCCTCATTCATCTTCAGAATGCCGAACCGGGTCAGGTCCTCCTCCGGCGTCAGATCCTTGCAGATCACCGTCACATCCGCCTTCTTGGCGATATGGTACTCCAGCACCTTTCCGAAATCCAGCTTGTAAATACCGTCGCCGGAGGCAATCACCACATAGGGCTCGTGACAATCCTTCAGGAAATCCAGATTCTGATGAATCGCATCCGCAGTTCCCCGGTACCAGTAACCGTTGTCCGCGGTCTGCATGGGCGGAAACACAAACAGTCCCCCCTGCTTTCTTCCGAAGTCCCACCACTTGGAGGAGCTTAAATGCTCATTCAGGGATCGGGAATTATACTGCGTGAAGATGGCCACCTTCTGAATGTGGGAGTTGGACATACTGCTCAGAGCAAAATCAATGCTCCGGAAGCTGCCTGCGATGGGCATGGCAGCAATCGCTCTTTTGTTGGACAATTCTCTCATACGATAGCTGTTTCCGCCAGCTAAAATCAAACCTACCGCTCTCATGCTACCACACCTGCCTTATCTAAAGTCTCCCCGCTCTCCAGGCATCCGTCCGGATAATCCTCCGGCAGCGTATTCCCTGTAACCGCGGTATTCTTTCCTATCTTAACATCCGCCGGGACCTGAGCATTCTCTCCGATCACCGTCAGTCCGAAGGAATACACGCCGGGTTTTACCTTGTTGGGGATATTTTCTCCCACGCCCAGCTGCGTCCTGGCGCCGATCACCGCGTTCTCCGCCACGATGGCCCGGTCCAGAACCGCGTTCTCCCCGATCACAGCTCCCTGCATAATAATCGAATCCCGCACCACGGCGCCTTTCCCGACCACCACGCCGGAACCGATAATAGAATTTTCCACCCTGCCGTAAACCTCCGTGCCGTCTCCGATCAGGCTGCGGTGAATCTGCGCCTCTGCAGAAATATACTGGGGCGGAAGGATTTCATTCTTTGTGTAAATCTTCCAGAATTCCTCATAAAGGTTAAACTCCGGAATAATATCGATCAGTTCCATATTAGCCTCCCAGTAGGAGCCAAGGGTACCCACATCCTTCCAGTAACCGTGATACTCGTAAGCGGTCAGTGTCTGCCCCTGTTCAAAGCAGTAGGGAATCACATGCTTGCCGAAATCGCAGCCCTCCTGCTCCGACAGCGTAACCAGAGCCTCCTTCAACGATTTCCAATTGAAAATATAAATTCCCATGGAAGCCAGATTGCTCTTGGGCTGGGCCGGCTTCTCCTGAAACTCCGTGATGCGGCCCTTCTCATCCGTCACCACAATGCCGAACCGGCTGGCCTCCTCCTGCGGCACCGGCATAACAGCGATGGTCACGTCCGCATTATGGGATTTATGGTAATCCAGCATCACCTCATAATCCATCTTATAAATGTGGTCGCCGGAAAGAATAAGTACATAATCGGGATTAAAGCTCTCCATGTAAGCCAGATTTTGATAAATTGCATTGGCCGTGCCGGTATACCATTCTGTTTTTCCCACCTTTTCATAGGGCGGCAGGACAGTCACCCCGCCCACATTCCGGTCCAGATCCCAGGGGATCCCGATCCCGATATGTGTGTTCAGCCGCAGGGGCTGATACTGAGTCAGCACGCCCACCGTATCGATTCCAGAATTGATGCAGTTGCTGAGCGGGAAATCGATGATGCGGTATTTTCCTCCGAAGGCCACTGCAGGTTTCGCAACTTTCGCTGTCAGTACACCAAGACGACTACCCTGCCCGCCCGCCAAAAGCATTGCAATCATTTCTTTCTTAATCACACTATCACCTCTCGTCTCTATTGATGCCTACATTATAGCACAGGCTTTCCGTTTTGTGAACATATTTTACAATATTTCGCAAATTTAAACCACATTTTATTGCATTTCATGTAAAGTATCTTTGCTTGACCGCGCATATATTCCGTTGTTTTAACATATTTTTCGACTTTTTTTGATATTTTTTTATATATTTTACCTAATATTTGCGATGTGCTCTTTTCTTTTATTCGCGGGAAGTATATAATATATGGAAAACGTTAAAACCGTTTTCCATACGCCAACAAACCTACTCATAAGGAGAGCTATTATGTATCAGATAAATTTCAAGCAGCCCGTTTCCGTTCACTTTATCGGCATCGGCGGTATCAGCATGAGCGGCCTGGCCGCTGTTCTGCTCAAGGAGGGCTTCCCGGTATCAGGCTCTGATTCCCGGGAATCCGATCTGACCCGCTGGCTGGAGAAGAGGGGGGCCCGGATCACCATCGGCCAGAGCGCCGGCAATATCCGCCCCGAACACCAGCTTATCGTGTATACCGCCGCCATCCACCCGGATAACCCGGAATATGCGGCAGCCTGCGCCCAGAACAAGCCCATGCTCACCCGGGCGGAGCTTCTGGGGCAGATCATGAAAAATTATGAAGTGCCTATCGCGGTGTCAGGCACCCACGGAAAAACCACCACCACCAGCATGCTGGCCCATATCATGCTGGCCGGCGAGCTGGATCCCACCATCTCTGTGGGCGGCATTTTAAAGGCGATTCACGGCAATATCCGTGTGGGCAGTTCCCCCTATTTTCTCACGGAGGCCTGCGAGTACACCAACAGCTTCCTCAGCTTTTACCCGAAGATCAGCCTGATCTTAAATATTGATGCCGACCATCTGGATTTCTTTAAGGATCTGGAGGATATCCGTCATTCCTTCCGCCGCTTTGCCGAAATTCTGCCAAAGGACGGCACGCTGGTCCTCAACGGGCAGATACCAAACCTGCCGGAATTTACGGAGGGCTTACTGTGCCGTGTGATTACCTACGGCACGCCGGACAGCGATTATTACGCGGAAAATATTACATACAATGAACTGGGCTTCGGCAGCTTCGATCTGATAAAGAACGGGGAAAAGGAAGGCCATTTTGACCTGTCAGTACCCGGTGAACACAATGTGTCCAACGCTGTGGCCTGCCTGGCCGCCGCCGACCTGCTGGAGGTAAGCCCTCAGGCCAAATATCAGGGCCTGCGCTCCTTCACCGGGGCCGACCGCCGCTTCCAGTACAAGGGAGAGGTAAACGGCGTGACCATCATTGACGACTACGCCCACCATCCCACAGAGATCGCAGCCACCCTTAAGGCCGCGAAGCATTATCCCCACCGGGAAGTCTGGTGCGTATTCCAGCCCCACACCTATACCAGGACCGCAGCGCTGCTGGAGGATTTCGCCCGGGCGCTGACTCTGGCGGATAAGGTGGTGCTGGCGGATATTTACGCCGCCCGGGAAAAGAATACGATCGGCATCACCTCCGGGGATCTGCTGGAAAAACTCCGGGCTCTGGGCACGGAGGCCTGGTATTTCCACAGCTTCGAACAAATCGAGGAATTTGTATCCGAACATTGTGTCAACGGAGACCTGTTGATAACTATGGGGGCCGGGGACGTGGTAAACATCGGTGAAGCCCTCTTAAAACGCTGATTTTCCTCTGCGGGCCAGACTATCCACAGAGGTTATCCACATTATCCACATGTTATGCACATTTGTTCTGCCCATGACATGTGGATTTTTTGTGGAAAAGATGTGCACAGGTTCCGGCGATTCTTCATTCAAATTTCGCCCCTCCTGTGCTATACTTTAAAGGCTATGCAAATTATATGACAGGGAGAGGGATGTACCTATGAAACTGCACCTGCCGCCGGACGGCGGCGTCACTCTGATTGAAAATGTGTTTATCGACCAATATATGCCCAGAGCCAACGGAGAATACGTCAAGCTCTACCTTTATCTTCTCCGCTGCGCCGGGGCGGGACGGGACATCTCCCTCTCCTCTATCGCCGACGTCTTTGACCACACGGAAAAGGATGTGCGGCGGGCCCTGGCTTACTGGGAGAAGCTGAATCTGCTGCAGTGCAAATACGACAAAAAGGGGAGCCTGTGCGATATTCTCCTGCAAAGCGGCTCCCCCCGGGAAACGTCCCCGGCCTCCTCTTATACGGCAACGGCGCAAAGCTGCGACTACATCGTAAACGGACCGGAACAGCCCTATATCATCGAAACACAGGGCCGCTCTTACGGACCGGAGGAAACACAGCCCTCCGGCGAAGCCTGGAGCCGGGCAGAGGAGCTGACCAGGGACCGGAAGCGGGAGCTGACCGCCCAGGCAGACATCCGGCAGCTGATTTTCGTGGCGGAGCAGTATTACTCCCGCCCCTTAAGCTCCACCGAGCAGTCCACCCTGCTGTATTTTTATGACACGCTGCATTTTTCCGTGGACCTGATTGAGTACCTGATTGAATATTGTGTCTCCAAGGGAAGCGGCAGCATTCACTACATGGAGAAGGTGGCCCAGGAGTGGTACCGGGATGGAATCACCACGGTGGCCCAGGCCAAGAACAATTCCAACCTGTACAATAAAAATTATTTCACGATTTTTAATGCCATGGGCATCAAGGGACGGAACCCTGCCCCTGCGGAAACGGAAATCATGGACCGCTGGCTGAACGAATACGATTTTTCCATTGAGATCATTCTGGAGGCCTGCTGCCGTACCATCCGCCAGACCCACCAGCCCAATTTCCAGTACGCGGGCAAAATTATGGAGCAATGGCATAAGGCCGGAGTGCACCACCTCTCCGACATCCAGCTTCTGGATCAGCAGCATCAGGAGCGTCAAAAGCAGGCGGCACAGCAAAAGGATAAGAAACCTGTCCGCCCCTCCGCCCCCAACCGTTTCAACAATTTCACCCAGCGGGAATACGACTGGAACCAGCTGGAACAGCAGCTTCTGAATGCCCAGGAGAACACCGGGGAGGCCGGCGGCCACCGGACAGGCTGATTTTTATCTCCCAGCCTTTCCGCGCCGTATTCTTTCGGCCAGCCGCTTAGTTACTGTTTCAGGTGCCACTTATACACTGCTCTCAGACAGGAGGATCAGCCTTGGGATTAAATAATACACAGTACGACACGATCATGCGCCGTTACAGCAAACGGCAGGCGGACAACCACCGGAGAATGGAGGAGCACCGCCAGACTGCTTACGAAAAAATACCACAGCTATCAGAAATTGACCGTCAGGTCACCTCCGCCAGCATCGCCCATGCCCATGCGCTGCTGGAGAATACCGAACCTGACCTCTCCTCCCTGAAGAAACAGTTGGAGGAGTGCTCCCTGGAACGCAGACGGCTGCTTACGGCCAACGGCTTCCCCGCCGACTATCTGGAAATGACCTACACCTGCCCGAACTGCCGGGACACCGGCTACATCGACGGGAAAAAATGCCATTGCTTCCGCCAGCAGGCCATCGACCTGTTTTACACCCAATCCGGTATGAAGGAGATTTTAGAGACAGAAAATTTCCAGCATTTTTCCTATGAATATTATCCGGAGGACCTGATCCATCCGGCCACCGGCAAAAGCGCCCGGGAGCTGATGAAGAGCACCGTGGCCGCCTGCCTCCGGTTCATCGACGAGTTCGATCAGAATTTTTCCAATCTGTTCTTTTACGGAGGCACGGGCCTGGGAAAAACCTTCCTCTCCCACTGCATCGCCAAGGAACTGATCGAGCGCTCCCACTCCGTCATCTACTATTCCGCCTTCGAGCTGTTTGACATGGCGGCGCAGAACTCCTTCGGCCGGACAAACCCGGGAGAAAATATGAAGGATTACGTTTTTGACTGCGATCTGCTCATCATCGACGACCTGGGCACGGAGCTGACCAACACCTTCGTCTCCTCCCAGCTCTTCCTCATCATCAATGAGCGGATCTCCCGGAAAAAGAGCACCATTATCTCCACCAATCTGGCCCTCTCCGCTTTTGCGGAGACCTACAGTGAGCGGGTTTTTTCCCGTATTACCAGCAATTTTCAGTTGTTTCTGCTGTTTGGGAACGATATCCGGATACAGAAGAAGCTACGGGGGATGGTTTGATATTCGTGTTTAGTTAATTACCCGGACGCAGGAAAAGACGGGGGCGGGGGGGGGGGGGGGGGGGGGGGGGGGGGGGGGGGGG
>CAMNQN010000025.1 GCA_946549155.1 uncultured Lachnospiraceae bacterium | reverse complement strand
TGGCAATCGCCTTATCCAGATCCTCCTCGCCGGCCAGCATCTTCAGCTCCGCCACACCCGGCATCAGAATATTGGCGCTGTCAGCCACCTGATGCAGAATCTGCAGGACCACCGGATCCCGCATCATTTCCAGACGGACATTGGGATCGAAGCTGATCTTTGCGCCCTGCGCCTTCATCATGTTTACCGTCTTTACGATCTCATTGGCAAAGCCCACATCCGACATCAGGGAACAGCCCATGATGTGCATATACTTCGTATCCTCCAGGCCCTCTAAAGTCTCCGGCGCTTTCGCCATCACGCAGGGGGAATTATCCATGTAGAATAAGAACTTCCGCTCGCCGTCAGCAAAGTAGGTCACAAAGGCGATACCGGTATGGCCCTGGTCGCTGACCAGCACCCGGCTCACATCCACGCCGTCCTTCTTCAGCCGGCGCATAATATTCTCACCGAAGTCATCGTCGCCCACGCCGCTGATGATCGCCGTGGAGTGTCCCAGACGGGCCGCGGTGCTGATAAAGATACCCGGCGCTCCGCTGGGGAAGGGCCCTCTGAAATAATCGCTGTCGTAAAGGGGAATATCCTCATGGGGGCGCATAATCTCCACCAGGAGCTCGCCCATAATCATAATCTCAGCCATGATCATCCCTCCTTAATATTTCTGCAGAAATTCAACAATCTCCGTGTTGGGTCCTTTTACGCAGATATATCTTACACCGTTCTCCCAGAAGGGCAGGAAGCAGGGGCCTTCCACGATGGGATATCCCGTCTTCTTTATTTCCTCTTCGGCCTTTTCGATATCGGAAACTGCAAGAGCGATATGATCGATGGCTCCGCGCATACCGACTGCCTTTCCGCCGATTTCATAGGTCTCCACAACGATATCTCCGTGCTCGAAAAATACGACTCTCCCGTTGTTCTCCGTCTCCCACTTAATCTTAAAACCTAATGCGGTATAGAATGCGATGGTCGCTTCCATATCGTTGGTGGGAATACCCACATGATCATATCCCGTTACAAAATCTGTTACTGCCATAACTACACCTCCATATAATATATAATTAATTTAATACCTACCCTTCTCCATGCGGGGCAGCAGCCCCTCTTATGCGGGCATCAGGACTCTTCCCGCTTCGCGGGCCCCTCCTCATGCCAGGTTATGCCATATTTTCGCTGCCGAAGATATCGATTTTGGCCATGATTGCCTGGGCACAGGCCTCTTTTACCGGTCTCATGAAGGGACGGGGATCGTACTCGGTCTCCGGGTTTTCCTTCAGGGCCTTTCTCAGCGCATCTGTGTAATCCTTCTTCAGCTGGGTTCCCACATTGATCTTGCTCATACCCATCTTCACGCATCTGCGGAAATCCTCCTCCGGAACTCCGGTGCCGCCGTGCAGTACCAGCGGGCAGGTGGTTTTCTTCGTGATGGCATCCAGACGCTCAAAATCAATCTTCGGCTCCGCCTTATAGAAGCCGTGGGCAGTCCCGATGGCCACAGCCAGCGCGTCAATACCAGTCTCCTCCACAAAACGCGGAACATCCTCCGGGTTAGTGTAAGCCTTCTCAGAATCACTTACCACCACATTCTCTTCTCTTCCACCCAGCTTTCCAAGCTCGGCCTCCACAGAACAGCCATATGTATGAGCAAAATCCACAATGCTCTTGGTAATCGCAATATTCTCCTCAAACTCCTTCTTGGAGGCATCGATCATTACAGACGTATATCCTGCACCCACGCAGGCTTTGATCAGATCAATATCCGTCGCGTGATCCAGATGCAGGCAGACCGGAATATTATAAGTATCCGCCATACCGCGGATCATACCTACCAGCTGCTTCAGACCCACATACTTTACACAGGCCATGGATGTCATGATGATGATGGGAGAATGCTTTCTCGCAGCACCCATTACCATACCCTCGGAATCCTCGTAGCTGTTCATATTAAATCCGCCAACCGCGTAATGCTTTTCTCTGGTATCAGCCAGAATCTCTCTCAGTGTTACTAATCCCATTTTCTGTTCTCCTTTTTCGCATTTGATGTAATTTCATTTTGCAGTATCCGGTCTATTTTCCCTTCTCCAGATACTCTTTGATCAGATAATATGCGCCATATAACACAACCCGGTCGTTGAGCACGGAATACCGTATCCGGTCCTCCGTCACATGCATCACCGTCCGCTGGTTCAACTGCTTCATCATCTCATCATGGAAAAACTTTTTCGCTTTGGTCACGCCGCCGCCCAATACAAACACATCCGGGTCAAACAGGTTAAACAGGTTCGCTAAGCCACACCCTAAATAATAACCCTCCTGCCGGTAAAAATCAAGAGCGTATGCGTCTCCTGCTTCCGCTGCCCGGGTCAGGCAGCCGCCGTCAAGCTTCTCCGGATCATAGCCTGCCTCCGCAAAGGCCCCGCTCTGTTTCCCGGCCTCCATATCCGCTCTCATCCTGCGATTCATGGCCGTACCGGAAGCATACAGCTCCAGGCAGCCCCTGCCGCCGCAGGGGCACTGCGGCCCCTCCGGATTGATGCTCATATGGCCAAATTCCGCAGCGCCATCCGTCCGGCCGTGATAAATCTGGCCGTTAAGCACCGCTCCGCCGCCGCAGCCGGTACTCACTGTCATATACAGCACATTGTCCAGACCCTTTCCCTCGCCGCAGCGCTGCTCCGCCAGCGCTCCCAGATTTCCATCATTGTCCATGATCACCGGCTTTCCAAAATCCTGCCGCAGCCGGTCCACCACCGGGAAATTCCTCCAACCCATCATGGGGGAGTAAATAATCACGCCGCGCTTCACATCCAGCGGGCCGGGACCGCCCACGCCGATTCCCAGCACATCATCCATATTCACCTGAAAATGTTCAATCACATGGTCCAGAGCGCTCCTTGTATTCTGGTAAACCGCTTCCTCACCCTTATAGGTCTGGGATTTCACCACATAAACGTAATCGTCTACCGGCTTTCCATCCTCCGTGAACAAAGCACCGGTGGTCTTGGTCCCCCCAATATCCATAATCAGATAATATTTGCTCATATTTTCTATTCTCTGCTCCTTGTTTCGATGTCAAAAATATGAAATTTGATCAATCCTTTTTATTTTTCTGCGCCATGTCAATAATAACAGCCAGAAGAATAATTACGCCGATAACCACCTTCTGCCAGTAGGAGGAAATCTGCATCAGATCCATACCGTTTTTAATAACCGCGATAACCGCCACACCAAACATAGCCCGGCCCACGGAACCGCTTCCGCCGATCAGAGAAGTGCCGCCCATAACCGCGGAGGCAATGGCGAACATCTCATAAGAGTCACAGGCGCCGGGCTGTCCATTCTGAATCTTGGATGCCGCGCAGACACCGGCCAGACAGGCCATGACAGAACTGATGATATGTCCGGTCATCGTAACCTTCTTTACATTGATACCGCTTAAATGCGCCACGCTCTTATTGCTTCCCACCGCGTACACATGACGTCCGAACACCGTCCTGGAAAGAAGGATGTGCATCAGGGCCACCACAATCACGGTGAAAATGGTAATCACCGGAATGATACCGTTGGGCATGGATTCCGTCTTAATCAGACGGCTGGCGCCTAAGAATGCGTAAGCGTCCGGCAGGCCGTATACGGGCTGTCCGCCGGTGATAACGTAGGCGATACCTCTGGTAATATTCAGCATAGCCAGCGTACAGATCATGGGCACTACATTCAGGTATGCGATCATGAAACCATTCAGGAAACCAACCACCAGTCCCACCGCAACACCGGAAACCACCAGAATAATGATGGAGGTAAACTGGTTCATGCCCGGGAACTGCAGTCCCACAAACGCGGAGATTACTCCGGCCAGGGCCGCGGTGCCGCCCACGGAAATATCAATACCGCCAAGAATAATTACATATACAAGACCGGTAGCCATCAGCGCATTGATACACATCTGGGACAGCAGGTTCAAAATATTTTTTACTGAAAAGAATACGGGATTACCGATTCCGAAAAGGATACATAAAACAACCAGGGTAACAATTACGACGTTCTCGCCGACCCACTTTTTTGCTTTTTCCATAACACTTTCACCTTTCTGTTTTTTCTTAATCTATTTCAGGAAACCGCCTCGCGCCTATTCCGCGTCGCTGGTATAGCTTGCCAAAGCCATAATCGACTGTTCCGTCGCTTCCTCACGGGACAGTTCACCGGTAATCTTACCGCCTCTCATAACGATCACGCGGTCACTGACACCCAGCACCTCCGGCAGTTCGGAGGAAATCATGATAATGGCTCCGCCCGCCTCCACAAAATCATTCATCAGCGTATAGAACTCGGAACGGGCATTCACATCGATACCCCTGGTCGGCTCATCCAAAATCAGCACCTTGGAGTTGGCCACCAGCCACTTGGAAAGAATTACCTTCTGCTGATTACCGCCGGACAGCGTACTTAAGATCGTGTCAATATTGGGAGCTTTGATCTTCAGCTTTTTCATATACTCTTCCGCCACATCCGTTTCCCACCTGGTATCCACAAAGCCGATACTGTTTTTGTGGGATGGAAGGCTGGGCAGGGAGATATTTTCCTTGATCTTTTTCTTAAGCAGAAGGCCGGTGCGCCGTCTGTCCTCCGTCACCAGCCCCACCTGTGCGTTGATGGCATCCTTCGGAGTATTAAAGTGAACCTCTTCTCCCTCCAGATAAATCTTCCCGGAATCGATGTGAGTGGCTCCGAATATGGCTTCCATCACCTCCGTACGGCCCGCGCCTACCAGGCCCGAAAAGCCCACAATCTCGCCGGCGTAGGCGGTGAAGGAAATATTCTCAAACACGCCCTTTTGAGTGAGATTTTCCACCCGGAGCATCTCTTTTCCTCTGGTGTGCTCATGCTTATTGTAATAATCGCCCATCTCACGGCCCACCATACTGGCAACGATCTGTTTTTCCGTCACGTCCTTTACCATCATGGTGTCCACCTTGCAGCCATCCCGAAGTACCGTCACACGCTCACAGATCTGCGCCAGCTCCTTCATACGGTGGGTGATGTAGATAATCGCCACCTTTTTTTCCTTCAGGATACGCACCTGCTCAAACAGCGCTTCAATCTCAGAATCCGACAGGGAGGAGGTGGGCTCGTCCATCACCACCACCTTGGCATTCTTGGAAATAACCTTGGCGATCTCCACCATCTGCTGCTGCGCAGTATTCAGCTTTCCCGCATTCTGAGTAGCCTTGATATGTACCTTCATAAAGTCCAGAATATCCTGGGCATCCTTATTCATCTTTTTCCGGTCCAGCAGCTTGCCCTTTTTCGGTTCCCGTCCCAGGTAAATGTTCTCCGCCACGGTCAGATCCTTCGCGATACTCAGCTCCTGATGGATCACCGCGATACCGGCATCGATGGCCTGGCCGGGGGAGGTAAAGTGCATCTCCTTGCCTTCCAGATAAACCTTTCCTTCCGTAGGGGTATAAACACCGGAGATAATCTTTATCAGGGTAGATTTTCCGGCGCCGTTCTCACCCACCAGAGTATGCACCTCACCCGGATAAAAATCAGCCGATATATCTGTCAATGCTTTTACGCCCGGAAATACTTTGCTTATATTTTTTACTTGTAAAATCGGCTCCATAAATATTTCCTTTCTGAATAAACTCTATTTCTGAAATAAACCCGTTTTTTATCCTAAAAATTGCCCAAACAGGTCACCTCCGCTTGGGCAATTCACTTCAATTACAACATGTTCAGAATGTCGAATACTTGTTTCCGAAATCTTATTCAGCTGCTTCCTCTGCCAGAGTCTCAGCAGTGATAATGTACGGAGCAATGTAAACAACCTCATCAGATACAGTGCCCTCGGTCATGAAGGAGTACATCTCCTCAACGATACGGGTACCAATCTGGTTCGGGTCCTGAGAAATCTCGGATACCCACCATTTGCCGTTATCCTCAGACAGGATGGCTTCTTTTGCTTCCGGGTTTCCGTCGAAGCCGATGATCTTACACTCAGAAGCGTTAGCCTTGATGGAAGCCAGAGCACCGGATGCAGCCGGATCGCCTACACAGAATACAGCAGCTACATCAGGATTGGAAGTCAGGATGTTCTCCATGATCTCCTGAGCCTTGTTGGCATCGCCTTCGTAGTTGTATCCGGAAAGGACAGTACGATCAGCACCTTCCAGAGCTTCCAGAGCGCCGTTCTCACGATCCAGGCAGGAAGAAGCGGTGGGATAACCAATGATGGCAACGGTATCGCCGTCCTCTGTCAGACGAAGCAGCTCCTGGCCGCCCAGCTTTCCGCCTTCGTAGTTATCGGTACCAACGAAGCAGTTGATCGCCTCGGAGTCCGTGGTACAGTCAAAGGTAAACATCTTAACGCCTTCTTTGTCAGCGTTTTCAATAGCCGGCTTTACGCCTGCAGCGTCGTTACAGGCCAGAGCGATCGCTACATTTCCGTCTGCGGACAGGTTCTGAATTTTATCAGAAGCGATGTTCGCATCCAGCTCAGCGTCCAGAACGGTAGCCTCAATGCCCAGCTCGTCCGCTTTCTCTTTAATGCCGTCTGCAATCAGATTATAGAATACATGCTCAAAGGAACCTACGATAAAGCCCATCTTCATCGGCTCTTCTGCAAACGCCGCCGTAGATAATGCGCCTGTCGCCAGTGCTGCTGCCATAAGGCCAGCTAAGATTTTCTTTTTCATGATGAATATCCTCCTTTAGAAATGTGTGTAATATGTTTTTACACGAGCAAAACTTTCGTTTTGTTTCGTTTGATGGTAACATCATATTTCATTTCACTTTCGTTGTCAATATCTTAGTGAAAAAAAGTTGTTACTTTGTATAAATGTCATAATTCACACAGTTTTTTTTGTGCACTTTGCCAGTTTGGCTTCAGATCACGCTTTTACAATTACTTTTTCATCCGCACCGCCCTAATATATCCGCACTCCCCGCTCTGTCAGCTCCTGTCTGGCCACCTCCGACAGGCCGGAATCCGTCACCAGCGCGCTGATCTCCGAGATATCCGCCACCTTGGCCATACTGATATTTCCATACTTCTCGGAATCCGCCAGCAGGATGCACTCCTTGCTGCGCTGCACAATATTCCGCTTCACCTCCGCCTCATAGGGGTTGGGCGTCGTCAGCCCCTCCTCCATGGTGTAGCCGTTTATACCGATAAAGCTTTTGTCCGCGTGAAGCTCCTGTAGCATCTGAATCGCATAGGGCCCCACGAAGGACATCATCCCGTGGCGGAACTGTCCCCCCAGCATTACCAGATTATATTCCCGGCTCTGCCGGAAGGTGTAGGCGATATTCAGCGCGTAGGTGATCACCGTAACGCCCTTCAGCTTCTCCTCCACCAGCAGCTTGGCCAGCTCCTGGGTGGTGGAGCCGGCATCCAGAATGATCGTGCTGCCCTCCTCCACCAGCCTCACCGCCTTTTTCGCAATCTCCTGCTTGCTCTCAATATTGATAAACTCTTTGGCAGCCTCCGTCTCCTCATAGCTGCTCTTATTCGGACAGATGGCCCCGCCGTGGGTCCGCTCCACCTTTCCTTTCTCGCTAAGATCCCTCAGGTCCTTCCGGATCGTCACCGTGGACACCTTAAAAACGTCGCTCAGCTCCGTAACCGAAACGGAGGGCTTCTGCATAATATACTCTAAAATCCGCTTTTGTCTTTCCTGATAATACATACCCTTTACCCCAATTCATTTCTCTGCCAGGCGTTGTCATCGCACTGCTCATCCCTTTATAAAAAGCAGGTGACTGACGCGCTCCTCTGTAAAGCTCTGAAATCATTATATAATAACCCATTTCACGCTGTCCATATCTTTTTCACTGCCGCCGGCTTCCACGTTACTGGTCGGGTGGCAATGTCCTTCGTGTTTTGTTATTCAAGAGGACGCAGGAAGGGAAGGCGCGGAGCCGACACTGTCATCTGAAAAACTGCTTCGAATACCAAGAAAATCTTAGATAGAGACGGACGAAAATTTCGGGAGAGCTGGCAGCCCTCAAGGCTGACAGCTCAGGGGCGCTGAGCCGGGAAATCATCAGGATTTCCCGGCGAACCGTCCCGGTGCCCGAAATTTTCGTCTGTCTGCATCTTAGATTTTCTTGGTATCCGGAGTTATTTTCCAGATGCCTGCGGCCCTGCTTGCCCGCCTCTTCCTGCGTCCTCCTAATCACCCAAAACCCACCGCTATAATTTTATCCAGGGATCCAGCCCCCGCGGGCGGTCTGGATTTATCCCCCTGCGCAGTGCCCTTTGCAGGGTGACATTCTGCAGGAAATAAAGTGCCAGCACCGCATAGGCTATTGGGTCCTGTAATTCCTCCACCTGGAAATGAAGTCCCAAAGGCTCCCGTTTTTCAAAGGGCCCAAATGTAACCAGATTTCCGGTCTTTTCTCCCAGATCCCGTACCAGCGTCTCCTCGATCGCCCCATTTTGCTCCAGCAAAAGGAACACCAGGGAGTTCCCTTCAATCATAACCATAGGCCCGTGACGCACATCCAGCACCTGATAGAAGTTAGAATCCGTACAGCAGATTTCCTTAAAGGCCAGCGCGCCTTCCTCCATCACCCCGGAGGCCTCGCTGTCTGCCAGTACGATCCCCCGCTCCCAGTTCCAGGCAGCCACCTTCCCTGCCGCCAGGAGAATTTTTTCTCTCAGCTTTTCCTCCTGGCTGCAGGCTAAATACAGCTCCCGTTTTAACCGTCCGTCACCGGAAAGGAGCGCTGTAATCATGGAAATGCAGGCGTAAAAGGACCCAATTGTCCGTGTCTGGCAAACACTTTCATCGAAAGCCCAGGGCACACAGAGGGAGAAACCACACGCTCTGTTCAAAACGGATTCCTGATTCGCGGTAAGAACCGCCATATTTATACCCGGTACATCCAAAACCGCCTCCCGACCCTGCAAAACCTCGCTGGTCTGTCCGGATCTGGTTATGAAAAGAAGTATGCTCCCCTCCATCGCTCTCCGATAACGATCCGTATGAAGAAGTAATTCTCCCGCTGTCAGGGCAAAGGACGGAATCCCGCACCGCATCGTCAGCATGGAAGCCGCGGATTTCGCCAGATAATAGCTGGAACCGCTTCCCACTACCCAAACTCTTTTCTTTCCCCGGAACAGGCTTCTGATCCCGTTCTCCTGCTCTGAAACATAGTCCAGACAGCGGCGGATACTCAAAAATTCATTTTGTATTTCTTTTTCTGTCAAATACATGGCAGTTCCTCTCTCCAAAATGTGTTACTCTGCTGCTTCTCCCATAATCTCCTGGTAATTTTCCTTTGTTACAATGACAGAGCCGAAGGGATATACGCCGAATTCTTTTCCTTCCTCCTTGTACTCCCCAAAGATTTCCGTACCGTTTACAATGTTCTCGTAGACCGCCGTCACCGACACCTTGGCCACCGTCCCGGAATCCAGATACGCAGAGGCCTTTACCGGCGAAGCATCTTTCTTAAATTCATCGGCCGCCAGATAACCGTCGATCCCCACGCACACAGCCGCCTCGTCCAGTCCGGTCTCCTCCAGGAAACGGGCCGCGCCTACAACGCCCTCGTCGTTGGCCGCCACCACATACCAGGTTTTAATCTCCGGATGGGCTGTCATTGTGGCCGCAGCCGCATTGTATCCGGAGTCGGAAGAGCCCTCACCGTAATCCACCCGGAAAATATTCTCCGCCGGGAAATCCGGCTGATGCTCCGTAAAGTAATCATATTGTCCATCCGCTCTGGGAATACAGCTGGTAACCGTCTCCATGGCCAGGATCAGATAACCCGTGGCAGAGGGATCCTCCATCCCGCCGTTTTCCTCCACATAATTCAGCAGCCATTCCGCTGTCTGCTGACCGCACAGATAGGAATCCAGGATCACCGCCGGAGCGATATACACGCCATCCTCATCGATCAGGGGTACATCCACCGCCACCACGGGAATTCCTGCCGCTTCACACTTGTCAAGAATAATCTGGCTCATCCCCTGGTCGCAGGTATTAATTACGAGCCCCTGGATTCCCTGGGTAATAAAGCTGTCCAGTACATCCGTCAGAACTGCCGGATCCTCCTGGGCATCCCCGATCAGGATCTTAATTCCCAGATCCTCTGCCGTCGCCTTCGCCGCATTGGACTCATTCTCAAACCAGGTCTGGGTGAGATCACGGTATATCGCCCCCACCAGGATCTCCTCCTTGGCGTCCCCGGCACTGGCGGGCACCGCCGTCAGAACCGCCGCCGCTGCTGCCGCTGCAAACATCGCCATCATCTTTTTCTTCATGTTTTCCTTCTCCTCTCTTTTGTTCCAAGATCAAAAACCCCATTACACTGCCTTTACCCTGTTTCTGCGCTCTGTCCGATAGAAGTCCAGCGTCAGGGCAAAGATCAGAACAATTCCCTTCGCCACATCCTGCCAATAGGTGGTCACACCTAAAATCAGCAGCCCATTATTGAGCGTAAGCAGAATCATCAGCCCCAGAAATGTTCCGAACATAGATCCGGTTCCGCCTGTCATCGCAATTCCCCCCAATACTACTGCGGTGATCGCGTCAAAATCCACGGAGGCCGCCGCCCCTGGCTGTCCGGAATTCATGCGCGCGGCAAGAATGATACCACCCAGCGACGACAACAGCCCGGAAATCATAAACAGGCGTATTTTTGTCCAATCTACGTTAATTCCCGCAAGCCTGGCGGCATTGGCATTGCCCCCAATCATATAGACGCTTCTCCCAAATTCTGTTTTCGCTAGCAGAATACCGAATAATAACAGAAGCAATAAAAGTAACAGGACCGGAAACGGTACCTTTAAGAGCTGCACAGAGCCCAGGGAATTTAAGGATTTCATGGCGATTCTCACAGGCTTTACCGAGCATATAATATACGCAAGACCCCGCGCAATGGACATAACCGCCAGCGTGGCAATAAACGGCTGCAGCTTAATCTTCGTCACCAGCAATCCGCTGAGTGTGCCGAACATGCAGCCCACAAAAAGTGTAAGCAGGATGATAAGCGGCAGCGCCAGCTCCTGCCTTGCCAGAATCGCCGCCAGCACGCCGGAAAAAGCGGCCACCGCGCCCACTGACAGGTCAATCATCCCCGCAATAATCAGATAGGATTCCGCAATCGCAATCAGGCCGATCAGGGAACCCGATGTGAGAATATTCAGGATATTCTGATAAGAAAAAAAGTTTCTCTGCAGTTTGGTAAACACAACACACATCAATATCCAGACAATAATCAGCACAAAGTAGTTGGAATCCACCATGCGTTTGAATATCTGTGCATACTTTTTATTTTTCCCGTTATTCATATTCTGCCTCCTTCGCGGCACCGCCACCCATCATCGCGTACGCAATCACAGTTTCCTCGCTGGCATCCTCCCTGTTCACCTGGGCTGCAATCCGTCCTTCCTTCATCACACAGATCCGGTCACTGAGCCCGATGATCTCCGGCAGCTCCGAAGAAACCAGCAAAACAGAGATCCCCTGGTTTGCAATTTCACGGATAATGTGATAAAGCTCCGCCTTCGCGCCCACATCGATTCCCTTGGTGGGCTCATCCAGAATCAGCACCTCCGGTTTCACAGAAAGCCAGCGGGCAAGCAGTACCTTCTGCTGGTTCCCTCCGCTTAATTCCTCAATCTTTTTCTGGATGGAGGTCGTCTTTATGGCAAATTCCCGACAGTTTCCTTCCGCAAACTGATTTTCTTTTCTCGCCTCAATAAAACACGCCTTCTTTAAGTTTTTCAGATATACAATGCTCATATTGTCTCTCACGGAGCGGATGGGGAAAATTCCCTGTTCCTTCCGGTCCTCCGTCAAAAAGCCAAATCCATTGGCCACCGCCTCCTGCGGCGTGCGAAAGCATCTTTCTTTTCCCCGGTATGTCATCGTCCCCCTCCATATGGGGTCCGCGCCAAAAATGCCCCGCATCAGCTCCGTTCTGCCGCTTCCCACCAGTCCGAAGAAGCCCAGAATTTCCCCCTTTTTCAGGGAAAAGGAAACATCCCGGTATCCCCTTCCCGTAAGCTTCTCCACCGACAGAACCGTCTCTTCCCGCAGCGCTGTCCGCTTTAATTCCCCGAAAATCTTCTCCGGCGGACGCCCCACCATACTCCGGACCACTTCCTCCTCCGTGGTATCCGCCGTATGGACCGTGTTCACCAGTTCTCCGTCCTTCAGGATCACAATCCTGTCCGAAAGCCGGAAAATCTCCTCCATCCGGTGGGACACATATAAAATAATGATTCCTTTTTGCTTCAGTTTTGTTTCAATCAGCCGGAATAAAACCTCCGCCTCATTCTCCGTCAGCGCTGTGGTCGGCTCATCAAAGGCAATAAAGCTGGGATTTCTGGAATATACCTTCATAATCTCCACCATCTGCTGCATGGCCACGGATAAATTTTTCAGCTTTTCCTCCGGATCGATTTCCAGCTCGAATTCCTCTATCAGCGCTCTGGCTCTTTGGTTCAGAAGCCGGGCATCCACGATGCCCCGCCGTTTCGGCAGCCTTCCCATAAATATATTTTCCCCCACTGTCAGCTCCGGAACCATCTGGCGCTCCTGATAGATCAACCCTACCCCCGCGCGGATTGCCTCATTGGGGCTGCCAAATTTTTTTGTTTCCCCATTGATTCGGTAATTTCCTGACGTGGGTTGATAATCTCCTCCCAAAATTTTCAGAAGTGTGGACTTGCCCGCCCCGTTTTCCCCCACAAGGGCCAGCACCTCTCCGCCTTTGGCGGAAAAGCTGATATTCTTCAATGCGTACACCCCATGAAACTCTTTGCATATCTCGTCAAATTCCAATACGCTGCCCATCTATCCACACTCCTCCCCATTGATAAACGCCTCCAGAGGCCCCGGGCCAACACTCATAATATCCCAGCAGGCAATCCGGTCAGAAAAACCCTTCTCCTCCAAAATCCGGACGGATTCCCGGATATCCTTCTCCTTCACCGCCGGCTTTTCTTTTATAGTATGTATCTCGATTCCCGGAACCAGGGACTGCCAAAGGCCGAAGGAGCGCATCTGATCAAGCACCTTCAATTCCCTGCAAAACAGCCTCCTTACTTCCCACGCCTCCCCCGGCAGGTACAGACGATGGAGAAATTCTGTCCGTCTCCTATTCACTTCCTCTTCCCTATGCCCCAGGGCCGTCAGAATAGCCCGAAGCTCAAACTCCATCCCCGCCGGCGTGTCGGTCAGCCGGTAGATCATGGGCTTTACCAGATCCGCCATTGCTCCCAGGGCCCGGTAATCCTGTCCCACAAAAGGCGCCAGAAACGGGGCAAACAAATCCATCCCTATCTTTAACCCTCTTTGCCGGAACCGCTTCACCACCCGGGACACGGTCTCTGTAATCCGCTTTTGCTTCAGGAAGCAAAGCTGCTCCATCACCGGATCCGCAAAGGAATACCTGTCGTCCTCATACGCTCTGATCCCCAGAGGATTTTCACAGTGCGCATCCCCCGCTTTTTCCCGGATATCCGCAAAGCATTCCCGTATTTCCCGCTCCGGCAGCCCATTTTTCCCAAACCAGTCCATGCACTCCGGGCAAGCACATCCGAACAGCGCCGGCAGCCCCGCCGTCAGGGAGGGATACCGGATACGGTCCAGGAAAATACCGTCAAAGCCCACATCCGCATAGTACCGGTCATAAATTTCCGCCAGCTTTTCCGGCAGCTCTTCATCGGAGGGACAGCAGAAGTCAAAGTTTTCATCCTTATCAAACACCGTTCCCTCAAAGGCTCTCCCCGTAGCGATATTTCGCTGGGCCCGAAAATACGCCTGACCCGTATGCTCGGAAAAAACCGGGAACCACAGCCACAATTCCATCTGACGGGCCGCCGTATAGCGTCTTAATTCTCTGTACAGCTCCGTCTCCGTCGTCCAGCCCGCAATAATCCTGCGGGTATGCTCCGAAGCGGGAAGATGCCTTCGAATATCATCCACAGTATACCCTCTGCCCTTTGCTCCTCCCAGATAAACCTGATAACTGTACCGTTTCATCCTCTGCCTCCTGTCTCCCGGTCCTTTTACCGATTCTGAAGCTCCACGGAATAAACAAACATATCCCCCCGCACATAGCTCTGATTCAGCTCCACAATCACATCATTGCAGTAAGTCGTACGGGTGAGATAAATCGCGGCGTCATTCGCCGGAAGCTCCAGCAGCGACGCGATCTCCTCATCCAGCAAAATCGCCTTCAGTTTTTCGCACGCCCTGGTGGGATAGATATTATATTTCTTTAAAGAATTATATAATCCATTTTTCCGGATCTGCTCCCGGCTCAGTCCCGGGCAGAGCGCACAGGGTATGTAGGAACGTTCCTTCGCATAGGGCAGCTCCCCGGCAAAAAAGATACGCTCCACGCAAAACACTTCTTCACCCTCAGAAATATTCAACGCTCCCGCCAGCTCCCCGTCCGCCTTCTCTATGGAGAAATTATGCATCCGGCTGCGCGTCTCCACACCCCGGCTGCGCAGATCCTCCCGGAAACTGTAGAAGTGATTCAGCGGCTGCTCAATATATTTTCCCTTTACAAAAGTCCCTTTTCCCTTAACTGTGTAAACATACCCCTCTTTTACCATAAGCTCAATGGCCTTCCGGGCCGTCACACGGCTCACATTGTAAGTTTCAACAATCTCCCGTTCGCTGAGCATTTTGGTCTGAGGAGCCCATTTTCCATTTTGAATTTCCTGAACCAGTATTTCCTTTAATTGATAGTACATTGCCACTGGAGAAGAAGAATTAATCATTTTTCCGCCCTTTATCCTCTCGTATAATAATTTTAGGAAACGATATCAGCGCTGCGGCCGCCAGCAATGCGCCGTCCTCCGGAGCATACCTAGGTTCCACAAGCCTGCTCTGAGGCACCTTACTGCTTAACAGTTCCCGAAAAGCCCCCAACAGAGTTTCACCTGCCCGGAATACTCCTCCCGAATAGGAAACCAAAACCTGCCCGGGAAAATGCAGCTTCTCATACACTGCCCGGACAGAGGCCGCCAGTTCTTCCGCCGCCTGCCCATAAAGCCTCCTCGCCGATAAGTCCCCTTCCCTTGCCGCCTGCAATAAAATCTCCTGCATTCTGGCAAGCTCTGTCCGATTATTATAGCAATTTGCCTGATAGTATGCAATCGCATCCATTTCCGTACAGATGTCCAGCCTCTCCCGGAAAATTGCAAGTAAACGCCCGGGCTTTTCCCGGCCGTCCGCCTGCTTCACAAACAGCCCCAAGCAGGCCCTCCCCAGCCACGCCCCCGATCCTTCATCGGAAAAATCCGGATGCCAGCCGTTGCTCCTGGCGGCATTCCCCTGGGAATCCATGCCATAGGCAATGGCCCCTGTGCCCGATACCACGTTAATGCCCGGCTCCAGGCCAAACGCCCCGGCAAATCCCACATAGCAGTCATTCTCACAGCGAAGCTTCGCATTGGGAAATAAACGGTGGGTCTGCTGCCGGATCTGCTCATCTGCCCCCTCATATTCTCCAAAACAGGGAACACCGACGCACAGCGCCGCCACATCCTCTCTTGAAATCCCCATCCTGCAAAAGGCATCCGCCAATATCCTGCCATACCCTTCCAGGCCGTGATCCTGCGGGCAAATGCTGGCGGAACGCATGCGGACCTGTTTCCCGCTGCCGATTTCCATGGCCGAAAATGCCGTTTTGCTCCCCCCGCCGTCAATACCCACGATCCACTGCATCCGCTTTCCTCCTGACCGCTGTCTCTGTAAATCAATCCTTGCTCAACTTGTATTATCTTGTATTCTTATAATAACAGCATGATATGCTGTTGTCAATATATTTTTAAAAAAGCGTGGAATAATGTTTTGTTAATTAGCGGGACGCAGGAAAAGACGAGGCCGCAAGCATCTGGAAAATAATTCGGAGGATACCATAGAAAATCTTAGATAGAGACGGACGAAAATTTCGGGAGAGCTGGCAGCCCTCAAGGCTGACAGCTCAGGGGCGCTGAGCCGGGAAATCATCAGGATTTCCCGGCGAACCGTCCCGGTGCCCGAAATTTTCGTCTGTCTGCATCTTAGATTTTCTTGGTATCCGGAGTTATTTTCCAGATGCCTGCGGCCCTGCTTGCCCGCCTCTTCCTGCGTCCTCCTAATTAACCCAACACAAGCCGAAGCCTTTTATACCTCAATCAGAACCTTTAAGCTGATGTCCTTATTGTTCTCGATATACTTATAAGCCTCCCGGTACTCATCAAAGGGGAATACCTTGGAAACCAGCGGCTTCATATTGATCTTGCCGGCTGCCATGTAATCGATGGTATCCTGGAAATCCTTCTCCAGATACATCAGCGTACCGATCAGGCGGAACTCACGATCCTGTACCCAGGCCATGTTGATCTGGGGCATGGAGCCGTATACGCCTACGATCACAATGTCATGTCCTTTTTTGGAGCACTCGATGGCCTGATTTACGGTGGGCCCGATGCCGATGCACTCAAAGAATACATCTGCTCCCTCACCGCCGAAGGCCTGGTCAACCGCCTCCTGCATGGACATCTTTCCGGTATTGGCCGCATGGGGAATACCGCAGCTCTTTGCCAGCTCCAGACGGTAGTCGGAAAGATCCGTGATCAAAACGCTCTTTGCGCCCTCTGCCATAGCCGCCTGGGCGGTTACGTTGCCGATGGTGCCCGCGCCGATTACCACCACATTCATATCCTTTACCGTGGTACGTCTCACTGCGTGAACGCCCACAGCTGCCGGTTCTACGGTGGCTGCCAGCTGTGCATCCAGCTCCTTGGGCATCTTCTTAATCAAAGCCGCATCCACATTAAAGTATTCACAGGAAGCGCCCGGGGACTGACATCCGATTACCTTCAGGGTATTACAGATGTTGTATCTGCCGGATTTACAGGGCTCGCACTCGCCGCAGAATTCCTGGGGCATGGCTGTTACCAGATCGCCCACCTGGATATCCTTCACATCTGCGCCTACCTCCACCACTTCGCCGGACATCTCATGGCCCAGACGGATGGGGAAGGACATAAACGGATGCTTTCCGTAATACGCGTGGATATCAGAACCGCAGATCCCCACGTATTTCACCTTCATCAAAATCTCATTTGGTTTGATCACCGGTCTCTCGATTTCACTGAATTCGATTTTTTCCGGTCCTACTAATACTGCCTGTTTCATTTGAAAACCCTCCCTTTCTATAAAGCTTGCGCAATTACCGCGTATGTTTATGGGAATTTACCTTCTGTCCCCATACCTTATAGTAACTCTAATTTGCTCATTAGGCAATGAACTTTTTCCTTACTTTAACTTTATTTCGCCAGCTGGGCCAGCCGCACATAATAAGGATGCAGCTCCTTCACAAACTGACGGTACAGCTCCTTGTACCTGCAGTAGATCTCATGATTTTCCATATCAGGCTGGAAGGTTCTCACGATACCCACATGCTGCTTGGCCTTTTCCCGGATATCCGGGAACACACCGATGCCGTTCCCTGCCAGAATGGCCGCGCCCCACAGGGCAATATCCTCCCGGTCCAGCCGTTCAAAGGTACATCCGGTCACATCCGCCAGCATCTGTGTCCAGAACGCGGATTTCGCGCCGCCGCCGATGATCTTGATCCGGTTCAGATCATATTCCGGATACTTCGCCTTCACCCGGTCGATGGTCAGCGCCAGGTCGTAGGAGAAGGACTCCAGCAGAGAGCGGTAAAAATGTCCCTTCCCGTGCGCCCAGTTGTGGCCCATCCACAATCCGCGCACATCACCGTCGTAGGGCATGGAGCTTCCTCCCATCAGCCCGATGGCAAGCACGCCGTCACTGCCGGGAGGCACCGCCGCCGCCAGCTCCTCCAGCTCCGCAAAGGCTTCCTTTTTATTCTGGGAAACCGCGAATTTCTCCGCGAACCAGTCCAGGGAAATCCCGGAACCCGAAATATACTTATGCGCATACATCTTATCCATCATGGGACCGATGATTCCATCAAAATAGTGCTCCTCCCGGTCGGGGCGGTAATCCTCCACCATACAGCTAAAGCCGCCGTAGGAACCGGCCTCAAAAATCATATCCCCAATATCCAGGATACCTGCGCCGACACAGCCGGCTACCTTATCCCCCGCGCCGGCTATCAGCGGGATTCCCGCCTTTAATCCGGTAATCTTCGCCATCTCCTCGCAGAGCGTGCCGCCGATGGCGGAGGAATCTACGATTTTCGGCAGATATTTTTTATCCATTCCCAGCTTTTCGCACAGCACATCCGACCATTTCGCATTCCGGATATCCGCCATGCCGGACCAGGCAATCAGGGAGCCATCGATACAGGCCTCCTCAATGGGAATCTGTCCCAGCTTGCCCAGCACATAGCCGCTAATCATGACGCATTTCGCGATGCGTTTGGCGTCCTCCGGGAAATCATGGCAGAACCACTCGAATTTGGAACACATCTGCGGCGCGTTGGTGCCGCTGATCTCCAGGAAATCCTCAGCAAATTCCCGCATCTGCCGGTCCGCATAGGGACTGTAGCGGGTATCAATGGAACAGGACCAGGTGGTAACGTCGTTCCAGTCCTTGTCCACCGCCATGAATCCGGCCATCTGTCCCGTAAAGGCCATAGCCTCCACATTAGCCGCTCTCTCGCCCAGCGCCTCGCTTCCCTTCCTGATACAGCGCAGCACCGACTGGAACAGCTCTTCCCCCCGCTGAATAAACATTCCCGGTCTGGGCCGCTCGTCCTTCACCGGCTCACTGGCATTGGCAATACAGTGGCCCTCCGTGTCATAAACCCCTGCCTTGATAAAACTGGTTCCCAGATCCACGGTCATAAACAGAATTTCTTTCATAACCTTCTCCTTTCGGATCTATCAATCCATATTGATAACGTTCTTCAGTCCCTGCGCCGCAATGGCCAGTTCAAATCCCTTTCCGATCTCATCCAGAGAGAACTCCGCCGTAATCAGTTTCTTCACGTCGATGATGCCTGCGGACACGAAGCCCAGCACATCCTTAAACTGCTTTAAGCTGGCTCTGGTGGTTCCCGTACAGATCAGCTGCTTGTAATGAATCAGGTTCGTGTTCAGCGGAACCATCTTCCGATCCTCAGGAAGCCCGCCGAAGAAGCAGATTCTTCCGTAGTTGGCCGCAACCTCCAGGGCGGTCTGCTGTGCCGCCGGAACCGGGCAGGCCGTGATCACAGCGTCCACGCCGTGTCCCTTTGTCTCCTTCCTAACGAAAGGAATCACATCGTCCTTCACCGTGATGAAGGAGGGATCAATTTCCCGGCACAGCTCCAGACGGTTCTCGGCGATATCATTGATAATCACCTTCACCGCGCCCGCCATCTTCGCCATCATGGCGTGCATGATGCCGATGGGGCCTGCGCCGATTACCAGCACATAATCGCCGGGGCGGATGTTGCACTGGGAGCTTCCATTATATACGCAGGACAGTGCCTCTGTGATGGCAGCCTCCGCATAGGATACATGATCCTCCATGGGGATCAGGTTTCCGCCCCGCACCGCTGCCTCCGGCACTCTCACATACTCCGCAAAGCCGCCGTTTAAGCTGATGCCCAGCGCCTTGTAGTCCTTGCACATATGGCCGTTTCCGCGGATACAGTCCTCGCAGATGCCGCAGCCCATGTTGGGAGCCACCGCTACCCTTGTCCCAGGGGTGTAGGCCGTCACATTTTTACCTACCTTCTCGATCACACCAGCCATCTCATGGCCGATAATCAGCGGATGATTCTCATCCACATTTTTCACACCATTGCGGTACATCCGCACATCCGTGCCGCAGATCGCCGCACTCTTAACGCGCACCAGCACCTCATTGTCATTGATTTCCGGCGTGGGATATTCTTCCACACGCATATTCTCTTTTCCGTAAAAAACTGCCGCTTTCATTTTATTCTGGCCTCCCTTATTTTAATCGCTGCCCTTCCGGACAGCAGCCGCCAATCCCGTTCTCTATGGAAGCGCTGATTACAGCGTTTCCCTATGTACTGCTCAGACTACAGGGTAACAATTCGTTTCTCAACAATAGAAATATTTCCGGCGTTCACCACTTTCACTGCCATCTTTCCGTCATGCCCTGTCACCTTCGGCGTGGTATCGTTGAGCACAGCAGATACAAACTCCGTGTCCTCCCGCAGGTAGGCATCCTTGAACAGGTGCATCCAGCTGTCAATAATCGGATAGGTCGCCATCTTCGTGGCCGCGCTGTGCACCACCATCTGAGCGCCCTGGAGAGAACCGATCTGTATACAGCCCTTCGTTCCCAGCACTTCCACCTTGGCGTCATAGCCGTAGCCCACGCCCTGGGCGCCGTCCAGCATACCCTGCATACCGTTCTCAAAGGAAGCCGCCATCACCACATTATCATAGAAATCCGGCCACTCCTCCTTCGCATCCAGACAGCGGTAATTTCCGCCAATGGCATAAACCGTCTTAAACTCACTGCCCGTCAGCCATCTCATGGTATCAATATCGTGGCTGTTCACCTCGGCCAGGGGGCCGTTGCTCTTTTTCAGATCATACATCCAGGGTCTGGGAACACTGGGACCTCTGGTGTTGGAACGCACCATCACCACGTCGCCGATCTCCCCCGCCTCAATGCGGGCCTTGGCCTGCATGAAGCCCTCGTCAAACCTTCTCATAAATCCGATCTGCAGCTTCACGTTATTCTCCGCCGCAGCCTGGATCATCTCGTCGCATTCCGCCTCGTTCATGGCCATGGGCTTCTCACAGAAGATATGCTTCTTCTCCGCTGCCAGCTTCTTCACAATACCTACATGAAATTTGGTAGGAGAAACCACCACATACGCATCGATGCGGTTATCATTCAGCGCCTGATCCTCATTCAGATAGTACGTATCCAGGCCTAACTGCTCGGCGCCCCGCTTCGCCACCTCTTCCACCGGATCAGCCACCGCTACCAACTGCGCGTCGGGTACATTTTTCGCAAAATTCGTCGCGTGAATCATGCCCGCGCGGCCTGCTCCAATTACACAAATGCCTAATTTTCCATTTACCATGTTTGTCCTCCTCCTGACTTTGATTTGCCTGGGCTGTCCTGTTTCTACAGCCACAATTTGTTTTCATTTATTTTCATTTATTATTGATTAACTATAAAATACCATTTTTTCACCGAATTGTCAATATTGTAATAATGTTATTACATAAGAATTTCTACCATTCCCCCGGACACGCCCAAAGAATGACCGCCGGCTCTCTATCAGCGGCGGCCCGCCTACACCAGCTTCACCTCCACCCCCATCTTTTTTGCCTCCGCCAAAAACTCCCGGTCCGCATCCTTGTCGGAAATCACCGCATCCATCTCCTCCAGTCCGGCGAACCTGGCAAAGCACACATTTCCAACCTTCGTGCTGTCCGCCAGAAGAATATGGGTATTGGAATTTTCCACCATCACCTGTTTCAGCCGGCTGGTTTCTATATCC
>CAMNQN010000024.1 GCA_946549155.1 uncultured Lachnospiraceae bacterium | reverse complement strand
AGGAGGGATAAAACGCCATCGTTACCACCGGCATAATATAGGTGGAAACGCTGTCCAGCGTTCCCGACTGCACAGGAAAAATTTTCAGGTGCACACCGAAGCCAAACAGCATCAGCGTGGCAATCACAAAGCTGGGCATGGCAATGCCTACCGTGGTAAGTACCCGCAGGATACTGTCAATCCATTTTCCCCGGTGATAGGCGGCCAGACAGCCCAATGGTATGCCCACCAAAACAGCCACTACCAGCGCCAGCAGGCCCAGCCGGATGGAACGGCCGAATTTTCCCTGTCCAAACAGGATTGTGGTAACCGGGGTATCCTGCTGCATTTTCAGAGAGGTACCCATATCCCCCTTCAGAAGGTTTTTCACATAATTGACGAACTGGACGGGAACCGGTTTGTCCAGGCCGTACTTGGCATTGGCCTGTTCAATCTGTTTGGGCGTGGATTTTTCCGTCATGAACGGACTGCCGGGAATGGCGTTCATCATGAAGAATGTGATGGCCGCTACCAATAAAATCGTCATGATGGATACACCAATGCGCTTTAATGTGTAGATAAATAAATCCATGAAACAATTACACCTCTTTCGTTTAAAATCTGTCCACGGCAGAAAGTCTACTGTCCACCCTGGAAAAACACAATAATTAATATTCTACCGTATAAAAAAGATAAAATCAATGACAAAATTGTCTAATTATTCAATTTTATGTAAAAGGAAAGGGGAAAATCAAGAAAATACAGCATAGATGTGAAAACAGAAGCGGAAAAAACCGAAAGAAGCATTTCGGGACATCCGGGTATCCCCATCTTGTCCTGAAGCACTCTTCTTCCGGTTTTCGCAGTCTCCTGAATATAGCAGCGCGGACTATCGGCTATGCCGATCCGCCGCGCTGATCTTTTTATCGGCCCGGACAGTCGGCAGCGCTTACCTTCTGGGCAATGGCGTATTTGGATTCGTTCTTCCGCACCCGTGCCCACTGGCTGTCCTCAAAATTGGTTCCGCGCAGGAAGAATGTCTTTTTATCAGGGTCGCTGTCGTAAAAGCCTTTGTTCACATCACAGTAATAATATTTGCTGCCGATTTTTACCACATTCCAGAAGTGGTGGCCGCTGCCGCTGGGATTTTCCACGATGTGGGCCTCGATGCCGGCATGGCGCAGCAGCGTCTGGTAAATGCAGGACAGCACCAGACAGTTTCCTTTTTTCTGGATAAGGCCGGCCTTTGTCCAACCCATTTTGGTCTTGTGCATTCCGGAGCCTTCCTTTGATCCGAAATAACCATCCGTCCAGTTTACCGCCGCTTTTCCTGTGGCAATCTGCGTATCTGCCTGTTTTGCGTAGGCCACGCAGGCTGCGGAGGCTGCGATTTGATCCACCTGGGACTGGGAGGTTTTTGTATTGATATTACTGCCCAGATAGGTGAAATTCTTTACGCACCAGACAAACAGCGCTCTAGCCCGCTCTGTCTCGGACATACTGCTGGTAAGCACCTGCTGGCAGATCTGTTCGGCCATAAAATCCAGCGTATCATCCCCGGACAGGGTGACCTTCCACTTCCATGCAGTGGCTCTGAAGGCGGGATTATCCGTGGCAGTGCCGACTCCCGTGCCGCCGGCAGGGCTGTCTCCTGTCCCATTTCCGCCGGCGGTGCCGGAGGTCCCGCTGGAAGCCCGCTTTATCTTCACAGTCACAGTCTTGCTGATAAATTTATTCTTTCCGCCCACCGTGTACTGCAGATAGGCCGTCAGTTTATAGGTGCCTGCCGGTACGTAATCTGAAGCAGACAGGCCCGCAGCATTCCCTTTTGAAGGCCTGCCGTCCCAGTAGGCCGTATAATTCGTGGATTTCCGGGTGCCCAGAATTTTCTGGTATACCACCTTGCCGCTGCTGTTTTTAACTTTATAGTAAGCCTTTACTGCCACTCCGGCTTTCATATTCAGCTTCACGGACAGCCGGGCGTAGTTTCCCGGGGTGAAGGTGGATGCGGAGGTTTTCAGCGAACTGATCTTTGGCATACTGGGCCGGATCAGCTTCACTGTCATGGTCTTTGAGGCGCCGGCCTTCGTCTTTAGGGTCAGTTTCAGGGACGTGGTCCCGGAAAGCGTCGCCTTCTTTTTATAAGTCACACTCTTATAAGTATTTTTATACAAGCTGGTCTTGCTGCCGATGGAAATCCTGACTGTTTTCGCACCCGCATATACCGGCAGCGTCCGCAGCGTCTTCTTCGCCGCCACCGTAAAGCTGCCGCCGCTCTCCGTGTACTGATACACCGGAACCTTCTGGGACACAAAGCCATCGTTAATCGTGATCGTAAATAATCTCTTCGCCGTGGCCGCCTGGGTACTCTTCGCCGGTATCAGACAGAACACCGCCAGCAGAAGCATACACAGCAAACCCGTTCTCGCTCTCTTCAAACTATTTCCCTCCCCATATGTCATTCATCGTCCATCTTTCATGTCCGGCACACGATCCGCCGGGCTGGTGAACGGTATCAGTTTCCTCATAATTCTGCAGTATGGATATATTTTACAATATAATTAAGAATATTACAAGAGTTTTAAGAAACTTTTTTCTTGTTAATTATCGGGACGCAGGAAGAGTCGGGGCCGCAGGGCCATATCCATCCTGCTGTTTCCTGGCTGAATTTACAATAATCGAGCCGAATGTAACATACTAAGCTAAGCAGTCGATATCTGAAATTAATGGTACAGTAATAAATGCTGGGATGTCAATTTACACAAATCGGATATGTTATGCTTAAGCTGTCGTATGCGGCATAATTTTGTAAAGCTTACCAGGAACAGCAGGAAGGGAAAGCGGGGAGCCGACCCTGTCATCTGGAAAACATTGCGCAGAATACCAGTCGAGTAGATTTGCCCCTTACGGAACAAATCCCTCCCGGAACCGGACGTGCGGCTTTCCCGCATCCGGCTCTTTGCAAAGTTAATTATTCAACAACTGTCAACCATAGATACTAACATATATTTTCGGTCGGGCCAGAGGATACTCTTTCAACATTTCTCTAAATGTTTTCCATGTGTAACTTTTCTTCTGGCTCCTGCGATTTAACCAATAGAATAGGCTACTTCTGACCCGATAACAGAAGTCGCTTATGCTCTTGGAGTTGTCAGTTATCCCATAGTAATGATAATAACCTACCAGCACCTGATTTATCTTTTTAATAATCCGCGGAAGCGGCAGTATTCGCATCTTAGCTATCTCTCTGTTCACTTCCTTGCATTTCTTCGCAAATTTATTTCTTCGCAAATTTCTTTTTGCTGGTTTTCCTCTTCACTCTGAACTTTCCGTTCCTGCTTTTGGAACAGTAGTGTGTAAAACCCAGGAATGTAAATGTTCCCGGCTTTTCCCCGTTTCTTCTGCACCGCTCTTCTGCGTACCTTCCAAACTCGATTAGCCTGCTTTTACTCTCCTCTAGTTCCAGTCCAAAGTTTATCATTCTTTGTTTTAGCCTCTCATAGAATTCTTCCGCATCCTTTTTGTACTGGAAGCAGCACACAAAATCATCGGCGTATGCTACGATATCTGCATACCCCCTCATACAGGGTTTTACCTTCTCTTTGAACCACCACAGCAGCACATAGTGCATGTAGATGTTGGCAATGATTGGGGAACAGACGGACCCTTGACCACTTCCTTCCTCGGTTTCTTCATACTGAAAATCTCTCATAATTCCAGCTTTCAGCATCCGGCGCACCAGTCTGGTTATGTTCGGGTCTTTTATCCTGCTTTCTATGAATTTGACTGCCCATTCATGGTCTATATGATCGAAGAACCCTTTTATATCCGCATCCAGCACATAATTCGTCGGATGCTTTTCTATCATGCCGTTCAGTTTCCTGAGCGCCATGTGACATCCCCTGTTTGGACGAAATCCCATCATCTCATCGTAAAAGTGGGGTTCGAAAACCGCTTCCAGCAAGCGCCTGAGCGCTTCCTGTACCAGTTTGTCCTCGTAGCAGTAGATACTTAATGGTCTCGTTTTCCCTTTGTCCTTCGGTATCTCTACCCGCCTTGCTGGCTGTGGTTTATACGACTTTTTCTTGAGCCGCTCCACCAGCCTCTCCAGGTTCTCTTCCAGATTCTTCCCGTATTCCTCTTTGGTTACCCATCGATTCCTACGGCCTTATCCCCATCCATTTCCTCGTGGCATTCTCTCAGTAATTCTTTGTTGATCAAATGCCCAATGGATGTGAATACCATTTCCGGGTTTTCTGTTGATAGTTGCGATATTCTCTCAAGTTTCGTTCCCATTATTTTTTTTTTTTACTCCTATCTCTGGGTATAGATAATGTTTCCCTCCTGATATGGCTTTGCATGGCAAGGTTGTGAGGAACAACCCTCTCTCGGCTTCCCTCCGGCGGCATTACCCGCCATCATCGGTACTATCCGGCCATCCGACTGCCTGTGACTCATTTGCCCTTCTCCGTTAGTTGTCGGGCATACCACTTATACATTATTGGCTCCACACCTGCCTGATATGGGAACCACAGGCTCTCCCCAGTTGACGCGATACCATTGTACATCATGAACTGCTCTTAGACACCGCGGCAGTGTGAGAAATCTCACCATTGCGATAAACTCACATGTAGCCTTCCGCATTTCTAACTGCGTCGGCCTGCCGGACTAACTAAGATTTCGGTGCTGGATCACAATCCCTAATGCCTGGCTGTCTACGCTTAGCAGATGTTGTCACCAAAACACCCACTCAAGACTCGCTACCGGTGATGTGGTTGGCATCTTACCGGATGGGATTTCCACCCATTTGGTACCGCACCCTTCGCTGGGCGCACTAGAAAATCTTAGATGGAGACGGACGAAAATTTCGGGAGAACTGGCAGCCCTCAAGGCTGACAGCTCAGGGGCGCCAAGCTGGGAAATCATCAGGATTTCCCGGCGAACCGCCCCGGTGCCCGGAATTTTCGTCCGGCTGCATCTTAGATTTTCTTGGTATCCGGAGTTATTTTCCAGATACTTGTGGCCCTGCACGCCCGCCTCTTCCTGCGTCCGGGTAATTAACTATACACATAGAACTTTTTGAAAAAATAAAAACTCGAAATTCCTTATACATAAAGGAAAATCGAGTTTCATAGGAAAAGCTGCTGACGGGAATCGGACCCGTGACCTCCACATTACCAATGTGACGCTCTACCGACTGAGCCACAGCAGCCTGTGCGGTTGACCCGCTACGAGTAAGAATGATACCACAATTCCCCCACTGTGTCAACCATTTTTTGTATTTATTTTTCAATTTTGTTTTGTTTTTTATCGGTTACTGTTCAAGTGAATGTTCTTCGTGTTTTGTTAATTACCCGGACGCAGGAAGAGGCGGGACAGCAGGGCCACAAGGATATATTATACCGATGATATCGGAATAGACATACCGTTCTGCCGGAATTTGCATGCAAGTCGGATATTTTATGATTAGAATGTCACATTCGGCGTGATTCTGTAAAGCTTACCAAGAACAGCAGGAAGGGAAAGCGCGGAGCCGACACTGTCCCTTCCTGCGTCCTGCTAATTACCAAACATCGCCCCCTGAACTTAATCCTGAAATTTCTCCAGATCTCTGTTCTTTCCGATGACAAAAAGGACGTCCTCCGCCTCCAGCGCCTCATTCGGATCGAACTGCATGATCATTTGACTACCGCGTTTGATCCCCACCACGTTGAAGCCGTATTTTTTTCTCAGATTCAGTTCCACCAGGGACCGTCCAACCCATTCCTGGGGCATCGCCACCTCCACCAGGGAAAAGTCCGGGGACAGGGCAATCCAGTCCATAAAATCCTGGGCCGCGATATAACGACCGATGCGCTCTCCCATCTCCTGTTCGGGATACACCACCTTGGAAACGCCGATTTTTTCCAGTATCCTCCCGTGCATATCATTCTTCGCCCGGGCCACAATGTACTTCAGCCCCAGATCCTGGCACATCATGGCCGCCACAATGCTGGCCTCCATATGATTAACCATAGTGATAATGGCGCCGTCCACGTTTTTCAGTCCCAGGCTCTCAATAGCCTCCGGATCCTCCACGTCCGCCGTCATGGCATAGCTGACCTCGTCCGCGATCATCTGTATCTTTTCGGAATCATTGTCCACCGCTATTACCTGGCACCCATTCTGTTCCAGCGTCCTGGCGATGCTGGCGCCAAACCGGTCGATTCCAAACACTACGTACTGCTTTTTCATTTCCTTTCACCCCCAAATTCATAGCTTCGCCGCATTTTGGGCGTTCCTCACCCCACCACGATATGCTCCTCCGGCAGAGTCCGCTTATCATTTTTCTTTCCCAGCTTCGCTGCCATGAGCATAGGCAGCGTCACCGGCCCGATCCTGCCCACATACATCAAAAATATGATCACATATTTGCTGGCGGTGGACAGCCCCGGCGTCACATCCGCAGTCAGTCCCACCGTGGCGGTGGCAGATATCACCTCATATAAAATATCGATCAGCTCAAGCCCGGGCTCCAGCAGGGAAATTATCACGGTTCCCGCCAGCACCATAGTCATGCCCATGGCGTATACCGCAATGGCCATGCGCACCGTAGTAGCCGCCACCTTCCGTTTCAGGCACTCCGTATCCGTATGCCCCTTCAGGATAGACCAGCAGGTGAGAATCAATACCGCCACCGTTACCGTTTTCACACCGCCGGCGGTGCTGGCCGGGGAACCGCCGATAAACATGAGGATGCAGGAGACGAATTTAGAGGCCTCCCGCAGCCCTGCCTGAGAAACTGTATAAAATCCGGCGGTTCTGGTGGTCACGGACTGAAACAGCGCGGCCATCCCCTTCTGCCACAGGGGCAGAGGCCCCAGGGTTTCCGGATTTCCATACTCCGCCCCAAAGAAAAACAGCGCCCCGGCCAAAATCAGAAATACCGTCATAAGAAGCACGACCCTGGCATGCAGTCCCACCGCCCGGAGGGCTTTTTTCCACGGCGCCTTCCGGTGCCACAGCTTTTTTATCAGGCCGCAGATCTCCCGCCACACCATAAAACCCAGGCCGCCGATGACAATCAGCGCCATGGTGACCAGATTGATCCAGGGATTGCCCGCATACTCCGCCAGACTGACGGTTCCCAGAATATCCACTCCGGCATTGCAGAAGGCGGACACCGCGTGAAATACGGAATACCACAGTCCCCGAAGCAGCCCGTACCGGGGCACAAAGAGAAAGGCATAGCAGAGGGCCCCCACGCCCTCCACCAGCAGACTTCCCTTCACCACATAAATCAGCATCCGTACCATACCGCTCATCGTATCCAAATTAAAATAATCATGGATGATCACCCGGGCGTTCAGCGAGATTCTACGCTTTAGCAGCACCAAAATCCACAGCCCGCAGACAATCACGCCCCATCCGCCGATCTGAATCAGCACCAGAAGCACCAGCTTGCCGGGAAGCGCAAACTGCACAGCCGGAACCACCGTCACCAGCCCCGTCACGCAGACGCAGGTACAGGCCGTAAACAACGCATCCGTAAAATTCAGCCACTGTCCATTCGCATTGCAAACCGGAAGCATCAGAAGAAATGCCCCCAGCAGAATAACGCTCATAAATCCGGGAACCATGATCTGCAGAGAATTCCACCGCTTCTGCCGTAAAGCAGTCGTTTCCTCCGAAAGTGTCTGCAGAAACTCCGCCACCGTCTTTCTTCGTTTAAACATAAAATCCTTTCTGTTCACCGCCTATTTGCCCACCTGGAGCCTCTGGCGCACAATCTCATATCCAAGAATGCCTGCGGCCACCGATGCGTTCAGGGAATCAATATCCCCCTTCATAGGGATGGAAGCAATGAAGTCGCATTTCTCCTTCACCAGGCGGCTGACTCCTTCCCCCTCACTGCCGATCACCAGGCCAATGGGCCCCCGCAGGTCCAGATTGTACATGGTTTCTCCCTCCATGTCCGCACAGACAAACCACAGCCCCTCTTTTTTCAGTTCCTCAATCGCCGCGCTTAAGTTGTTCACCTTCGCCACCGGTGTGTAATTCAGCGCTCCGGCGGAGGTCCTGGCTACCACAGCCGTCAGCCCTGCGGCGCGGCGTTTGGGAATAATCACCCCGTGGGCGCCGGCCAGGTTGGCCGTACGGATGATGGCCCCCAGATTGTGAGGATCCTCAATATTATCCAGAAGGAATAGAAAGGGCGGTTCTCCCTTCTCTCTGGCCGCATTCAGAATATCCTCCACCTGAGCATACTCATAGGCTGCCGCCTGGGCAATCACCCCCTGATGTCTGCCCGTCTCGGACATCTGATCCAGCCGTTCCTTCTTTACCCTGTTGATAATTGTGTCATGTTTTCTGGCTTCCCGCAAAATCGAGAGCACCGGGCCGTCCTGCAGCCCCTCCTGCACAAACAGCTTATCGATGGTCTTTCCGGAACGGAAGGCCTCCATCACCGCATTTCTGCCCTCAATTGTCAATTCCTCATAGCGCATGTCCGCTCTCCTCCAGGCCCAGGCGGATCAGATGAATCAGCCGGGCATATTCCTTCTTTAAATACAGATATCCCATGAGCGCCTCAAAGCCGGTGGCCTCCAGGTATTCCCGCCGGGTAGCATTTTTTGCTGTATTGTAGGGCTTCGCATTATGTCCCCGCCGGTATACCCCCGCTTCCTCCTCCGTCAGATGCGGAAGCAATACCCGAATCAGCTCCGCCTGAGCTCCGGCCTTCACCAGGGAAGTGGCCCGCTGATGCAGCTTCGCCGTCTGGCAGTTGGTCCGCTCCACCAGCACCGTGCGGATCACCAGCTCATACACTGCATCCCCTATATACGCCAGCGTCAGAGGTGAATACTGGCTCCAATCCTTCTCCTGCAGCCCGAACTGGGCCGCCAGATCGTCCCAGGGCGCTTTTACGCTTTCTTCCATTTTACTCCTTCTCTGGTATCCAAAAGCACAATGCCCCTATCCAGAAGCGTATTTCTGATCTCGTCGGCCCTGGCGAAATCCTTAGCCTTTCTGGCCGCCTGGCGCTCCTCGATCAGCTTCTCAATATCCTCCGCCAGAAGCTCCTCCTCCTTCTTTTCCAGGATCAGCCCCAGCACGTCGCCCAGCTCCAGAATCTCTGCTCTCACCGCCCCGATAAAGGCTTTGGAATTCTCTGCCGTCACCCTGGTGTTGGCATATTTTACCAGTTCAAAAATCACAGAGATCGCGTCCGCCGTGTTCAGGTCATCGTCCATCGCCTCGTCAAACCGGGCCTCAAAGGCTTTTACCTCCTCCATGGAAGCCTCTTCCTGCGAAGTCATGTCCGTCCCGGCGGCATTCTCCTCCAGATAGTTCAGATTATCCACCGCATTGACAATGCGCTCCAGGCCGTTCTTTGATGCCTCCATCAGCTCCGCGCTGAAATTCAGCGGGCTTCTGTAGTGGGCGCTGAGCATGAAGAAACGCAGCACCTGCAGGTCGTATTTTTCTTTTATCTCACGGACCGTAAAGAAATTTCCCAGAGATTTGGACATTTTCCGGTTATCAATATTCAAAAAGCCATTGTGCAGCCAATATCTGGCAAAAATTTTGCCGTTGCAACACTCGCTCTGGGCAATCTCATTCTCATGATGGGGGAAAACCAGGTCTTCGCCTCCGGCGTGAATGTCGATCTCCTCCCCCAGATATTTTTTAGCCATCACGGAACACTCAATATGCCATCCGGGACGCCCCTGGCTCCAGGGAGATTCCCAGTAGGGCTCCCCCTCTTTTTTCGGTTTCCACAAAACAAAATCCAGAGGATCCTCCTTCTGATCCTCGCCGCTCACCAGCAGGGAACGGTTGCCGGAACGCAGATCGTCCAGATTTTTGTGGGACAGCTTTCCATACTCGTTAAATTTCCGGGTGCGGAAATACACGGTCCCGTTCACATTGTAGGCGTAGCCCTTCTCCATCAGCGTGCTGATCATCCCGATCATGCCGTCAATCTCCTGGGTCGCCTGGGGGTGGGTGGTGGCCGGCTTCACATTCAAGTCCGCCATATCCTGCTTGCACTCCCTGATGTAGCGCTCGGAAATCTCCTGGGCGGGAACCCCCTCCTCGATGGCCTTCGCGATGATTTTGTCGTCCACATCCGTGAAGTTGGACACATAATTCACCTCATAGCCCTTGTGTTCCATGTACCTTCTGGCAGTGTCAAACACGATCATAGGTCTGGCATTTCCGATATGGATAAAATTGTACACGGTGGGGCCGCATACATACATGGATACCTTGCCCGGTACCAGGGGAACAAATTCTTCTTTTTTCTTGGTTAGGGTATTATAAAATTTCATCTTATTTTCACCTCGTATACAAAATTCATGACTGCCTTAAGTCTATGCAATCCGGATGTTTTTGTCAATGTCTTTTCGCTACACAACTTCACAAATCATCGCGCTGCCAAACGGGTTATCCGCCCCCAGCCGGCCGGGAATCTCCGCGATATCTACGCATTCCGGCCGCGGGATATGCCGCTCCGGGCCGGAGGAAAGCCGGCGCTCCCGGCCCCCGTCTGCCGCAGCACCCGCCTCTGCGGCGTCCAAAGTCCCGCTTTCCCCGGTGGAAAGCCGCACCGCCCGTCCTCCCTCCGGTCCAAGGGTTATCTCAAACAGGCCGTTATTTTCCGGCAGCAGCCCGTCTGTTACCTGCCAGTACATTGTTTTTTCCTCTCTGCTTTTTATCCGGCAAAGGAAGCGTTCCAGATGAATAATCCGGGCCATCATAGGCGGAAACTCTTCCCTGGCGGTGCAGCGGGCACAGATGGGCTTCCCGATGCCTCCCTCTTTCCGGAACAAAACCTCCAGCCGCCCGCCGGAGGCCTGCTGCTGAACGGCCAAATGCCGGTAATAATCCGGGCTTCGCAGGGTAAACATGGTAAACTGCCTGCCCAAAGCCTCATTGACCCGGCTGCTCAGAGCCTGAAGCTGCTGCTCACTGCATCGGAAAACCGGGAGGCCTGCATCCGGACCGTTTGCTGCATCCGCAGCATCCGCCTGCAGCATCTGCTCCTCCTCCCATCTCCATTCCCAGGCCCGCCGAAAGCCAAAGGAAGTATAAATGGCCTCCGCCGCAGGCATGAGAAATACGAAGGGCGCCTTCCTGGCATAAAGATCCCTGAGGGCACATTCCAGCAGCCCGCGCATCAGTCCCCGATGGCGATATTCCTTTTCCGTCGCCACCGCCACGATATAAAAAATCTTTTCCGTTTTTCCCCCCCAGCACACCGTCACCGGATTCAGATGCAGCATAGCGTGTATCCCGCCGGGGGCGCCCAGGCCCGCCTCCATCGCCGCCAGCTCCCCGGTGTGTCCTTCTGTTTCCTCAGCCGCATAGATTTCATTATCCCGGGCCCTGTGCTCATAATAATAGTCCACAAAGCGCCGCTCATCCTCCGAAAACACGGTCTCATACAGGCCGCGGGTCCGTCCATGCTCTGCTTTTTCTAATTTCCTTATCCTCATATCCTTCGCTTTTTCTTTCTTATCTCCCGTACAGCCCGCCATGTCAGCATGCTTTTCTCCTCCGCATCCCCCGCAGGGCCTTCCGCCATGCCAGAGCGCTTTTATCTTCCGCATCCCCCACAGGGCCCTCCGCCATGCCAGCGTGCTTCTATCTTCCGCATCCCCCGCAGCAGCCGGAGGTCATCACATCATTTGATACCAGATCCATCAGCGGCAGCAGCAGACAGATGGCCTGGGCCGAGATACCCTCGCCGCTGCCGGTGAAGCCCAGCCCCTCCTCCGTGGTGGCCTTGATACTCACCTGGTTCTCCTCAATGCCCAGCGCCTCCGCCACATTCTTTCGCATCCGGGGCAGATGAGGCATCATCTTCGGCCGCTGGGCAATGATGGTGGCGTCAATATTTTCTATCACATAATTGTGCTCCTCCAGCAGTTTTCCCACCTGTCTTAACAATTCTATGCTGGAAATGCCCTCATACCGGGGATCCGTATCGGGAAAATGCTGTCCGATATCCCCCAGTGCGGCGGCTCCCAGCAGCGCGTCCATGATGGCATGTACGATCACATCCGCGTCAGAATGACCCAGAAGCCCCTTCTCATAAGGGATCTTCACACCGCCCAGAATCAAATCCCGTCCTTCCACCAATCTATGTACATCATATCCCAGTCCAACTCTCATACAATCTCCTTTTCCGGTTTTGCCAAACCCAGTCTTCCATTTCTATTCTGTCACCGGCCCTGCCGCTGCCTGTATTCCCACCAGCCTACGGCGCCGGCCTTTCTTAGGGAAACGCTGATTAATTCAGCATTTCCTTAGTGTCTCTCATCCAGATTTTCATATACCTCACAGAACCGGCAGGCCGATGAGGGCGGCTCGTTCCCTGCATACAAATGGGAAATATCCCCCACCCGCAGGGCGCGGAAGAGCACCTTTCCCTTCTCCCGCTCCTCCGTCACCAGCTCTGTCACCGACGTGGGCGCCAGCGCCAGCGCATGCCACAGGATAAAGGGCGACATATTCCACAGATAGGAAAGGATCGCACAGGTCACGCCAAAATGGCAGAAACACACAATGGTGTCCCTGCTGCCCTGCTCTGTGCGATACCAGCTGCCGTCCCGAACATATCCGTACTGCGCCAGTAATTCGTCCAGCCCTTCCGCCATCTCATCGTAAGCCTGATTCATGCGGCTATGGGCAGCCACCTCTGTCCTTCGCCAGTCCCGCCGGTCAAAATATTCCGGGATATCTCCCCAGCAGCCCGGCAGCATATCCCAGGAAATACGCTTCTTAAATCCGTTCTCATCCCTCCTGGTATCCGGAAACATTTTCTGAAGAAGGCCCGAAGCGTTCACATCCACCTCCGCCGGAAATTCCTGCAGCCAGTCCTTTACCCGGGCACTGCGCCCCAGCCGCTGCAGCGTGTAGGAGCCGGTCTCCTTCGCCCTCCCCAGCGGGGACACATAAAAATCCTTTACCGTTTCCCTGATCAGATAATCGGACAAAAGCTTTGCCTCCCGCTTTCCCTTTTCTGTCAATGCGTCATGTTCATAATCCGGATCGCCATGTCGGATCAATAATATTCTCATAAACTCCTCCTATTCTGTTACCGCCTGCTCCACGCTTTACAGCCCTCCATAAAACTGCTTCCTGAACAATATCCACATTGTACCACACCCCTATCCGGCCCGCCACATAAATATCGGGAAAAAAATCATTAAAAAGGAAGCGGCCCCAACATTTGCCGCTTCCAAATAAATATTTTGGATATTAAATTCCAATCATCCGCCGTCTTAAGACTGCACCGCCACCAACAGAGACGATTCAGACAATTCATCCGTTCCCCGTCTCAGCTCTCCGGTAAACGCCCCGTGCTTCATAATCAAAATCCGATCGCATACCTTAGCCAAATGTTCAAATTCTGAAGAAACCATCAGAACTCCGCTGCCAGAATCCGCAATATCCGCAACGATATGACAGATACTCTCCTTCGCTTCCACATCCACGCCCACTGTCGGATCGTCCAGCATCAGAATGTCCGGATGCAGAAAGATACTTTTTCCAAATACCACCTTTTGCTGATTTCCTCCGGAAAGATTCTTCAATTCCTGACCGGTTCCGGTGGTCTTGATATCCAGACGGGAAATCAGCTCCATGGCCTTCTTCTCCGCCTTTTTATCATCAATGCAGGTATGTTTCGAAAAACGGTTCCATGCAGACATAAACAGATTCATTTTCACGGAATGTATGGACACAATGCCGGATTTTCTCCGATCCTCCGGAATCATAAACACACCATTCTCAATCGCTTTCCAGGGTCTTTGTCCGGTAATATTCCTCCCCTTCAGCATAACACTTCCCTCTTTCGGCTTCATTATCCCGTAGATACACTTTATCAACTCCGTGCGCCCGCTGCCCATAAGTCCGGCGATTCCCACTACTTCTCCCGGATAAATCTGGAAATCCGCACGATTCACCTTACCGTCCCTGCTGGTCAATCCCTTCACCACCAGCAGCGGCTCCTCGTCGTACCGGACGGGGTTCTTCCGCTCCACCGTCGTTTCCTGTACTTTGTGCCCCACCATTGCCTCCACCATCATGGGAATGGTCAGATTCGACACGGAATCCTCCAACGCTACCGCCCCGTTAAACAAAATCACTGCCCTGTCACATATCTGTACAATTTCCTGCATATGATGAGAAATCAAAATAATGGCAATTCCCTTCGCTTTCAGCTTTTCCATAAAATCGAACAACAGACCGATTTCCCGCTGGGTCAGAGAAGCGGTGGGCTCATCCAAAATCAGCACATGAGGATTCTTCAGCATCGCTTTTATGATCTCAATCAACTGCTGTTTTCCAATGGGCAGCTCCCCTGTCACAGCATTGGGATCAATATCATCAATACCAAACTCCACAAATGCCTCCTTGGTCCGTCTCAGACACTCTTTTTCATCTACCCGAAAAACGCTCTTGTGTGGCTCCGCATTCAGAAATAAATTCTGTACCACGGTCAATGTGGGCACCAGGGAAAGCTCCTGATATACCATCGCAATGCCACTTTTTCTGGCATCCTGAGCGCTTTGAATCTGAATTTCCTTCCCGTCCACCAGAATAACTCCGGAATCCTTCCGATAAACCCCGTTGACGATCTTCATCAACGTAGATTTTCCGGCACCGTTTCCTCCCAGCAGCCCCAATATGGTTCCTTTCTCCACAGAGAAGGAAACACCTTTCAGCACCTGATTCTGGTAAAAAGATTTATGAATCTCCCTAAGCTCCAGTGCATTTCTTTTTTCTACCAATTCGGCCACCCCATTACTTTTCCATCACTGTCAAATATGCCCGCTACTTTGGGGGTTCCCCGGGAAATCCCCAGCACAGGAACCACAAATGCCCTGGTCACAAAAGCCTGCGCCCGGAAACCAAACACCACTGTATCTCCCTGTTTCATCGAAGCCCCCTGCTCAAAAATGCCGTAATAATCAATGGCTGCCGGGTTGGGAATCTCACACTCTACCAGATTTTTCTTTGCTGCCTCCGGTGTGCTGCCAACGCAGGCCTTCACCGGATAAGCTGGAAATACCGGATCGATGTACATTCCTCCGCCATAACAGTAACCCCGGTTCTTATAAAAATGACATACCTCCGACACATAAACCATGGCCGGCTTCTCCGCCAGATCCTTCCGTGCGTGAATCGGTGTCGTCCCGGTCATCCCGTGTCCCGGTTCCACCTGCGTCACACCACTGGCCGCCATCTCTTCAAACAGGTGGGAAGATGTGGTACCCGGTGCGTTGATCTGAATATCCGTAAATCCCGCCGTTTCCAGTTGTTCCTTCGCCTGCAAAAGTGTCCGGTAATTGTGGGTATGCTTGATCTCCACACTGGTCTCATCAAACAGCTGAGTGGGAAATGTGGTAATTCCAGCGAATTTTAATCCCGGCATAGCGTCAAGTTTTCTGGCCGTCTCCACCACTTCCTCTGCCGGAAAGCCCCCCTCATGCCCTGTATAATAGGTATCGCCTTCCGCATAAATGCGGGCCATAACCTTCTGCGTTTTTCCCTGAGGCAGCGCCTCCGATATGGCTTTCGCTTTCTCCAGACTGTAAACCGTCCAATATTCCGGTTCCATGGCCACTGCTGCGGCGGTCTCCCCCGCCGGCACCTGCACCAAATGCCCCAAATGGCCGATCTTCATTCCTGCCTCATGAACACGGCGTGCATCTGCCATATCCACACACACGCAACCGTCTGCCCCAGCCTCCCCAAGCGCCTTGATTACCACCGGATTTCTCCCGATCTGCTTGGTCATAGGATATAACTTCATTCCGTTTTTATGACACAAATCCGCCATCATTTTTACATTTTCCACAATGGCATCCACATCCAGCACATAGGCGTTGGAGGGGATCTGATACGTCTGATGCAGTGTTACCACGGCATCAATCAGCGCTTCATTTCTGAATAAGATCCTTTTTAAAAACATAAGCTGCCTCCTTAATCATTCTTCTTTTCCCGCAGACTCAAAGAAACCGCCACAATGATGACAATACCACGGGCAACCATCTGTGCATTTACACTCAGGCCCAAAAGCAGCAATCCGTTGTTGAGCATTCCAATCACCAGAGACCCAATCAAGGTTCCCAGAACGGTTCCCTTTCCACCGCTGAAACTGGTACCCCCAATCACTACGGCAGCAATAATATTCATGCTGTCGTTTTCCCCGTAGGTATATCGGGCGCCATGCATCCGCCCCGCATAGAGAATGCCGGCACAGGATGCCGCAAGTCCACAGATCACCATAGACCAGAACTTAATTTTATCCGCATTAATACCGGAATACCGGGCCGCTGACTCATTTCCTCCCACCGCCAATACCGCACGGCCAAAGGAGGTCTTTTTATAGAGGTACTGCCCTGCCAGAGTTAATATGATGGTCCAGAAAAACAGGGTAGGAATTATTCCTAGGTTTCCGGAGCCGAAATAATTTGTAAACGTTTCATTGGTAATCGGCACCGCCTCCAAATTTGTCATCGCCCGGGCAATACCGGTATAAACGCTACTGGTTCCCAATGTTACGATAAAAGCAGGTATACGACATTTTGTCAATATGATTCCATTGAGTCCGCCGCATACCAGACCCACGCACAGGCCAGCCAAAACAGCCGCCATCGCAGGAGCTTTCTGAAGCGCCAAAGCAGTAACCAGGCTGGCGGTGGCCGTCACCCCGCCGGTGGACAAATCAATCTGTCCAGCAGTAATAGCAAAGGTCATACCTACGGCAGCTACGGAAATCATGGCCGTCTGACGCAGAATATTCAAAATATTGTTTGCCGTCAGAAACTTGCCCGGCAGCAAGACAGAAAAGCCTATCAGGACGATAAAAAAGCTGATGTAGACAATAAACTGGCTGAGATTTATATTTTTTGCGTTTTTTGATTTTTGCATCATACAATTCCTTTCTCCTCTCTGATGCATCGCATACTTCCGTTCCCGTATCTGCCGTCTTTGCAGCGAAGCAGGAAACCTTTCTTTCCTCTTATTTTTCCAAAGCCTCTAACACATCCTTGCTGGGTTCGCAGTTCATAGCTGCCAGCCAGCTCTCCTTAATGTTATCCCTCGTCATACAGATGCTGTCGCTTACCACATAGGTGGGCGTCTCTTCTCCCAGAATGTCCAGAACAGCCAGCTTCACCATGGTAGCGCCGATCTGGTAGGGCATATCCGCAGATTTTCCGTAAACAATGCCACCCCTGGCCATTTCCAGATCATTGTTGCCGCCCAGATCAATAGTAACCAGCTTTGTATCATAACCGCCGGCACGGATTTCCGCCACCACCGGTTCTGCCGCCACATCCCAGGATACATAAATGGCATCCAGATCCGGATTCTGGGTCAGCATGGCAGAAGCCACTTCACCTGTAGCTGTCTCCTCCGCAAAGCCCATCATGCTGGCAATCTCAATATCCGGATAATCCTCCAGAATCGAACGCACGAACTGATTGTCCCGATTGTTGGTTACCGTATAATCCGCTTCATAATAAATAATACCGATTTTTCCAGAACCGCCTATCGCATCGGAAATCAACTGTGCACAGGTACGTCCCATACCGTACTGATCACCGGTACAAACCGCTACATACTGCTCTCCGCCCACATAATTATTCACAGAATTATCTGCAAAAACAATTTTGGTTCCCGCATCCACCGCCGGCTGATAAGCAGCAGTTCCGCTGGTGGGATCCACCGGAAGCGTCAAAATGATATCCGGACTTAAGGAGAGCGCCGTCTCAATCTGGGTTGCCTGCAGCGCAGGATCAAACTCTGCATCCGCAGTTGTGACAATCTCAATTCCCATTTTCTCACATTCTGCTTTCGCCCCGTCGGACATACCATTATACCATTCGCCGGCTCCTGCCCAAAGCATAGCCAATGTCAGTTTTTTTTCATTGGCAGCCGCATACTGTTCCTCTGTCAGCTCCACTTCCTCCGCTGGAATCGCTTCCTCCCCGTTAGGACCCTGGGCAAAGGTTCCCACTTCATTATCATAATTGGGAATCATAGTCAGATACTTTTCATTTTCTCCCGCCATACAGGTAGCGGAGAACATAGACATTGCCGTGATGGCTGCCATTGCGGTAACTAAATTTTTTTTCATTTTGTTGCCTCCTTTTTTATTTATATACTTTATTAATTAATAACGTCCTATAAGATTCCTTCCTTACGTTTCTTATCCCTCCGCCGATACCGGAAACAGCTTTCTTGCATATCGCAGGCCATCCTCCGCTGGAGACCCCTCCGGCCGCAAAAAACAAATCTCACACTCTTTCAGCGCGCATTTCACGCCTTCTTCCACTCTTTTGCGGAAACTTTCATCAGAAAACAAACCTCCAACAGTTACAATGGGAATTTTCTTCCGAAATCCCGCCTTTCTGCACAGCGCAGTAATCTGCTCTATCAACGCCTCCGCCGCACTTTGAATAATATCCCGGCATGTCTCATCCCCCTGCTTTGCATGGCAGAAAACCAACGCGGAAACAGATGCCATTTTTGTAACGTTCAGTCCCGCCAGCACCCAGGCCAGCTCTGCATCCGGCACTGAAAATTTCTCGGCAATCTCCCGAAAAATGGGTAATTCCTTCTGATCCATGCCATCCAGCCAGTATACCATCCGGCGCAGAATTTCGGTTCCGATCCAGTAACCAGAACCCACATCCGACAGCGGCGGCCCCCAGCCGCCAACCCGGGCAAACAACTTTTCTCTGTCATAGGCACATACAATGGAACCAGTCCCGGCTACCACACATACCCCTTCTTCATCAGAGAGCGACCTAAAAATTACTTCCGTGTCATTGCAGATAAACAGCTTTTCTTCCGGAATTCCCGCCGACAGCATGATTTCGGTATACACCTGCTTATCCCTCTGGGAATCACAGCCCGCAATCGCCAGAACCATTCCGGCTATCTCCTCCACTTTCCGATGGAGCGTATCCATCATCTCATGAAACGCCGATACCAGCGTGTCAGCCACAACCTCCCGCCCGGCTGTCTTATAATTAGAACGGCCAAAAAATGCATCATACACCTTTTTCCCGGAACCATCGCAGGCGCAAAGCTCTGTTTTGGTTCCCCCTCCGTCCACAGAAATCCAAATCTTATTTTCCTGTCTCACAGTAAAATACCTCACCTCCCTTTCTGCCATCCTTTTATCCTTCCATGGCATCCAACAACGGATATTTCCGATGAACGCCTTCCTGGCACATGCAGATCAAACCATAGATTCCATAAGTATTATTCAACGTCAGATAAATCTTCGGAACACAATGCCCAGGCAAAAACCGTGCAATTTCCTCTGAAATTTTCTCTAATCCATCCTTTTCCAGCTCGTCACAATACAGCACCACGGCTTCCGGGTTCAGCACCGCCACACAACTGACCAACGCCCTTCCTATCTCCTGGCAAAACATCTGCTTTGCCTCCCGTTCCAGATCCTTGCTTTTCATCTGTTCTCTCAATCGGAAAAGCCGCATTTCTAAACTACCGCCCTCAAACGCTTGCCCCTTCTCCATCTGTCCGTGATCCGCCGGAATATAGCCGAATTCACCTGCAAAACTGGTATTTCCTTTATAAAGCTGCCCGTTAATCAAAATTCCGCCGCCGATCCCGCTACCGATATACAAAAATACCATGTTATCCAAATGGTTCATCTTTTGAGAATGGTATCCTACCGTCATCAATTTCACATCATTTTCTATGAAAACCGGAAGCCCATAACGCTCCTCTAACTGCTGCTTCAGATTCATCCCCTCAAATTCCGGAAGGCTGGGAATCACGGCAATTTCCTCATTTTTCATCACAATACCGGGAATACCTACGCCAATCGCTTTTACCCGCTGAGCGTTATTCATTAAATCCTCCAGCACTTCAAACAAAAGCTGAAGCTGCCCCAATCTGCGATCTCCTTTTATGTCGGTTTCCGATTTGAAAAGTAGTTCCCCCAGCATATTTGCCACACAGCCAATCCATTTGCCATCCATATAGTAAGCAGACACAAAGGTGCCATAATTGCCGTTCACCACATAAGTCATCGCTTTTCGACCCGCACCAGCACCAGTCTGGAAGGTATCCTCCATGGCAAACTCCTCCGCCACCAGCTCATCCACAATTTTATTTACCGTGGGAAGGCTAAGATTCGTCAGGTGGGACAACTCCGGTTTTGAAATGGGCCCTTTATCCATAATCAGTTTTTGAATCATGCTTGTATTATACTGTTTTAAAATTTGCGGTTTTCCAGCAGTCACCATAATCTTCTTCCTGTCCTTTTCCTCCCTTGTCCATTTTCTTCTGAACAAAGTTTCATTTCAGCTTTCATCTCAATTAATTAATAAGTTTTATTTATTATATTGCAAAAATCTGAGAAAATCAATTGATATAACAGACAAACTAAACACCATATTTTTATAAATATTTACCAATTTATTGACTTTTAACAAAAAAATTATTCTGAATGCTCACTGCATCTTACTTGTTCCCACTTCTTATAACAGGACACAAATTCCTCCTTTAAAAATAAGAGTATAAAATTCCCCCATTTACAGATACTATTTCCAGATACGGAAAGTAAAGTAAATGGAGGATTTTTTTATGAAAGCTACTGGTATTGTCAGACGAATCGATGACCTGGGACGAGTGGTGATTCCGAAGGAAATCCGCCGTACCCTGCGCATCCGGGAGGCCGACCCCCTGGAAATCTTCACCGACAGGGAAGGCGAAATCATATTGAAGAAATATTCCCCCATCGGTGAGCTGGGCAGCTTTTCCAAAGAATACGCGGAGGCCCTGGCAGCTTCCTCCGGCCACAATGTGTTTATCACTGACCGGGATCAGATCATCGCCGCTGCCGGAGGCGGCCGCAAGGATGTGGTAGGCCAGCCGGTGACCAGCCAATTAGAAGCATTGATGAAGGACCGGGAGCATCTGACCACAGGAGTCGGGGGCCGCGCTCCCATCAAGATCACCAATGAGGATCTGGAAAACGACCGCCCCCAGGTAATCTCCCCCATTCTCTGCGAAGGAGATGTGATCGGCGCGGTGATCCTGCGGGCCCGGGACGAAAAAGGTCGCATGGGAGAGACGGAACAGGCCCTGGTTAAGTGCGCTGTGGAGTTTATGGGGCGGCAGATGGAGCAGTAAAGTGTAAATTACTGTTCATGTTCTATTAATTTAGCAGGACGCAGGAAGAGGCGGGCGCACAGGGCCACAAGCATCTTCCTGCTGTTTCCTGGCTGAATTTACAGAATCACGCGAAATGCGGCATACTAAGCGGTAAATATCTGAAATAGATCGTGTAGTGACAAATGCGGATTGAACATAAATCCGTTAATACAGTATGGATATTACGAAACCACAGGGACACAAGGATTATTGTACCGATGATATCGGAACAGACGTACCGTTCTGCCGGAATTTGCACGCAAGTCGGACATTTTCTGCTTAGGATGTCACATTCAGCGGGATTTTGTAAAGTTTGCCGGAAAACAGCAGGAAAAGACGGGGCCGGGCGGGCAGATGCCTCTGGAAAAC